>NZ_JBGCCO010000015.1:0-212788 GCF_041262605.1 Kitasatospora sp. GAS1066B
GTGACGAAGTGCGCCAGGGCCTGCCGGTTGCCATCCTCACCGAGCCGCACGGCCATCGGCTCCACCGACTTGCGCCGGCCGTCCAAGAGCAGCCCCCGCACATAGGCCTGCCCCCCAACGCCGCTGGTCAGTACGCGTGAACGCCTCGAACATCTCCGACGCGAACGCCTCCAGGTCCTCCCGGACCTCGGCCATCTCCCCAGGTGTCACACCTCAACAACGCACCACCCGACACAAAGACACGCCACTATCGAGTCGACCTGACCAAGCCCTACTAGGGTCGCTGGGGTGACTCATCACACGGTTGACCCGGCGACGATCACGCCGGAGATGGCTGCTCAGATCCGCACGTGGCGATGCGATGAGGACTACTCCTGGCGCGCTGTGGCCCAGGCCGCGTCCGACCTGTGGGGCTCCGAGTGGGGCAGCAACCAACTCTTCGGCGAAGACCTCTGCGTGGCCGCAGCGAAGCTGCTGGGCGAAAACCCCTACCGGGATCCGTGGAACTGACGCTCGTCAGATGGCTCCTCTCGGATCATCGAGCGGACCAGATGAAGATGCCCGCGATGTGGAGTCCCGCCTGGAAGACGGTGCACGACGGGCCGGGTGCGCGGCCGGCCGATTGCCCTGGGTACGCGCAGGGCGGCCATGACGTGCTCGAAAGCAGGTGCATCACCGGCCTGGCCAGGTGTGAGGCGGAAGCACAACGGGCGGCAGCGGCCGTCCACGGCGAGGTGGATCTTCGTCGTCAGCCCGCCGCGCGAGCGCCCGATGGCATGGCGGTCGGGCTCGCCAGCAGGGGCCCCTTTTGACGGGCCCCGGCCGCGTTCTGGTGGGCGCACACGATGGTGGAGTCGACCGAGACGACCCAGCCGAGATGTTCGTCGGCGTAAGCGAGGGCCGCGCTCTGGGACTGCCAGGAGTCGGAGCTGTCGCCGATGCGATCGCCGTGGGGGACGTGGGTGGCCGAGACGTTGACGAACAGGAAGAGCGCCTGGTCGGCGCGGTTGGCGGCGACATCGAGGGCGTGTTCGACCTGGTAGCGGGTGGAGTCGGGCTCGGGCGAGCAGAACTCCGGCCGCCAGTAGTCCTCAATCACGTTGATCGGACCTTCTCGGCGGCGGCACGCCGGATCTCGGCCGTCGCCCGAAGCACGGCGGCCGAGACCCGGCCCTGACGGTTCGTCCTACTCGCCGGCCGCCCGCTGGCTCGGCACCGCGCGGTCGCGCTGGAGGTCCAGCAGTTCGCGGAAGAGGCCGTCCGGTTGGGCGGCCAGCTCCGGCCAGCTGCCGGTCTGTACGATGCGGCCCTGGTCCAGCACGATCACCCGGTCCGCCACCGCCGCGTTGGCGATGTTGTGCGTGACCAGGAGGGTGATCCGGTCCGGCGCGAAGGTCCGCAGGGCGTGCAGGATCTTGTGCTCGGCCCTGGGGTCGAGGTCGGAGGTCGGCTCGTCGAGGATCAGCAGGCCGGGGTTGAGTGTGGTGCGGTAGAGGGCGCGGGCCACCGCCGCGCGCTGCCAGCCGCCGCCGGACAGTTCGGCGCCGCCCAGCCAGCCTTGGGCGAGCAGGGTGCGCCAGCCGGAGCGCAGCCGGGCCACCACCTCGTCGAAACCGGTGTGCGCCGCCGCCCGCTGCACTTCGGCCATCAGGTCCTCGGTGAGGTGTCCGAGGTGGACGTTCTCGGCGGCGGGCAGCGGCCAGCGGGCGAACTCCTGCGGGACCCGGGCGACCCGGCGCCACATGCCGTCGGCGTCCAACTCCTCGACGGGCACGCCGTCCCAGGTGATCTGCCCGGTCTGCGGCAGGTAGAGCCCGGCCAGGTGTTTGAGCAGGGTGGACTTGCCGCTGCCGTTCTGCCCGATCACGGCGACCACCTCACCGCGTCGCAGTGTCATGCTGACGTCGCGCAGTGCGGGTTCCTGCTGCGCGCCCGGGTAGGTGTGGCAGAGCGCCTTGATCTCGACCAGTTCGGGGGCGGGCGGGATGATCGAACCGCGCTGGATCCGGTGGCCGCCGGCCTCGTCCAGGAACCTGAAGTAGTCGTCCAGGTAGAGGCCGGTGCGGTAGAGCCGGGCACCGTTGCCGACCATGCCCTGCACGCCGTTGGAAGCGGTGCGCAGCGCGAAGGTGGCGGCTCCGGCGGCGGCCAGGTCGATCCGGCCGCTGGCGACCAGGAAGAGCAGGACGCCCCAGATCAGCGCGCTCCCGGCGCCGGTGCCGAGCGCAGCCAGCAGCGACACCTTCGCCGCCTTGCGGGTGGCCTGGTCGGTCGCCGCGACGATCCTGGCCTCGGCCTGCCGGTACTTCGCCATCATGAACGGCGTCACCTGGTCGGACCGGACCTGGTCGGCGCGGCCCTTGTCGATCAGGAACCAACGGTAGATCCGCAGGGCCTGCCGCTCCTCGTTGGTGGTGACGGCGGCGAGGTAGTGGATCCGCGCGGTGCGCACGGCCGCGATGCCGGAGGGCACCGAGCCGAGCAGCAGGAACGGGACCAGCCAGGGGTGCAGGGTGGCCAGCACGCCGGCCGCCGCGACCAGCGAGACCGTGGAGGCGATCACGTCCTGGGCGTTGGAGAGCAGGTCGGGCGTGGTGGCCGCGCCCCGGTCGGCGGACTCCCACTGCTCGGCGTAGGACGGTTCGTCGTATGCCTTCAACTCGGCGGCGCAGCCGGCGGCGATCAGCGCGAGGTCAGCCTCCCGGTTGATCCGCGGCGCCACTTTGGTCGACAGGCTGGTCACGGTGATGCCGAGCACCGCGCGCAGGGCGGTGGCCGCGCTGAGCACCGCCAGCGACGGGGCGGCGTTGCGCAGGTGGAGGCCGACCGGGCCGGGGACCAGCAGGGCGCCGAGCGTGCCGGTGGTGGCGTACAGGGCGAGCGCGCCGAAGATCCCGGAGAGCAGCTGGCAGCAGAGCAGCAGCACCGTGGCGGTGCGGTCGGCGTGCCAGGCCAGGGCGAGGGCGCGGCGGACGAGTTGGGGCAGGCGGCGCACCATCGCGGCGGCCGAGACCGACTCGCCGGCCCGGCGGCGGTTGTCGCCGTGGAAGTGCGCCCGGATCTGCTCGCCTGGCTCGGGCTCGTCGGGCTCGGGCTCGTCGGGCTCGGGCTCGTCGGGCTCGGGCTCGTCGGGCTCGGGCTCGTCGGGCTCCCGCTGTGGCTGGTCGGGCTGGTCGGGCTCGGGCCGGCCGGTGTCGTCGGTCGCGGCCTGCTCGGTCCTGACGGCGTGTTCGGACACAGTGCTCCCCTGGTTCGGTGGACTGACGGCAGCTGCTGGCACCGCTCGGGCGGGGCGGGCGGGCCGGGTGCGGTCCCCGATCCTGGCAGCGCCGCGACCGGCCCCTCGGCGTGTCCCGCCAGGTCTCACTCGATCCGGGCGAATACGTGTCCGCGTCGGCGAGTTGGTGGCAGTGGATCTCCGCGACGGTCACCCCCGCGCCTGCGTGGCGGCCTCGCGCAGCGTGCCAACGAACACGTTCGTTAGAAACTTGTTCGCGACGAACGCGTTCGCTACAGTGGAGGCATGACAGCAGCCCCTCCCCCGACCCCCCGCAGCCGTCGCGAGCGGCCCGCCAAGCCCGCGCTCACCCGGGCCGGCATCGTTGCGGCCGCCGTCGCGCTGATGCGTGCCGAAGGCCTGGAGCGGGCCACCATGCGGCGGCTCGCGCAGGAGCTCGACACCGGCGCGGCCTCGCTCTACGTCTACGTCCGCAACACCGCCGAGCTGCACGCCGCGATCCTGGACGAGTTGCTCGGCGCCGTCGACCTGAGTGCGGTACGCACGACGGGCGACTGGCGCGAGCGGCTGGCGACGGTGCTCACCTCGTACACCGACGTGCTGTTCGAGCACCCCGGCCTGGCCCGCTCCGCGCTGGTCGCCCGGCCCAGCGGCGCCCGCTATCTGGACCTGCTGGAGGCACTGCTCGCGCTGCTCATCGAGGGCGGGGTCCCGGCCGGGCGCGCCGCCTGGGCCGTCGACCTGCTGCTGCAACACGCCACCGCCACCGCGGCCGAGCAGGCCACCCGGGACCAGGCGGGCGACGCCCAGGCCCAGCAGGAGATGGACGACCTCGGCGCGGCCCTGCGCGGAGCGGACAGCGCCCGGCACCCACAGCTCGCCGCGCTCGGCGGCGAGTTGCTCTCCGGCACCGGCCAGGACCGCCTCGCCTGGGGATTCCAGGTGCTGATCAGCGGCATTCTCCACACGCCACGGCCGGACCGGTCCGGCGAACCCGACCAGAGGAGCACTTGAGATGACCACCGAAGCAACCACCGGCAGCAGCACGGAGGCGACCGAAGGCCACCCGATCCACCATCCGATCGCGGTGATCGGCGCCGGCCTCGGCGGCCTGGTCCTCGCCCGCGTGCTGCACGCGCACGGGATCGCGGCAGCCGTCTACGAACTCGACGCCACCCCAACTGCCCGCGCCCAGGGCGGCATGCTCGACATCCACGAGGAGTCCGGCCAAGCAGCGCTGCGGGCGGCCGGCCTGCACGAGGAGTTCCGCGCGCTGGTCCTCCCTGGCGGCGAGGAGATGCGGATCCTGGACCGGCACGCCGTGCTGCACCTGGCCGAGGAGGACACCGGCGAGGGCGGGCGACCCGAGGTGGACCGCGGCCGCCTGCGCGCGCTGCTGCTCGACTCGCTGCCCGCGGACACCGTCCGCTGGGGCGCCAAGGTCACCGGTGCCCGGGCGCTGGGCGGAGGCCGCCACCTGGTGACCCTCGCCGACGGCGGCTCCTTCACCACCGACCTGCTCGTCGGTGCGGACGGGGCCTGGTCGAGGATCCGTCCGCTGGTCTCCGACGCCGTGCCCGCCTACACCGGCATGTCGCTGGTGGAGCTGGACCTGGTGGACGCCGACAGCCGCCACCCCGTCAGCGCCTCCCTGGTCGGCGGCGGCATGTTCTTCGCGCTCGGCGAGGACCGGGGCTTCCTCGCCCATCGCGAGCCCGACGGCAACGTGCACGTCTACGTCGCGCTGCGGGCTCCCGAGGGCTGGGGCAGCGAGCTCGACTTCACCGAGACCGAGACCGAGACCGAGGCCCAGGCCGAGCCCGAGGCCTGGGCGGCCAAGGCCGCGCTGCTGAAGCACTTCGACGGCTGGGACGAGCGGCTGCGGTCGCTGATCACCGAGGCCGACGGCGCGCTGGTCCCGCGCGCGATCCACGCGCTGCCCGTCGGGCACCGCTGGCAGCCCACCCCCGGCGTCACGCTGCTCGGCGACGCCGCCCACCTGATGTCCCCCTTCGCCGGCGAGGGCGCCAACCTCGCCATGCTCGACGGCGCCGAACTCGGCACCGCGATCGCCGCGCACCGCGGCGACCTGGCCACCGCGCTCGGCCGCTACGAGCAAGCCCTCTTCCCGCGCAGCGAGGCGGCGGCCGCCGAGTCCGCCGCGAACCTGATCAGCTGCTTCAGCCCGACGGCGCCGCAGCCGCTGGTCGACCAGTTCGCCGCCCGGCAGCCGGCCTGAACCCGGTGGGCGCGAGCCACCCCGACCGCTACGGCTTCCCAGGTCACCTCCCGGTCACCGGCGAACCAGAACACAGAACCGGAGCACGGAACCGGAGCACAGAACCGGAACACATCCGTGCTCCACGCGACCGGCGCCGCGATGGCATCATGACGGATCGCATCGCCGTCCGTTCGTGACGCCCCGCGCGATGTCCTGATCGAGCACGGAGCCTGGTTTTGCCACATTCTGTTCGCGACACGGCGGCCCCCGCCCCTGCCGCCGTCGATCTCCGGCGCGTCCAACGCGGCTGGTACCTCAACGACTGGGCCAACGCGGCCTTCTCGGCGACCGTCCTGACCGTCTTCCTCGGCCCGTACCTGACGGACGTCGCCACCAAGGCCGCGGACGCGCACGGCGACGTCCACCCGCTCGGCATCCCGGTGCGGGCCGGCTCGTTCTTCCCGTACACCGTCTCGGCCTCGGTGCTGCTCTCGGTCGTGGTGATGCTGCTGGCCGGCGCCGCGGCCGACCGCACCGGCAAGCACAAGACGCTGCTGGGCGCCTTCGCCTACGCCGGGGCGGCGGCGACGGTCGGGATGTTCTTCCTGGACGGCGACAACTACCTGCTGGGCGGCGCGCTGCTGGTGCTGGCCAACATCTGCTACGCGGTCTCGGCGGCGCTGGCCAACGCCTTCCTGCCGGGGCTCGCGGCGCCGGCCGAGCGGGACGCGGTCTCCTCCAAGGGCTGGGCCTTCGGTTACGCGGGCGGCGGGCTGCTGCTGCTGGTCAACCTCGGGCTCTTCCTCGGGCACAGCGCGCTCGGGCTCTCCTCCGGGACGGCGGTGCGGCTCTGCCTGGCCTCGGCGGGCCTGTGGTGGGCCGCGTTCACCGTCTTCCCGATGCTGCGGCTTCCACAGCGTCCGGCCACCGCGCCGGTCGCGCGACCGGTCGACGAGCACGCCGGCGGCACCCTGCGGGAGCTCGTCGGCACGCTGCGCGGGATGCGCCGTTTCCCGCTCACCCTGCTCTTCCTGGCCGCCTTCCTCTGCTACAACGACGGCATCCAGACCGTCATCTCGCAGGCCTCGCTGTTCGGCAGCGAGGAACTGCACATGGGGCAGACCACGCTGATCGCGGGCGTGCTGCTGGTGCAGATCGTGGCGATCGGCGGCGCGCTGCTGCTCGGCCGGATCGCGCAGCGGCACGGCGCCAAGAAGACCATCCTGGGCTCGCTGGTGGCCTGGGTGATCACGCTGGCCTTCGGCTACGTGATGCCGGCCAGCCAGCCGATCTGGTTCTACGCGCTGGCCGCCGCGATCGGCCTGGTGCTCGGCGGCAGCCAGGCGCTGTCCCGCTCGCTCTTCTCCCATCTGATCCCGGCCGGGCGGGAGGCCGAGTACTTCAGCCTCTACAAGATCAGCGACCGGGGCACCAGCTGGATGGGCCCGCTGGTCTTCGGCCTGGCCTTCCAACTGACCGGCAGCTACCGGGTGGCGATCATCTCGCTGCTGGTCTTCTTCGCGATCGGCTTCGCCCTGCTGCTGCGGGTTCCGATCCGGCGGGCGATCGAGGCAGTCGGCAACGAGGCGCCCGAACTGCTCTGAGCGTTCGAGTGACGGGCAGCTGTGGAGACGGGCAGCTGTGGAGACGGGCAGCTGTCGAAGGACGGCGGGCGAAGGGCGGCGGGCGAAGGAGCCCGCCGCCCTTCGGCTGTCTCTCCCCCGAGGTGGGACGAAAGGGCACAATCGGTCACCCGGTCGACCCGTAGCGCGTAGCGTGTGGTGGCATGGCAGACGATGGCTCCGAGCTGACTCGGGATGAAGTCCTGCGGGCGCTGGCCGCGTTGGAGGCCGGCTGGCAGCGCGACGAACACGCGCTGACGGTGCTCGGCGAACGCCAGGCGGGCGAACGGGCGCTCCCGGCGCTGCTCGCCCTGTACGGCGAACGAACGCTGCGCGCCCTGCTGACGCTGGCCGTCGGCGGTCCGGACGGGCTCTCCTCGCAGCAGGCCCTGGACGCGGCGGAGGAGTTGGACCGCAGCGTGCTGGGTCGGATCAGCGGGGTGCTCGGCCAGACGCTCGAAGCGTGGGCGCAGGCCGGTGGCGACGACAGCGCGGTGGCCGGCCACATCGCCCGGACGGTGATCGGCGCCATCGCCGCGGTCAGCCAGAGCGCCGACGGTGACGACGTGCTGCCGCTGATCGCCGCGCTGCGCACCCAGACCCTGCGCGAGTCCTGCTGAGCCGGCGCTTCCCGCTGACCCGGCGCTCCGATTTCGTCGTATTGACGATAAGGCTCGCAATCCTTTATCGTCAGTTCGACGAGAAATCGCCCAACCCCAAGAGTTGATCCCCGGGAAGGGAAGAGCCATGGCTGACATCACCCGCCGCTTCGGCCTGCGGCACCTGCGGGCCGCCCCCACCACCCACATCCGCCACCTGCGCGGCGGCAAGCTCGCCCACGACGGGGCCGGGCTGGCCTTCTGGTTCCGCCCGCTCACTGCGGCGATCTCCGAAGTCCCGGCCGATGACCGGGAGTTGTCGATGCTCTTCCATGCCAGGACCGCCGAGTTCCAGGATCTCGCCGTGCAGGCCACGGTCACCTACCGGATCACCGACCCGGCGCTGGCCGCCACCCGGCTCGACTTCGGCATCGACCCGGAGACCGGGAGCTGGCGGGCCGATCCGCTCGACCAGCTCGGCACGCTGCTCACCGAGACCGCCCAGCAGCACGCCCTCGAACTGATCGCGCGCACCCCGCTCGCCGAGGCGCTCGCCGACGGGGTGACGGCGGTGCGGCGGCGGGTGGCCGAAGGGCTGACCACCGAGCCGCGGCTGGCCGAGATCGGGCTGGCGGTGCTCGCGGTGCGGGTCACCGCGCTGCGACCGGAGCCGGAGATGGAACGGGCACTGCGCACGCCGGCCCGGGAGCGGGTCCAGCAGGAGGCCGACCGGGCGACCTACGAACGCCGGGCGGTGGCGGTCGAACGGGAGCGCGCGATCGCCGAGAACGAGCTTGGCAGCAAGATCGAACTCGCCCGTCGGGAAGAGCAGTTGGTCGCCCAGCAGGGCGCCAACGCCCGGCGCGAGGCCGAGCAGCAGGCCGCCGCCGACGCGGTGCGGGCGCAGGCGGAGTCGGTGCGGCGGACCCGACTGGCGACCGCCGAGGCCGAGGCGACCCGGATCCTGGCCGCCGCCCAGGCCGACTCCGAGCGCGCGCACGGCGCGGCCAAGGCGGCCGCGAAGGAGGCCTGGCTGACAGCCCACCAGCAGGTCGACCCCGAGGTGCTGCAGGCCCTGGCGCTGGGCCGGCTGGCCGAGAACCTGCCGAAGATCGACAGCATCACACTCACTCCCGACGTGCTCACCGGCCTGCTGTCCCAGCTGGGCCGCACCCCCACCGCCGGCAGTGGGCGGTGACGCTCGCCCCGCGCGTGGTGCTGGTGCACCGCCGCACCGAGTACGAGGAGTTGCTGGCCACGCACGGCTCGCGTGGCCAGGCCGCCTTCTTCCTCGCCGCCCGGGACCGCTCGCTCGACGAGGTGGAGCAGCGCCACCGCCGCACCCTCGCGGCGCTGGCCGAGGTGGCGGGCGCGATTCCGCTGGACTGGCGGCGCAGCCGGGTGGAGCGCGCCGACCTGGACCGCTTCCTGTTCGCCCCGCAGGACGTGGTGGTCGTGGTCGGCCAGGACGGCCTGGTGGCGAACGCGGCCAAGTACCTGTCGGGACAGCCGGTGATCGGCATCGACGCCGACCCGGGCCGCAACGCCGGGGGGCTCGTGCAGCACCGCCCGGCGGAGGTCGCCGAGTTGCTGCGGGTGGCGACCGCCGCCACGGCGGCCGCGCACCTGACCGAGCGCACCATGGTCGAGGCCGTCGCCGACGACACCCAGCGGCTGCTGGCGCTCAACGAGATCTACGTCGGCCAGCGCGGCCATCAGACCGCGCGTTACCGGTTGACGGCGCCCGGGGCCGCCGCCGAGGCGCAGGCCTCCTCCGGCATCCTGGTCGGCACCGGCACGGGCGCCACCGGCTGGTGCCACTCGGCCTGGCTGGAGCGGCAGAGCACGCTGCGGCTGCCCGAGCCGAGCGCGCCGGCGGTGGGCTGGTTCGTCCGGGAGGCCTGGCCCTCTCCGGTCACCGGGACCAGCCAGGTGCAGGGGCTGTTCGACGCCTCCGAGCAACTGGCTCTGACCGTCGAGTCCGACCGCCTGGTCGCGTTCGGCGACGGCGTGGAGTCGGACGCGCTGCAGCTGAGTTGGGGGCAGACCGTGCGGATCCGGGTGGCCGCGCAACGGCTGCGGCTGCTCTCCTGACCCACCGCCTAGGGCCTGTACGGCGGATCTTTTCGGATGAGCCCGCGGCGTTGGGCGCCCGGCTGGGCGTGCGCCCGAGTCGTCCTCGTACTGGACGTACTTGGGCGATTCGGGCGTGCGTCCAGCCGGGATGCCCGGCGTCGCGGGCCCGGAAAGATCCGCCGTACAGGCCCTAGGGCCCACGGTGAGCCAAGCGCTCGCCGCGCGGGTCAGGCCGCCATCGCCAGGTGCCCGCGGCCGCGGCGCCGGTTGACCGCGGTCGGCTCGGCCTCGGCCGGGACGGCGATGACGGTGCAGTGGGCCCGGGCCAGGCAGTACCGGCTGACCCTGGCGAACAGCGGGCGCAGCAGGCCGCGGCGGCCGGTGCCGACCACCAGCAGGTCGTCGGCGCGGTCGGCGACCTGGAGCAGCGAGGGGCCGGCCTCGCCCTGGATCACCACGGGGGTGATGCGCAGGTTCTCCGGGTAGCCGCCGAAGGCCTCGGCGAAGACCTGGTCCAGGCGGGTACGGGCGGCCTGCTCCCAGGCGGCGGCCAGCGGCGGGCAGGGGTGGGTGCGGTAGGCCGTCTCGCCGCCGACCGGGGTCCAGGCGATCACCGGCACGAGCTCGGCACCACGCCGGGCCGCCTCTGCCGCCGCACGCTGCAGGACCGCCGTGCTGCGCCGCGAGCCGCTGACGCCGACGATGACCCGGGTGGACTCGGCCATGATGAGCTGCACTTCCCTCAGTAGTGGACCGCGGTCGCCGCTGGTCCTTCGTTTATCAGGTGCACCGATCATATCGCCTTGAATTTGTAGGTCAAGTAGCGGGATCGTCGCAGATCCATAAGGCATCACCGGGCGCCCGCCTTCGGTTCCTCTTGACGCTTCCCTGACGCCGCGCGCCCGCTCGCTGACACCGCTCTAACGCCCGGCCCGCCAGCGCGCACGGCACGTCACGATCGGTAAGGATCCGTCAGAGCGGTCGCCCCGGCCGACAGGGATTCGTCAGGGACGGATTCCGGTCGGCTCGGGCCGGATTCACTGGGCGGATGTCCAACCGCCCGCTGTCGAGTCCGCCGCTCAGGAGCACCACGACCCGCACCGCCGTCCCGCCGTCGGGCGCACCGCTGCCCGGCATCGGCCGTCTTCGCCGCCTGGCTCCCTGGTTCGTGCCGGAGCGGCCCGGCCCCGGCACGCTGGCCGCGCACGTGCTGCTCACCGGACACGGCTCGCTCTGGACCGACCACCCCGCCGCACCCCGGGTGGCCGTGGCCCGCTGCGGCTCCTTCCGGGTACTGCGGGGCGATCCGCGACTGCTGTCACCCGAGCTCCTCGCGCCGCTGCAGCGCGGGCAGTTCAGTGCCCCGGACGAGTTCCTGCCGCTGCTCGGCCGCACCTTCGGCACCGTCACCCCGTGGGTGCGGCTGATCTGCACCCAACAGCACCGCCCGCGCCGCCGCCCGGTCCCGGCGGGGGTGCGGCTGCGTCCGCTGACCCCGGCGGACGCGGCCCGGCTCGACGCGGCCGGGCCCGAGCTGCGCTGGGTCACCGAGACCTGGGGGTCGAGCCGGGCCGTCGTCGCGACCGGCGGGGCCTGGGGCGCCTTCGTCGAGGGGCGACTGGTCTCGCTCGCGGTCTGCCATCTGCGCGGGCTCGCGCACGAGGACCTGGCGGTGGCGACCGCCCCGGAGTTCCGCCGGGGCGGCCTGGGCCTGGCCTGCGTCCTGGCGACCGCGACGGCGGCCCGCCACCGCGGCAAACTGCCGACCTGGACCGCGCCCCGGTCCAACGGGCCCAGTCGAGCGCTGGCCGAGGCGGCCGGCTTCCGACCGGTGCGCGAGGAACTCGCCTACTGGGTCGGCGCAGCCCGCCTGACCGGTGCGGCGCTCAGGCGGTCGAGCGGTCAAGCGGAGCAGAGCCCCCGGGTGTAGTCGACGGTCGCCGCGGCCTGCGAGTACTGCCACTCGGGGGTGAGCAGTTGGGCGTCCAGCTGGGCGGCGGCCGTCCGGTCCTCGGTCAGGTAGCCGAAGTCCTGGAGCCAGGCCGGGTAGAGGTTCTTCGAACCGAGGTAGAACGCGGCGCCGTCCACCGAGACCAGCTTGTGGTGCAGCGCGTACGGGTGGCCGTCCGCCCAGGTGTCGCCGGGGGCGGCGCGGAAGGCGGCGAGCTGGAGGTTCTGGCACATGGTCGCCTTCGCGCCGGCCCGGTCCTGGCCGGTGGCGGCGCTGATCCGGTCCAGCAGCACGTCACTGACCTCGGACAGCGACTTGATCTGCGAGTAGCCGCCGCTGCCGACCGCGCCCCGGTTGGCCGGGTCGCTGACCACGATCCGCACCTTCACACCGGCGACCAGCTTGGCCGCGAGCGCGTCGTAGAGCCGGGCGTCGTAGCGGGGCAGCGGCGGGCAGGTGCCGTTGAGGTCCTGCTGGGATATCTCGAGGTGGCTGGTGGCACTGGCGACCAATGCGCGCAGCGCGCTCTCCTCGGGGTTCACCGTGGCGTAGTCGCGGTCGGCGTTGGTGTGGTCGGGCAGCGGGAACGGGCCGCAGGCGGTGGCGGGACTTCCGCTCACGTCGACCGGGCTCGGCACGAAGCTCGAGGTCGGGTCGACGCTCTGGACGCCGACGCCCAGCCCGCCGACCGCGATGACCGGCACGCCGCCGGCGGGAGCCGGGTCGGCCGGGGCAGCCGAGTCCTGTTCGAGGGTGGCCAGGCAGCCGGCGCCGTTCGAGGCGGCGAACCAGGCGGCCGAGAACGGGCCGCTGTTGCGACAGGTCCAGCCCCACAGGGTGTCCAGGTAGCGCCCTGCCGTCGCGGCCGCCGGGCCGGTCAGCGCGAGGTCGGCGTCCGTGACCGGGTGGCCGGTCTCCAGGTAGTCGGCCTTCCAGTCGTTGATCCCCCCGGTGATCACGCGCCGGCCGTCGACCACCAGCAGCTTGGTGTGGTTCCAGGAGAAGGCGGTCTTGGCGGTGGTCATCGAGGCCACGTTGAGCGTGACGGAGCCGGCCGCGTCGCCCAGCCTGCCCACCAGTTCGTCCCGGTAGGAGGTGGGCAGCGCGGTGATGTTGTACAGCGGGGCGGCACCGACCAGGATCCGCACCTGGAGCCGGTGCCCTGACGCCACCGCGGACTTGAGCCCCGCCACGATCGCGTCCTCGAAGGCGCCGTTCGGCAGCGGGGCGAGCGAGGAGATGTCCACCGTGCGGGTCGCCCCGGCGATGTCGGCGGTCATCTTCGCCAGCAGCGCCCGACTGCCCGGACGGTCGGCACAGGACGGGTCGCCCCAGCACCCGGGGGTCTGCAGCAGCCAGCCACCCGGGTCATCCGCCGGCGCGTCCAGCGCGTTGCCGTCCGTACGCTGCCAGACCGTCCCCTCCAGCCCGGGCGAGACCTGGCGCAGCACCTGCTCGACAGCGTCCAGGTGCGGGGTGGGGGCGGTCGGGTTCGCGGCGGCCAGCGCCGGCACCGCCGGCACGGCCGGCGCGGCGGCCAGCGCGATAGCGAGCGTCAGTACGGATCGCGCGAGGCGACGACGCGAACGGTGGGAGGCCCTGAGCAGCGACATCTTGACGGTCCTTCACGGGATCCGAACAGATCTTCACCTGTTCACTGGCATGACGTCACAAAGCTACTGGCCGGTCACCTGATGTTTCGACAAGTCCCGGACGGATCCAGTCGATCGGCGGGGCCACTCCCGCCGATCGACGGGTGTCGTCGTGGGAGACCTCCCGGCATGGCAGGCTCGAGGCCAGCACCGCCCCACCCCCGCACCGCACCGCACCGCACCGCACCGCACCGCACCGCACCGCACCAGGAGCCGACCGCAGATGGACCGCCCGCACGCCACGTTCCGCTTCGACGCCCCCGCCTCCGCGCACCCGGCAGGGATCCTGGCCGCCGCCGAACTGGCCGAACAGCGCGGCATGGACCGGCTGCTGGTCGCCGAGACCGCGTACGACCCGTTCCTCCAGTTGGCCCGCGCCGCCGACCGGACCAGCTCGATCGAGCTGGCCACCGGCGTCGCGATCGCCTTCGCCCGCACCCCGATGACCCTGGCCTACCAGGCCTGGGGTCTGCACGCGGCCAGCGGCGGACGGGCCGTCATCGGCCTGGGCTCGCAGGTCAAGACGCACATCGAGAAGCGCTTCGGCATGCCGTGGGACCGCCCGGCCGCGCGGATGCGCGAGTACGTCCACGCGGTGCGGGCGATCTGGCACAGCTGGCAGACCGGCGAGCGGCTGCGGTTCCGCGGCGACTTCTACACGCACACCGTGATGACCCCGGTCTTCGCGCCCGACCCGATCCCGGCCGGGATGCCCAGGATCCTGCTGGCCGGCGTCGGGCCGCTGATGACCAGGACGGCCGGCGCGGTCGCCGACGGCCTCGTCAGCCACCCCTTCACCTCGGTCGCCTACCTGACCGAGCAGGTGCTCCCCGGCGTCGCCGCCGCCCGCGCCCAGGCCGAGGCCGAGGGCGCCCCCTGGACCTCCCGGCCCTTCGAGATCGCGGGCAGCGTGCTCACCGCGACCGGCCGCACCGAGGAGGAACTGCGCGCCAACCTGGCCGGCGTGCGCGAGCGCCTGGCCTTCTACGCCTCCACGCCCGCCTACCTCCCGGTGCTCGCCCAGCACGGCTGGGCGGACCTGCACGAGGAACTGCACCGCCTGTCGCTGCGCGGGCGCTGGCAGCAGATGGCCGACCTGATCGACGACGAGGTCCTCACCACCTTCGCCGTCACGGGAACGGTCGAGGAGGTCGCCCGGGAGATCCACCACCGCTACGCCGGCCTGGTCACCCGCCTGTCCGTCAGCCAGCCCGAGCAGGCCGACCCGGAGCTCGGCCTGGAGGTCCTGGCGGCGGTGCGGGCCCTGGGCTGAGCCACCCGGCGCTCGCCGGGCACCACGCCTACGGTCCGCCGGTGGTCCCGCCGGCCGAGGGGATCGCCCGGCCGGCGGAGACCATCATCAGTCTCTGACGGAGCATCAGAGAGGTTGTCCACTACCCTGCTTCGACGTCCTGGACCAGGGCCGGGCCCGCCAGCGCCGGCTGGAGGGCGGCCACCACCGCCCGCACCGAGGCGAGCAGCGAGGCCGCCGAGCGCCAGCCGCCGGAGCGCCAGAGCAGCAGCGCGCTGCCTTCGACCCGCCAACTGCACGGCTCGGGGGCGGTGCGCAGCACGTCGACTCCCGCGGAGGTGAGGACGGCGAGGGCGAGGCGCGGGTCGGTGGCGTAGGCCTCGAACCGGCTGTCGAACCACCCGTCGCCGCTCTTCAGCCGGCCACCGGGACTCGGCTCGACGACCCGCACCGAGTGGAAGGCCGGCTCGTGCCGCACCTCGACCCGCGACTCGACGGCGGTGGGCAGCTTGACCAGCACCGCACCGTAGAAGTGAGTTGAACCGTTCTCCCGGCAGCGGTAGCCGACCGAGGTCAGCGGCAGGCCGTCGAGGCCGCCGGTCACTTCGGCGTCCAGCCGCCGCGCGCTGCCGTAGTGGAACGGCGGCCCGGCCAGGTCGGGGCCGTCCCCGCTGCTCGGCCGGAACCCGTGACGCGCGGTCAGCTCCGCGGCGATCGCCGCGGTCCGGCGCCGGTCGCGGAGCGGGCCGAACCTGGGCGCGGTCAGCACCAGCGTGACCAGCGCGACGAAGAGCACGATCGGGACGATGACGCCCATGGCGCCTCCCCTGATTGAGGGCCTGTCGGCAATGCCGCCGGGCACTCGCCGGGGCATGCTCGACCTTCACGCCGACCAGACTTCCCGGCACACCGCTACCGACAGTACCGGTCAGTGGACGAAGCGCAAGGGTGCCCGGGGTACCTGAACCACTCGGCATGGACAGTGCAAAGATCGCGTCAACAGCAGCGTGTGCCGCTTGCGCGGCGTGGCCGGCCTGCATACACCAGAGAGCAGGAGGTGCGCGATGCGCCGCAGTCCCAGTCTCCACAGTCCCGGTCCCCGCGGTCCCAGTTGGCTCTCCCGCTGGAAGCTCGACCGCCAGGTCAGCCAGAGCCGGCTCGCCCTGTTCGCCGCCGTGGTGGCCCCGATAGCGCTCTGCGCGATCCTGCTCCCGCTCCGGGGCCACCTGGCCAACACCAACGTGGCGCTGCTGCTGGTCGTGGTGGTGGTCGCGGTGGCCGCGCTCGGTCGGCGGGTGGCCGGGGCGCTCGCCGCGGTGGTGGCGGCGCTCGGCTTCGACTTCTTCTTCACCCGTCCCTACGAGCAGTTCGCGATCAGCAAGTCGGCCGACCTGACCACCGCCGTCCTGCTCCTGGCGGTCGGTCTGACGGTCTCTCAACTCGCGGCCCGGGCACGCCGGTTCCGCGTGCTGGCGATCACCGACGCCGGCTACCTGGCCCAGATCCGGGACACCGCGGTGCTGGCGCGCAGCGCGAACTCGGCGCTGACCGTCGTCGACCAGGTCCGCGACCAGCTGGTCGGGCTGCTCCAACTGCGGGGCTGCCGCTTCGAGTACGGCTCGCTGCTCGGCCACCCGCCGCGCCTGGAGCACGACGGCTCGGTGCTGATCGGGCACCGGCTCTGGGACGCGGACCGGCTCGGGCTGCCGGCCGAGGACGTGGAACTGCGGATGTTCGGCAACGGCAAGTACATCGGCCGCTTCATGCTCGAACCCACCCCGGGCACGGTGCCCTCCCTCCAGGCCCGGTTGGTCGCCGTCACCCTGGCCGACCAGGCGGGGGCCGCGCTGGACTCGCTGCACCGGCCGGTGAAGGCGGCCTGAGCCGGCGTCAGGCCCGCCTACCGCGGTGGGCCTGACGTCCTGTCACCTGGAGCGCTCTGCCAAGCTTTGCTCGTGACCGAGATAGCCGAGCAACCACAGCAGCCACACCAGCGGGACGACCTGCCGCCGAAAGCGCGGCGGCAGGTCGTCCCGCTGGTGGTCAGCACCGCCGCGCTCGGCATCGCGCTGGTCCACGTGCTGCGGCCCGACCTGAAGATCGACACCATCACCGTGGTGCTGCTGGTGGTCGCGCTGCTGCCCTGGCTGGGCACGCTGATCGAGAGCATCGAGTTCCCCGGCGGCGGCAAGGTGCAGTACCGCCAGCTGCGGGCGGAGACCGCCGAGGCGCGGCAGGAGGCGGACGAGGCCCGGCAGGAGGCCGGCGAGGCCGTACGGACCGCGCTGGCAGCGGTCAGCGCGCAGGCCGCGATCGAGCAGGCGACGCCGGCGGACGTCGAGCGGCTGGCCGCCCGCTACACCGAGTTGCGGCAGTCGATGTCGAGCGGCGCGGCCCGCACGCGCCAGGTCGACCGGCTCTTCGGCACGATGATGGTGGTCACCCCGAGGGTGCCCGACTTCGACGTGCTGGCCGCGCTGCGCTCCGCCGACCCCGGTCTGCGCCTGGCCGGCTACGCCCGCGTGTTCGGCGAGCCCGAGACCGCCGTGGCCCAGGCCCCCGAGGTGCTGGCCGAGCTGCTCACCGCCGTGGCCGGGCGTGAGCCGCTGGGCAGCAGCCGGTACTGGGCGATTCGCGCGCTGGACGCGGGCACCGATGTGGTCGACCCCGGCTCGCTGCCGGGCGACCTGATCCGCCAACTCGCCACCGTGCTGACCGAGGTCCCCACGGGCAGTGCCCGCGCCGGGGCGCTGCGGCAGATCATCGCGAAGCTGGCCGGCTGACGGGCTGACGGGCTGACGGGCTGACGAGTTCGCGGGCCGACCCACCGCTGGTGTGTCGGGGGCGCGCGACCCGTTTCCCCCGGACGCGCGCCCCCACCCCATCACCTGGCCGCCGATGGTGGTCACCGAAACCGGTGCAGCTTCATCGGCGTGGCCCCGCCTCGGTCCCCCACGGACGGGGCGGCGCCTTACCTCTCGACAAACGCTAGGCGCCCCTTGATCAGTTCCCGGACTTCCTGATGCGCCCTTGGCGCCGGGCAAGCCGATCTTGACGGTTCGCTAGCACTCCGCCGCTCGTCGGACGGCCGGGCGGGCTCATCGGGCCAGGTCACGGCCTTCCAGCAGCGCGAGCGCGTCGACCGCAGGCCGGGTCAGTGCGCCATCCGCCGGTGTCGCCCGCCCCCTTCGTGCTGCACGAACCAGCGGGCCACCCACCCCAGCATCGCCAGCACGGTCACGCCCCAGACGATCGAGAACAGCACCAGCACCCAGAGGGTCCCCACCTGCGCCCCCACCAGGCCGAGCCCCATCGACACCCCCACCAGCCACAGCACCGCCCAGGTGGGCGCCTGGGCGATCGACTGCAGCACGTCCCGTGCCGGATGCACCTTCGCCGAGCCCTGTTCGAGACGCTCCTCCATCACCGCCACCTCCGCTTCCGCTGCCTTCGGCGGTCTCCGGCAGCTGCCGGGAGCGCCGTCTTCCATCGTCCCCCCGCCCACCGCGGCCCGCCGCCGGGAGCCTCAGCGGCTGCGAGCCGGAGATTGAAGGACAAGCTCATCCTCAACTCACGTGCTTCAAGCCGATCGCTCGCATCATGGAGGGAGGCAGAACTCGCTTCGTCTGGTGGGGCCGACATGAGCGGAAATCAGGGACCAGCAGAACCGACCGAACCCGGTGGCGGGGACGGTGCCGACCACGGTGCCCCGCCCCCTGGTGGCTGGGGTCCGCCGCCCGTACCCGGGACGGCGCGGCCAGGGCCGCCCCCGGCTCAGCCGCCGGCGCCATCTCACCCGTTCGGGCCAGCGCCGCCACCGCCGCCGTATCCACCCGGCCCGATGCCGCCGCCGTACGGCTCCTACCCGCCGCCACCACGGCGGCGGCACCGGGGGCGCACCTCGCTGGTGCTGCTGGCGGGCGTGGCCGTGGCCGTAGGGACCGGGATCGGCCTGGACCAGGCGTTCTGGCAGCAGTCGGCGTCACCCGGACCCACGCTGGCCAACCCGACGGCGCCGTACGTTCCACCGAATTCCGGCGGCGGGAACGGCGGAGCGAGCGGCGGCGGGAACGGTTCCACCGGGGCGACCGGCATCGCGGCGCAGGTGGATCCGACGCTGGTGAACATCAACATCACGATCGGTTACCAGGGTGTGCAGGCGGCCGGCACCGGCATCGTGCTCAGCTCCACCGGCGAGGTGCTCACCAACAACCATGTGATCAACGGCGCCACCTCGATATCCGCGACCGACGTGGGCAACGGCCGCAGCTACACGGCGACGGTGGTCGGCTACGACCGCACCGGCGACCTGGCGGTGATCCAGCTGAAGGATGCCTCCGGGCTGGCGACCGCGAAGCTGGGCGACTCCTCGAAGGTGGCCGTGGGTGACACGGTGACGGCGATCGGCAACGCCGGTGGGACCGGCCAGACGCCGACGCCGGCGGCGGGCAGCGTGACCGCGCTTGACCAGGCGATAACGGCGAGTGACCAGGCGAGCGGGACGGCCGAGCAGCTCAGCGGGCTGATCCAGGTGGACGCGAATGTCCAGCCCGGTGACTCGGGCGGTTCGCTGGTCGACTCCTCCGGCGCGGTGATCGGCATCGACACCGCCGGTTCCGACACCTCCGACCCGCAGGCCGTCACCCAGGGCTTCGCGATCCCGATCAACACCGCGCTGCCGCTGGCCCAGCAGATCATGGCGGGCAAGCCGAGCACGGACGTGCACGTGGGGCCGACCGCCTTCCTCGGCGTGGAGGTCGCGACGGATTCGGGCTCGGGCAACAGCAGTTCGGGCAACAGCGGCTCCGGCAACGGCGGCTCCGGCAACGGCGTGCTGGTCGCCGGGGTGGTCGCGGGTTCCCCGGCCGCGAAGGCCGGTCTCGCCCAGGGAGACCAGATCACCGCGGTCGACGGGCAGACCGTCGCCGGCCCCGACGCGCTGACCAGCCTGATGGTGAACCAGAGCCCCGGCAGCCGGGTGACCGTCCAGTGGACCGACGCCGCCGGCGCGTCCCACAGCGGCACGGTCACCCTGGTCAGCGGCCCGGCCGACTGAGGACCGGCCGGCCCGGCGCGGGCGACGGCGCGGTCCGCGACCTCAGGTCGGCCGCGCCGCCAGGCCCGCCGCTTCGGCGAGCAGCCGGTAGGAGTCGAGCAGCGCCGTCCGGTCGTGGGCACTCGTGGTGACCAGGAACTCGTCGGCGCCGGTGAGCGCCAGGAGGGCGCGGAGTTCGGCGACGGCCTGATCCGGCGTCCCGACGATATGGCCGCCGAGCGCCTTGTCGTAGGCGGCGCGCTCGCGCGAGGTCATCGAGCGGGCCAGGATCTCCGAGACCGGGGCGAGCGGCGGGAACTCGCCGTGGGTGCGGGAGTAGGCGGCGGCCCAGGCTTCGGAGACCAGCAACTCCCGTGCCGCCTCGGCCGTCTCGGCGACCGCCACGGTGCCGGAGAGCACGACGTACGGCTGCGCGGCCTGCGCGGAGGGGCGGAACCGGGCGCGGTAGCGGTCGACGGCGGCCACCATCGCGTCCGCCCCGTGCGGTCCACCGATGACCAGCGGCAGGCCCGCCTCGGCGGCGATGTCGGCCCCCGCGCCCGTGGCCAGCACGAAGGCGGGCACCCGCAGGCCCTCGGCGGGCCGCACGTGCACCTCGGGGTGCACGCTGCGGGCGGTGTCGAAGTAGCCGAGCAGTTCGGCCAGTTGCTCGGCGAAGTGGTCGGCGGCGTCCTTGTCCCGGCCGAGCGCGCGCCGGATGCCGTCGGTGAACGCCACCGAGCGGCCGAGCCCCATGTCGATCCGGTCGGGGAAGAGCGCGGCGAGCACCCCGAACTGCTCGGCCACGATCATCGGCTGGTGGTTGGGCAGCATCACGCCACCGGTGCCGACCCGGATCCGGCTGGTCGCCGCCGCCACGGCCGCCGCCAGCACGGTGGGCGCCGAGCCCGCCACCCCCGGCACGCCGTGGTGCTCCGACACCCAGAACCGGTGGTAGCCGAGCCGCTCCGCCTGCCGCGCGAAGGCCACCGTGTCACCCAGCGCCTGCGGCGGGCCGTCGCCCTGCCGGATCCGGGAGCGGTCCAGGACGGAGAGGCGAAGGGGTGCCGTTGCGCTGATCACGTCGGCGGCAACGCCTTTCTGCGCGAGCGGCATTCCCGGGCGGGCGCTGGTCGGTCCGGCTCGTCGGTCCAGGATCGTCAGATCGTTAGGCCGCCTCGTCAGTCCTTCGCCGCCCGCGAGTCCGGCGAGTCCTGCGAGTCCTGGGCGCCGAGATCCGACCAGGCGAGCAGTTCGGCCGCCGAGGCGTGGTTGCCCGTGCGGGCGGCGGCGGCCAGGGCGGCGGCCGCGATCCGCGGTTCGGTGCAGGGCGGCACCACCAGGAGCAGCACGTGGTCCTCGGCGTCGGTGGTCAGGCTGATCGTGTCGTCGCTGGTGGTGAGCCAACCGACCTTGACCAGCCGGCCGTTCGCCGCCACCTCGCGGGGGACGGCGCCCCAGGTGACGGTGTCCAGGCCGACCCGCAGGATCGGGCCCAGGTGCACGCTGAGCGCCGTGATCAGGTCGGGCAGTTCGGCACGCAGATTGGTCGAGCGGGGCCACCAGGCGCCGTCGAACATCCCGCCGTGCGACCGGGTCGGCTCCAGCGCCAGTCGTGGCAGCGAGGGCACGCCGAGCCCCGGCCAGGGGCCGTGGGAGTAGGGAGGAGGAAGGGGCACCTGTGTCATCGGGAGCCGCCTGCCCGGTCCGTGCAGGGGACCGATCATGACCCAGGGCGACACCGGTGCGATTACCGGTGTGCGACATGTCCTCGGTTACTGCAACGGTACTGCTCAGCGGCGGTCCGCGGGGTCGACGTGGCCCCGGGATCGACGCCGGCGCGGAGTAGCCTGGAGGTGTCCAGAGCATCTCGTATCCCGGTCACCGTTCCGGCCTCGTTCTGGGTGAACGCACGTTCCGGGCAGCGCGCAGCTCGCCCGGAGGCAGGCACCGGTGACACCGTGACCATTCACCAGACTCCACCGACCGCGCGCGCCCTCACGGTCGCCGACGCGATGGAACCGCTCGAGTACCAGATATCCGACGACAGCACGGTCGACCGGGCCAGCGACATCCTGGGCAGTGCCCATGTGGGCTACCTGCTGGTGCGCGACCACAACGGCCGCTGCGAGGGCGTGCTGACCTCGCGCGGCCTGCACGCCTTCCGCACCCGCTCCTGGTACACCGAACTCACCCCGGTCAGCGCCACCACCCACCAGCGCGGCCCGTTCGCCTGGCCCGGCATGGGCTTGGCGCTGGCCCGACTCGCCATGCAGATCAAGCAGTTGACGGTCTGGCCGGTGGTCGACGAGGACGGCTACACGCTCGGCCTGCTCACCGCGGACCGTGTCACCGGCCTGCTGGCGGTGCCCACGGCGTGACCAGCGGCTCGACCGGCACGATACCGTCACGGCATGGCTGACACCCGGCTGACCACGCCCTCCTTCCTGGTCCTCGGCATCATCGACAAGCTCGGCGAGGCCAGCCCGTACGACGTGAAGGTCGAGGCCGCCCGCACGGTGGCGCTGTTCTGGTCGATGCCGCACGCGCAGGTGTACGCGCAGTGCGACCGTTTGGCGGCGGCCGGCCTGCTGTCGGAGGTCCGGCAGGAGGGCGGGCGCAACCGGCGGCAGATGAAGCTGACCGACGCGGGCCGGGCGGCGCTGGCCCAGTGGCTCGCCGACCCCACCTTCGTGCCGGTCGAGGCACGCGAGCGCGGCATCCTCAAGCTCTGGTTCGGGGCCCGGGCCGAGGTCCAGGCTCCCGAGCAACTCACCGAGCACGAGCGGACGTTGACCAGCTACGAGGAGGTCGCCGAGAGCGTCGGCGGGCTGCTGACCCGGGGGCAGCGCGAGGCGCTGGAGTTCGGGATCCGCTACGAGCGGATGATGGTCGACTTCTGGCAGTGGGCGGCCCAGCGCGGCGAGTCGTAACCCGTGGCGGCGGAGCACCGAGGCACCCCGCCGCCCGGCAACTAGCCCAGCAGCGCCTTGAGTTCGGCTGCCCCGACCAGGCCGACACCGTGCCCGTCGTGCACCACCACCGCGGTGTCGCAGCCGGCCGCGGTCAGTTCGGCGAGCGCCGCGTCCGCGCGCTCGCCGGTGCCGAATCGCGGCAGCGGCGCGGTGAGGTGGTCGGCGATCGGGTCGGTCGGTGCGGCCTTGCCCTGCGCGAGGGCGGCGGCCAGCTGCTCCAACGAGGCCGCGCCGAGCAGTTCGAGCGCGGTCGGCTGGCGGCCGGGCGCGACGGGGGCCGGTCCGGCCGGCAGGACGGGGTCGGCGCCGGCGGCCGCGCGAGCCCGCAGCGCGTCCAGCGCCTGGCCCACCGTGCTGCGGTGGTGCAGGTAGGGCAGCGGGCGCTCGCGCAGCTCGGCGGGGACGGCGTCGCCGACCAGCGGGTGGGCCGCATCGCCGTCCAGGAAGCCGTTGCGCAGCATCCAGTCGTCGTTGAAGTACTTGGACAGGTACTGCCGCCCCGAGTCCGGCAGCATCACCACCACCAGCTGCTCCGGGCCGAGTTCGGCGGCCACCCGCAGGGCCGCCGTGACCGCCGTGCCGGACGAGCCGCCGACCAGCAGGCCCTCCTCGCGGGCGAGTCGACGGATCGTCAGCAGCGCGTCCCGGTCGGCGATCGGCAGGAGCTCGTCCACCACCTCGCGGTGGAAGGAGACCGGCCAGCTGTCGTCGATCGTCTCGGGGTGGCGGAACCGGCCGGCGGCCTCGACGAAGTAGGGGCGTCCGTCGCCGCCGGAGTAGACCGAGGAGGCGGGGTCGGCGCCGATCACCCGGACCGCGCCGTCGCTGGCCTCCTTGAGGAAGCGCCCTGTACCGCTGATCGTGCCGCCGGTGCCCACGCAGGAGACCAGGTGGGTGACCCGGCCCTCGGTCTGCCGCCAGATCTCCGGCCCGGTGGTCCGGTAGTGCGCGTCGGGGTTGGCCGGATTGTCGTACTGCTGGGCGAACCAACCGCCCGGGGTCTGCTCGGCGATCCGGCGGGCGAGGTTCACGATGTGCTCCGGGTCCTCCAGCGGCAGCCCGCCCGGGCGGACCACCACCTCGGCACCGTAGGCGCGCAGCGTGGCGATCTTCTCCGCACTGCTCTTGTCCGGCAGCACCACGACGGTCCGGTAGCCCTTGGCCGCCGCCACCATGGCGAGCCCGGCCCCGGTGTTGCCCGAGGTGGCCTCGACCACCGTGCCGCCGGGCCGCAGCGCCCCGGACCGCTCGGCCTCCTCGATCATGCGCAGGCCCGGCCGGTCCTTGACGCTGCCGCCCGCGCTCAGGTATTCGAGCTTGGCATAGACGGGAGCGGTGCGGCCCGCACCGGGCGTGCGCAGGCGCACCAGCGGTGTGTTGCCGATGAGTTCGAGCAGCGATTCGTGAACGTCCATCCCGGCAGACTATCCGCAGCGCTTCGGGCCGCTCCGCGGATCCGGCCGGGGCCGGGAGGTGGCGAACGGACCGTCAGACCGGCCCCGGGGCCCCCGTCCCGAGGTCCTGGGCCAGCCGGCGCAGGTGCGGGCCGTAGGCGGGGTCGGCGAGCGCGGCGGCGAACTGCGCGGTCAGGTAGGCCAGCGGGTTGCCGGTGTCGTACCAGCTGCCCTGGATCACCTGCCCGTAGACGGCGCGGCTGCCCGCGTAGGCGTTGATCGCGTCGGTCAGGTAGACCTCGCCGGTGCGGTGCTCGTACCAGCGGTTGGTCTGCTCGCGCAGCTCGTCGACGATGCCCGGGGTGATCACGTAACCGCCGATCGCGGCGTAGTCGGAGGGCGCCTCCTCGGGCGTCGGCTTCTCGACCAGGCCGGTGATCCGCAGCAGGCCGCCGTCCAGGTCCTCCTTGACCACCGGGACGCCGTAGCGCGGTGCGTCCGCGCGGTCCATCGGCATCAGCGCGAGCACCGGGCAGTTGGTCGCCTCGTACGCGCGGACCAGCTGCTGGGCGCGCGGGACCTCCGCGACGAAGACGTCGTCGGGCCAGAGCACCAGGATCGGCTCGTCGCCGAAGTTGCGGGCCGCGTTGAGCACGGGGGTGCCGTTGCCGTACGGGCCGTGCTGGTCGAGGTAGGTGAGGTGGCCGGCCCGGGAGAGTTCGCCGACCTCCTCCACCGCGTCCGCGTACCCCGTCTTGCCGGCCTCGCGCAGCTGGGCGACCAGGGCGGGGTTGGGTCGGAAGTGGTCCTGGATCAGCCCCTTGCCACCGGAGACCACGATGGTGATGTCGGTGATCCCGGAGGCGATCAGCTCGCGGACCGTGTGCTCGATCACCGGCCGGTCGCCGACCGGCAGCATCTCCTTCGGCGTGGCCTTGGTCAGCGGCAGCAGGCGGGACCCGAGGCCGGCGGCGGGGATCACCGCGCGGCGGATGGTCTGGGGCATCGGACATCTCCCGTGATCTGGGTACGGGCGCACCGGAGGGCGCAACGACGTTCGACGCTACCAAGGTTGACGGGTGGTCAGGCACTGCCCCCGGGGCGGGCCCGGGTGCGGCCCGGGCCCGCGGGGGTGTGGTCCGACGGCGGGGAGTTGACCCGCGTGGCGCTGCACGCCGGCTGTCAGGCGAGCACCTTGCGCTTGGCGTTCTGGTACTCCTCCTCGGTGAGGTCACCGCTCTTCCTGAGCTCGGCCAGCCGGGCCAGGGCGTCGACGTGGTCGGCCGATCCGCCGCCCGTACTGCCGGCCGCCTCCTGGATGTACGTGCGCATCTCCTGTTCGGCATCCAGCGAGCGCTGGATCTCACGGGCGCCCATGCCCTTGCCGCGCACGATCAGGTAGACGAACACACCGACGAACGGCAGGCAGATCAGGAACACCGACCAGCCGGCCTTCCCCCAGCCACCGACCGAGTCGTCCCGGAACAGGTCCCCGAACACCCGGAAGAGCAGGAAGAACCAGAGGATCCAGAGGAAGATCCACATGGTGGTGAAGAAGACGTTGAGCAGCGGATAGGAATTCACGGGGATCCTCCCGGAGTCGCCTGGCGCCCGCCGCAGGTCGTTCGCAGCGGGCGGGCGCGGGTCGACGGCCGAGCAGCGGGTGCGCTGGCGAGCCGCCAGGAAGTGCTGAAGTCGCCGGTCGCGTCCAGGGCGCGTCTTCAAAGTCCCGCCGGGTCCGCGACGCCGGGCATCCCGCGCCGCGGACCGATCCGACGCGACTTTGAAGACGCGCCCTAGTTCGATACTCCTCTCCTGCGGTCGGTCGGCAAGACGGCGGACCGGGGACGGCCCGGCCGGACAAGCACGCTGTGCATCCGTCAGATCACCGACTGCTACGGTGCTGCTGTCGTCGGCACGAGCTGTGGAGGTGCGGTGTACCGCTGGAGAGCGCTGATCGTCCTGGGGACGGCCCAGTTCCTGATGGTGCTGGACGCCGCGGTGATGAACGTGTCGATCAGCCAGCTGGTCGAGGACTTCCACACCGAGGTGACGGCGATCCAGGCGGTGATCACGCTCTACACGCTGGTGATGGCCGCCTTCATGATCACCGGCGGCAAGCTCGGCGACATGTTCGGCCGCCGGCGGATGTTCATCACCGGACTGGTGATCTACGGCGTCGGCTCCGCGCTGACCGCCGTCGCGCCCACGCTCTGGGTGCTGACGCTCGGCTGGTCGGTGATCGAGGGGCTCGGCGCGGCTCTGGTGCTGCCGGCCCTCGCGGCCCTGGTGGCCGGCGCCTACCACGGCCGCGAGCGCGCGGTCGCGTACGGGGTGATCGGCGGGCTGGCCGGCGCCGGAATCGCGGTGGGACCGCTGCTCGGCGGCTGGCTGACCACCTACCTGACCTGGCGGCTGGTCTTCGCCGGCGAGGTGGTGCTGGTGGTGGCCATCGTGGCGCTGATGCGGTGGATCGCGCCGGAACCGGCGCCGGAGCGGCACGCGCCACTGGACCTGGTCGGCACCGTGCTGTCCGTGGTCGGGCTGGCACTCATGGTGCTGGCCGTCCTGCAGAGCGGCACCTGGGGCTGGCTGCAGCCGCGCAATCCGCCGTTCACCGTGCTCGGCTACTCCCCCACGCTGTTCGCCCTCGCGCTGGGTGCCGTGATCATGTGGGTGTTCTGCTGGTGGGAGCAGCGGCAGGAGTATCCGCTGGTGCGGCTCAGCCTGTTCGGCATCCCGGTGCTGCGCTCCGGGCTGCTGATGCTCTTCAGCCAGAACCTGGTCCTGCTGGGTCTGTTCTTCGTGATTCCGCTCTATCTGCAGGTGGTCCAGAGCCTCGACGCCTTCCAGACCGGGCTGCGCCTGCTGCCGGTCTCGATCACCATGCTGGTCGCCTCGCTCGGCGGCTCGCGCCTGGGCCGGTTCGCCGCACCGCGGACGGTGGTGCGGATCGGGCTGCTGGTGCTGCTGATCGCCACCGTCTGGCTGATCGGCACGATCAAGCCGTCGCTGGACGACGTGTCGTTCGCGCTGGCCATGGCGCTGCTGGGGCTCGGCATGGGCCTGCTCGCCTCGCAGCTGGGCAACGTGGTGCAGTCGAGCGTGGGCGGGGCGGATCGCAGCGAGGTGGGCGGGCTGCAGTACACCGCGCAGAACCTGGGCTCCTCGGTGGGAACCGCGCTGAGCGGGGCGATCCTGATCGGCGCGCTGGCCACCGCGTTCACCAACGACATCGCCGACAACCCGCAGATCTCGGCGGACGTGCGTCAGGAGGCCGGGATCCGGATGGAGGCGGGGATCAAGTTCATCCCCGCCGACCAGGTCGCCGCCGCGCTGGCGACCAGCACGGTCCCACCCGACCAGGCGGCCGCGTTGGTCGACTCCTACCGCAGGGCCCAACTGGACGGGCTGAAGGCGGCGCTGCTGGCCGTCGCCGTGATCACCGTGGCCGCCGCCGCGTTCACCGGCAAGCTGCCGGCGGAGCGGACGACGGAGCAGACCGCGGCCTGAGCGGACGGACCAGCGCGACAGCGGGCCCCGGCCGGACCTGCGGGTCTACAGTGGGCAGAAGATCACGCGGCCAGGCGGGGGTGACGGATGACCTCGGCACTCAACTTGACCAACGGCTCCTCACTGCTCGCCGCCTACGGCGCGCTCGCGGTGCTGCTGGTGACCTTCGTCGAGGCCGGATTCCTGGTGGTGGGGTTCTTCGTTCCAGGCGACACCCTGCTCTTCCCTGCCGGGGTGCTCTGTGCCTCCGCGCCCACGGCCGCCGAGCACCACGGCCCGTACCTCACGCTCTGGCAGGTGCTGCTCTGCGCGGCGGTCGGGGCGATCGCCGGGGCGCAGCTGGGCTTCATGATCGGGCGGCACGGCGGTCAGGCGCTGCTCTCCCGCAGCCGCAGCACCCGGCTGAAGCGCACGGCCGTGCGGTCGGAGGAACTGCTGGAACGTTACGGCCAGCGCAAGGCGATCGTGCTCGGCCGGTTCATCCCGCTGGTGCGCTCGGTGCTCGCACCGCTGGCCGGCGCCCTGCGCGTGCCGGTGCGGACCTTCACGCTCTGGCAGGTGGTCGGCGGGCTGCTCTGGACACAGACCACGATCCTGGCGGGTTACGCCCTGGGCAGTTCGGTGCCGGGGATCGACAACTACCTGCTGCCGGTGGTGCTGGGGCTGGTGGTGCTGTCGGCACTGCCACTGCTCTTCACCCGGCGCAAGAACGACGCGAGCACGCGCCCCGACCGGTGAGGAGGGGACGCGTGCTCGCGGGTGCTGCGGGGCGCTACCGGCTGATCAGCAGGTGATCAGAGCCTGATCAGTAGTTGTGGTGGATCTGCCAGTAGTCCCAGGCCTGGTTCGGGCTGCCGTAGCGGGCGTTCATGTAGTCGTACGCCCACTTGATCTGGGTGGTGGGGTTGGTCTGCCAGTCCGCGCCGGCCGAGGCCATCTTGTTGCCCGGCAGCGCCTGGGCCAGCCCGTAGGCGCCCGAGGACGGGTTGGTGGCGGTCACGTTCCAACCGCTCTCGTGGGTGATGATCTGGTCGAACGAGGCGAGCTGGTTGGCGGGCACGATGCTGGCGGCGATCGACTGCGGGGTCTCGGCGAACGCGGCGCTGGGGGCCACGGCCGCGCCGAGCACGGCGATACCGGCGGCGGAGACGAGCAGGGCGGCGGACTTGCGCATGCGGGTGGTGATCACGGGCATGGGGGAGTTCGACCTCAATCAGGTGGGGGCGCCACCATCCCCCGTAACGACCGCGGGCACGCCACAGCGTGGCCCGACGATCAGGGAATGCGGCACCAGGCGACCCCGCACAGTGCGGGGGCCGGACGGAATCCGCGTCACCCGGAGGACCCGGGCACCGCGGCTGGCGACTTAGCCATTGTTAGCGCGGCCCAAGACCCCCGCCAAGAGCCCTTGTTACGACGCCGCGTCGTAGCAAACCAGCCTCACTTGACCGTCCGAGCGCCACCGCTACCCCCCGCAAATCACCCCAAACCATCCTTTTTCAGACGTCCGCTCCCCCGCTTGACCAGGACAAACACCCACACCCCCGACAGCCGCCCCACCGACACCCCCACCCACCCCGCCAAACCTCGAAAACAGGCAACGATCGGGCGTAGTAGACGCGAAAGGCACGTGAGCACCGTCACCGAGCACCCGGGCGAAATGTCCCTTTTGAAGTGATCTGGGGCACTAGAAATGGCCTGCCCGGCCGCGCTCAGCCGGGCTCAGCCGGGCTCAGCCGCGCCGTCGGCCGGCCCGAACCGCAGCTCCACCCCGATGCCGAAGTGGTCCGAGAGGTACTCCTCCCGTCCGTCCGCCAGCCGCACCGCCTCCCGCAGCACCACCGCCGCCCGCGACCGCACCGCCTGCGCGGGCGGCACGGAGAGCAGTACCTGGTCGATGGCCGGGGGATCCGGCCAGCGCGCCGTCGGCCGGTAGGTCGGCTCGCGATGTCCCGCCAGCAGGTCGCGCAGCCCCGTGGCACGGACGAAGTCGCGGTACGTCGCGCAGTCGCGCGGGACGTTGAAGTCCCCGGCGACCACCAGCGGCCCGGCGGGCCCGGTGAGCTCCGCCGCCCGCACGACGCCGCCGAGCTGCCGCAGCTCCGCCGCCTCGACCCGGGTGTAGCGGTTCGCGGCGGACCAGTCGTCGTCGCGGTTGGCGCTCAGATGGGTGTTCACCACCGTCAGCGGCAGGTCGCCGACCCGATGGCGGGTCACCAGCACCCCCTTGAGCATCAGCCACTCGCGCCGGACCGGCCGGGCCGGCCGGAACAGGGTGAACTCCTGCCCGGTGAGCGGCAGTCGGGAGAGCGTGACCAGGCCGCCCCGGACGATCGGGAAGGCGGGCGCGTAGCCGACCTGGTGGTACGAGCGGGCCACCCGGCGCAGCGCGGCCAGGTTGCGCGCCGACGTCACCTCCTGCAGGCAGACGATGTCGTACTCCGAGCGCTCCAGCACCTCGCCGAGCGCGCGGAGTCTGGCCCGGGCGCTGCCGCGGAAGAGCGTGTTGAACGTCAACAGGCGTACCGTGCCGGTCACTCTGCCCTCGCCCCCAGACTGCGCCCCGATCGCGGCGACCTGGGCCGAGCGTAGGCCCTCCCGGCCCTCCCGGCGCTCCCGCCCCACCGCCGGGCGAAGTTCACCCAGTGGCCGTTCAACGCTCACCCGAGTCGGTAGGCGGCCACGGTCGCGGCCTCCTACCGTACGGGCACAAGGCGCGAGCGGACGGCCGGGATCGGCACCGCTCGGACGCCGCGCTCGGCCGTGCCCAGGCCGAGTCCCCTCGTCGAGCGGAAGATCGATCCAATGCGGGTACTTGAGCAGGCCTCCTCGCTGGGCAGCACTCCGGCCGCCCCGTCCGCAGGTGTCGGGGCCGGTCCGCTGCGCGCGCTGGTGATCACCGGCAGTGTCGGCGCCGGCCACAACGGCGCGGCGTTCGAGTTGGTCCGGCGGCTGGCCGCGCAGGGTGTCGAGGCCGACTGCCGCGACTACCTCGACGCGCTGCCCCGGCGCTACCAGCGCCTGCTGCGCGACGGCTACGAGTTCAGCGCCAGCCGGACGCCGTGGGCCTTCGAGTGGCTGTTCCGCAGCGAGGAGCGCGAGTCGCTGGTGCGCTCCCTCACGATGCACCTCTGCCGGCTGGCCGCACGGGAGTCGGCGCGCTGGGTCGCCGGGGACTACGACGTGGTGGTGACCACCTTCCCGTTCGCCGCGCAGACACTCGGCATGCTGAAGGAGGACGGCACGCTGACCGCGCCCACGGTCTGCTACCTCACCGACCCCGCGCCGCACCGGCTCTGGGTGCACCCCCGGCTCGACGCGCACCTGACGGTCACCCGGGCCACCGCCACCGAGGGCAGCCTGCGGTACGGCGTGCCGATGGCGGCGGCCGGGCCGCTCGCCCCCGCCGCCTTCGGTGAGCGCCCCGACCCGGCGGCCAGCGCGGCGCTGCGGGCCGAACTCGGCGTGCCGCCGCAGCGGCGGATGGCGCTGCTGGTGACCGGCTCGCTGGGGCTCGGTGACGTGATGTCCGCCGTCCAGGCGCTGCGCGCCGCCGAGGACACCGTGCCCGTGGTGCTGTGCGGGCGCAACGAGCGGCTGCGGCAGCGGATCGCGGCGCTGCCCGGTGTGGTGGCGCTGGGCTGGCGCACCGATGTGCCCGCGCTGATGGCGGCCGCCGATGTGCTGGTGCACAACGCGGGCGGGCTCTCGCTGACCGAGGCGCTGGTCGCGGGCCTGCCCGCGGTCAGTTACGAGGTGCTGTCCGGGCACGGTCGGGCGAACGCGGCCACCCTGGCCAAGGCCGGGCTGGCGCCCTGGCCGCGCGACCCCGCGCAGCTGTCCCAGGCGCTGGCCCGGCAGGCCGCCCGCGGCCGGGTCCACCTGCCGCCGCTGCCCGAGCGGCAGCAGGCCGCCGCCGTGGTGGCCGAGTTGGGCCGGGCGTGGCGCGAGCAGGGTCAGCGCCACCCCGAGCAGGCGCCGGAGGCACGCGAGGGGTCGCGCGAACGGAGCGTGCTGCGACTGCGCCGCAGGCGGTCGGCCGCCCGCGCGACGGTGGGCGCCGAGGCGCTCGCCGAGCCGGCCGCGAGTTCGGGCCGGATCTCCTGACCTTGTGTCAGGAGTGCGAGCCGGGACGCCGGACACGGTCTCAGGGTTCATGGAGCGTTAATCTGTGAAGGGCTGAACACGCGTACTATTCTCGCGACCATGTCAGCCATGGAACTCAGGGGACTCCGGCTCCGCCGGACGACGAATCGCCTCCGCCCGCGCCTCGCGGCCTCACTGGCCGCCGGGGCCCTGGCCGTCACCGGACTGGCCAGCGGCACCGGTGTGGGCACGGCGGCGGCCGATTCGCACGGCTTCAAGCCGCCGAAGATCAAGCACGTCTGGGTCATCATGCTGGAGAACAAGTCGTACGAGGCTTCGTTCACCGGCCTGAACCAGAACAGCTACCTGTGGAAGACGCTGCCGCAGTACGGCGAGCTGCTGCGGCAGTACTACGGCACCGGGCACTACAGCCTGGACAACTACGTCAGCGCGGTCAGCGGCCAGGCCCCGAACGCGCAGACCCAGAACGACTGCCCGCAGTACACCAACGTCGCCCCCGGCACCCCGGCGGCCGACGGCCAGGTGCACGCCACTTCCGGGTGCGTCTACCCCTCCTCGGTGTACACGCTCTTCAACCAGCTGGACGACAAGAACCTCAGCTGGAAGGCCTACATGCAGGAGATGGGCAACACGCCCGGCCGCGAGGACCCGTACAAGTGCGGCGTCCCCGGTGACCCGTCCGGCGGCGGCGTGGTGGACCCGGGCGGCGCCACCGCTCAGGACCAGTACGTGCCCAAGCACAACCCGACCGCCTGGTTCCACTCGCTGATCGACGACCCGCAGGAGTGCGCCCAGGTCGTGCCGCTGGACGGCCGCCCCGCCCAGACCGGGCACCCGGCGCTCAGCGGCCTCGCCCAGGACCTGCAGAGCGAGGACAGCACCCCGGCGTTCTCCTGGATCACCCCGGACAACTGCTCGGACGCGCACGACTCGACCTGCAAGGGCGACAACGGCTCCGGTGACCCGAACAACCACCAGGGCGGCCTGTACGCCTCGGACCTCTTCCTGCAGAAGTGGATCCCGCAGATCATGGCCTCGCCGGCCTTCCAGGACGGCGGCATGATCGACATCACCTTCGACGAGGCGTTCCCGCCCTACAAGCTCTACGGGAACTCCACCGCGGACTACACCGGCAACTCGGACCCCACGCTCAACACCCCGACCGACACCGCGCAGTCGGTGGTGGCGTGCTGCAACGAGCTGCCGGGCCCGAACGTCACCCAGCCCGGCGACCAGGCCTTCGGCCAGGACACCACCCCCGGTGGCGGCATCACCGGTTCGCTGCTGATCTCCCGCTACATCAAGCCGGGCACCATCAGCGACCAGCCGTACAACCACTACTCCTGGCTGCGCAGCATGGAGGACCTGTTCCGGGTCAACAAGGGCGGCACCGACGGCCACGGCCACCTCGGCTACGCCGCCATGCCGGGCCTGCGTCCGTTCGGCCCCGACGTGTACAACAACCCGAGCGGCAAGGCGATGCAGCCCGCCGCCATGGGCAGCAACGGCGTCTGGTCGGCCACCGGCCAGCAGCCGCAGGACCAGCCCCTCGTGCTGACGCCCGACTTCACCGGCGCCACCGCCACCGAGGACAGCCTGAAGCCGGGAGCCGGCAAGTGACCCACCGCTCCACCAGTCGAAGCCGCGCCCACCTCGGGCGCGGCTTCGGCCGCATCCTCGGCGCCGCGTCCGCCGGCCTGCTCGCGCTCACCCTGACCGCCGGCTGCGGCGGACCGCAGGACACCGTCAAGACACTCGGCAAGGTGCCGATCCCGACCCCGCCCGCGAGTCCGATCGTGCCCACCGCGGCCCCCGGTCACGCGCAGCTGGTCGCGATGGGCGATCCCGTCCAACTCGCCCTCGACGGCTGGCAGGGCCGGATCACCGCCACCGGCCCCGACCTCGTGAACGCCGCCCCCTCGCAGGGCGCCGCACCGAACTCCAGCTCGCCGGGCACGATCACCGTGGCGCTGAGCGTGCCGACGGGCAGTCAGCAGCTGAGCGCGGACTCGCTGGTCGCCACCGACGAGCTGAGCCACCCGATCGCCCTCACCCCCGACGCCGCGGCGGCGACGGCCACCCCGGGGCATGACGCGGTGCTGCACTTCTCGGGCACCTTCGCCGCCGGGCACGCGACGCTGACCTGGCGCCAGGCGGGAAAGCCGATCGCCACCTGGGACTTCGAGGTCGAGCTGGACTGAGGTCGACTCTGGATGAAGGACATTTGGCGAAGCCATGGGCGCCCTTTGGTGCACTCTTGGTATACCGGAGACCATCCCCGTGGCTTCCCGACTTACGGTCGGTGCAGACGGGTCGTGGACGCGACCCGACTGACATGGGAGGTCTCAGGCATGCGACGTACCATCACCAAGATCGGTAGTCTCGCGGCGGTCTCGATGTTCGCCCTGGCGCTGGCGCAGCCCGCCCAGGCGGCGCAGAGCAGCGGCGCGGGTGTGCGTCCGGCGGCCGATGCGGCGGCCTACTTCGAGTTCACCGACGGCACGGACACCTTCGTCTTCCAGCTCACCGACCCGGCCAGGATCCAGCAGGCCCGGGACATGCTGAGCGGCGTGGACACGGCGGACACCGGTGTGATGGGTACCGTCGTCAGCACCCCCGCCCCGTACAACCAGCCCTGGAAGTACCAGCTCGACCCGAGCTCGGTGAAGTTCTTCGGCATGGCCACCGAGGTGTGCGACGCGAGCGTCTCCTACGTCAACGACCATCTGAGCGAGGTGGGTGGCGCGTTCCTGCCCCGCGCCACCTGGTGCCCCTGGCACTCGAAGCTGACCCGCGAGGTCACCGCGCCGTAAGGCGCCCCGGCCCGGGTTCGCCGAACGGCTTGCGGACCAGGAGGGTGACGCTCGCCCGCTTCACCCCTTCGCCGGGCTGCTGGACCAGCTGTGCGGTGCGGACGAAACCCGCCTGGTCCAGCAGCTCCGCGATCCGCGGTGCCGGCAGCAGGTACCACGCGTAGGACACCGGGTGATCGCCGTAGGCCCGGGTCGGACTCAGCTGCTCGCCGTCCCCCACGTGACCGGCGAGCATCAGGTGACCGCCCGGCGCCAGCACGCGATAGCACTCCGCGAAGACCGCCGGCAGGGCTTCGGGCGGCGTGTGGTGGGTGGAGAAGTGAGCCAGGATGCCGCCGAGTTCGTCGTCCCCGAGCTCCAGCGCGGTCATCGAGCCCAGCTCGAAGCGCAGCTCCGGATAGGCCTGGCGAGCCAGCTCGATCATCCGCGGTGACAGGTCGACCCCGAACGCGGACAGTCCCGCCCTCGCCAGATGCGCCGTCAGATGGCCGGGCCCGCACCCCAGGTCCGCGACCGGCCCCGCGCCGGCGGCCAGCACCAGCTCCGCGAACGCGGCCAGCATCGCGCGCGACAAGGGGGCGAACTCGGCGGGCTTCATGACGCCCCGTGCGTAGTCGACGGCGACCTCGTCGTACGAGTCCCGGACGGCGGCGAGGTAAGCGGGTTCGGTCATGCGCCTGAATCCAGCCAAAGCCGCCAGTCATTGCTGCGCATCAGGGTGCCGCTGCCCGCCGGGTACTCGAAGTCGCACGGGCCGGCGAGGCTGAAGCCGAGGCGGTGGCAGAGGGCGTTCGAGGAGGCGTTCTCGACCGAGGGGAAGGCATGCAGGTACCCGGGAGTGCCAGGCTGTCGCGCGGCCTCGCGCACGACGGCGATCAGCGCCGTGCCGGCCGCCGCCGCGATGCCGCGCCCCTGGTGGGGCGGCAGGACGTTCCAGCCGGTCTCGTAGATCTGCTCGCCCTGCCAGTCGCGCTGGTGATAGGCGATGCTGCCGACCATCTCGTCGCCGAGCAGGACGGCGAACATGCAGCCGCGGCCGGTCTGCGGCATGGCGAGGTAGCGGCGGTGCCGGGCGAGCAACTCCTCCTCCGGTTCGGGGCCGCCGACGTGGTGGCGCATCTGCGGGGTGTTGATCCGCCGCAGCAGGCCGAGCGCGGACTCCGACCAGGGTTCGAGATGGATCTCCATGCGGGGCAGCCTGCCATGCTGCGGGGTGCTCGGGCATCCCATTTCCGCGCCCGCTCGACCGCTCTGACCTGCGCGGCAGCGAGCTTCGCTGCCGCGGATCCGGCGCTACCAGCGCTCCGTGAGCAACTCCGCGAGTCGGTCCGCGAATTCGGTGAGCCGATCAAGCCGGGCCCCGCCGCGGGCGATCCGGAACCCGTGGCGGCGGCCCCACAGAGCGGCCTGGACGGCGTGGAACTGGGCCCACCGCCGGACGCGTTCGCGATCGAGCTCGGCTGCCTCCGCGAAGACGTCCAGCGTGCGGCGGACCGCCTGCCCCCGGTCGGGCGATTCGATGAACGCCAGCGCGCGGGCCTTGAGCAGCGTGCCGCCGTCGTAGGCGGGATCCCCCGCATACCCCTTGGGATCGACGGCCAGCCAGGGCTCGCGGTCAGCACGCAGGATGTTCCTGGCGTGCAGGTCTCCGTGGATGACCACGTCCGGCTGGCTGCGGCCCAGCTCGCGGACGGTCGCCACGGCGGCATCCAGCGCGGAGGGCGCCAGCGTGTGCGTCAGTTCCCGGGAGTCGCGGTGCAGTTGCTCCTCCCAGGCGTCGGCCTGCTCCCGCAGCCGGGGCAGCACGGACGGCGCGGGGATGGCCAGGCGGCGGTTGAGTCGACCCGCGACCGTCGCGATCTCGTCGCCGTCCTCGACCTGGGCCAGGGTGGTCGTCCGGACCCTTTCCAGCAGCATCGCGAAGCGCTCGTCGTCGCGCTCGTGCAGCAGGACTGCCCCGCGTCCGCCCCAGGCCGTGAAGGCGTCCGGCTCGTGGATGTTGCCGGGGTGCGGGAACGACACCTTCAGTACGGCGGCGCCCTCGCCACGGCGGCGTACCGGAACGATGATGCCGACGCCGCCGTACATCACCTCGCCGTCCGGCACGCAGCCCCAGCGTGCCAGCAACTCGTGTACGATCCCCGGAAGTTCGGCCAGCCAGGCCGACCCGGGTGCTCCTTCGCGGGCGACGGTGGCGCCCGCGAACTCCGTTGGTACCTCGATCATTCCGGCACTCTAGCCGCCTGACGATCCGTCAGCCGTACAGCCCCACACCTTCGCCGGCCGCTGCCCGGACCAGGATGGCGGCCAGCTCGACCGGGGCGGAGAGCATCGGGAAGTGGCCGGTGGCCAGCTCGAAGAAGGTGACCCCGGGCTCGGTCAGCTTGGCGAACCGGGGGTCCCCACTGCCGTGCAGGGCACGGGCCACCTCCAGGCTGAGGCCGTTGTCCAGGCAGAACACGCCGGTGGTGGGCAGCTTGCGCCAGGCGCCGGTCAGCTCGATCGGGTCGGTGAGGGTCGCGGCGGGATGCGGGGTGGCCAGGCGGTGGTACCGCTCCAGCTCGGCGGCGGGGATGCCGGCCGGCTCGCTCGGCACCGGCAGCACACCGTCCTCGATCGGGCCCGAGATCCCGTTCCCCGCGAAGCTCGTCAGCACGGACTCGCCGTTCTCCGGCATCCCGGTGTCCACGAACACCACCCGCTCGACCTGGCCCGGCCGCTGGTCGGCAGCAGCCAGCGCGGGGAAGGCCGCGTAACTGTGGGCCACCAGTACCACCCCCGGCCCCTCCGCATCGAGCAGTTCCCGCACGTGCGCGGCGTGCTCGGCGAGCCCGATGCTCCCGACCCCCTCCCCCGCGCGCTCGCCCAGACCGGGCAGCGTCACCGGCACCGCCCGGTGCCCGCCCGCCGTCAGTTCGGCGGCCACCGCCTCCCAGGCCCAACCACCCATGAAGAGACCGGGGACCAGCAGAAACGTCGTCATGGCTGACCTCTTTCGTAGCGTTGCCGTGCTGCTGGACGGACCATAGGACCTCCCCCAGGGGGAGATTCCCATCCGGCTCTTGGCGCGCCTGGATAAGGTCATCGGATGATCACCGATGACCTTGCCCGAGGCAGCCGCGTCGCCATCCGATCCCTGCGGCACGAGGACCGCGCCGAGTTCACCCGGCTCGCCCGTGCGAACGCGGAACTCCACCGCCCCTGGCTCGCCCCGCCGACCACGGACGCCGAGTTCGACGCCTACCTCGCGCGGTTCGAGGACCCGGCCGCCCGTGCGTGCTTCGTCATCTGCCTGGCGGAGACCGGCGAGCTCGCCGGATACGTGGCCGTCAACAACATCGTGCACGGCGCCTTCCGCTGCGGCGCGCTGGGCTACGGTGCGTTCGTGGCGGGGCGCGGACTGGTGGCCGAGGGTGTCGACCTCGTCATCCGGCACGCGTTCACCGAGCTCGGGCTGCACCGCCTCGAAGTCAACGTCCAGCCGGAGAACCTCCGATCCATCGCGCTGGCCAAGCGGCTCGGGTTCCGACTCGAAGGCTTCTCGCCGGACTTCCTGTTCATCGACGGGGCCTGGCGAGGACATGAGCGCTGGGCGATCACGGCGGACATGGTCGACGGCCTCGCGCAAGGCCCGCTCCGGAGGGCGGCCGCTGGCTGACACTCCGTCAACTGTCCATCACATGCGCCATCGTGATCAGCGATCATGCTGCCAGCGGACGATCGGCGGCGGCTACCTGCCGAGTGCGCTTTTGGCGATGAGCGCGGTGGCGGTGTCAGTGATCGTCTGTTCGGTGGGGCGGGGATGCCAGCCGAGCTGGGTGCGTGCTTTGCCGCTGTCGACGAGCCTGGTGCGGCCGAGCTCGGAACACACCATCGCCATCTGCGGGTTGTGCCGCGCGAGCAGTTTGACGACGAGGTCGGGCATGGTGCGCGTGGGTACCTTGGCGGTTTCGTTCGGGAGCTTCTCGCGCAGGATGCGGGCGATGTCCCGGTACCACAGGAAGGTGCCCGAGCCGAGGTAGCGCTGGCCTGCGGCAGCCGGGCTGGTCATGGCGAGGATGTGGAGTTCGGCGATGTCGCGCACGTCGACGATGTTCCAGCCGATGTTCGGCAGGGCGGGAATCTCGCGGGCGAGCAGGCGGCGGATGATCTCGACCGTTCCTGGCCCGTTCGGTGTGCCCAGCGTGGGGCCCTGCATGAACGTCGGGAGGACGGCGGTCAGTTCGAGCCCGGTGGCGGCGGCGAGGTCCCACGCGTCGCGCTCGGCGAGGATCTTGGAGTCGGGGTAGGCGCGAAGCGGGGTGCCGGACGGCGCGGTCCAGGTCGTCTCGGTCGCGGATGTGTCCGGGTCGCCGGTGTCGGCCGTGACGCCGGAGGAGGTGAATACGGCACGCCTGACCCCGGCGCGGGCGGCGGCACCCAGGACGCGGCGGGTGCCCTCACGTGCGGTGGTGATGAGATCGACGCCCGCGCCGAAGGGCATCGGCGAGGCGGTGTGCAGCACGTGGTCGGCACCCGCGATCGCCTCGTCCCAGCCGTCGTCGCCGAGGAGGTCGGCGGCCGCGAACTCGATGGTCGCGGCTGCCTGCTCGCCTGCCTGCCCACTCACGGCGTCGCGTACCTGCTGCGCTCTGTCGAGGCTGCGCACGGTGGTGCGCACCCGGTAGCCGCGCTGGAGCAGGCCCGTGATCACCCAGCCGGCCAGGTAGCCGGTTCCGCCGGTGACGAGCACCGTCTCATTGACGTTACTGTCGGTCATCTAGCCCTCCAATGTCATTGAGTTTCTCATTGATATTTGGAAGGTACCATAGGTCCATGACCGCAAGCCATGACGCGAAGGCACCGACGACTCGTCCTGCGGACGTCGAGCGGAAAGCCGAGATCGTCCGTGTTCTCCTGGAGGTGGGAAACTCCGCGGACGCGGTCGTGGCCCAGGTGCTCGGCGAGTTCGGGGTCCCGACTTCCATCGCCGGCACGCTGAGGGCACTTGCCCCGGGAACCGAACCGCCGACGATGCGGGAGGTGGCAGCCCGCCTGCGCTGCGACCCTTCCACGGTGAGTCTGGCCGCCGACAAACTCCAGAGCATGGGACTCGTCGCCCGTCAGCCCCATCCCGCCGACGGCCGCAAGCGCACCCTGGCCCTCACCGAACAGGGACACGAACTGTGGGAGGCGCTCAGGACGCGACTGCACGCCTCCGGGCTGTTCGCCGGTCTCGACGCGCAGGAACAGGACACCCTGCTCACGCTGCTGACGAAAATGCGAAACCCGCAACGCCCATAGCCGATGCCGCGTCAGCCCTCCGCGCCCCACGGTGGACCCGGAATGATTCAGGGCATGGACATGGGTGTGCACAGGGTGCTGTTCTTCCCGCGAGAGGCGGTGGCCCTCGATGTCGCTCGGGAGCTGTCGGACCTGGGATGCCGGTTCGTCGCGGTTCGTGCGGGCCAGGGCGAGAGGCTGTGGAGCGTCTCCTCCCTCGCCGTCTATCCGGTACCCGAGGACGGGCCGGAGCAGCTAGGGCCTTTCCTCCAGGACGAGAAGCGCAGGTTCGCAGCGTTGGCCCGCAGCCGGGGCGGCGCCCTGCTCACGCACGTCCACAGTTCGTCGGGCGGTGTACCCGCCTTCTCCCGCGACGGACTCGTACACGAGGACGCCACGGCCCGCATCGCGCTCCCCACCCCGCTGCCGGGCCCGCGGTCGCTGCCGCCGGGCGCACCGCGGTGGGAAGGCCTGGACTTCGGGGACCCGGGGACCGAGATCCGTGAGGCGGTTGCCGTGGCGAAGCGGATGCACGGATCACCCGGGGCGGTGCCGCACCTTCTCGAGTTCCTCATGGACGACGCCATCCTCGACGAGATCGACGAACCCGGCGAGGGCACCCGGGAGTTCCTGGCGGACCTGGTGCGGATGGCACACCACATGCCCACCCGGGACGCCGGCGCGGTGTTGATCATCCCCTACCTGGCCGAACTCGCCCGCTCGCAGGCCATGTCGCCAGGTGCCCGGACGAGCCTGCTCCACGTGCTGCTCGGATACGCCTCAGAAATCGACGCCACGGCCGCCGCCTTCGCCGACTGGAGTGCGATGGGCGGCCGGGTCGACGTTCGGCACTTCACGCGTCTGCGCGACGCAGTCGTGACAGAGATTCCGAGTCTCGTCCCGCTCTGGGACCGGGAGACCGACGCCGCCCGCTTCGTACTCGTATCACTTGCCACCTTCTGCCCGGCGCAGACCGCATCCCTCGTGCGTCCCCGCCTGGCCGACATCCCGGCACCCCAGGGCACCGACCGCGCCGATGCACTCGCCCTGGCGACTGCCCTGCTCGGAGAGGACACCAACGCCCTGGACATGGCGTTGCATCAGATAGCCGCCTGGGACAGCACCCTCGCCGAACAACTCGACAGCCCGCATACCCCTCGCCCCCAAGCCGCCCGCGCGGCCCTGGCGGCCTGCGTCAGACGAGACGTGCCCGATGCATTGAGCTGATGACGTCCTGAAGACAGCGTCCGACGCCGTCCGGGAGCGTCCGGGACGGTGCTCGGCCAGTTGTTCTCCGTTCGACCGGGCGGTGAGCTTCGGGTGTGCCCCGGGCCGACTCCGGGGCGGAACCGACTCACTGGAGGAGCTCCATGCGATTCACCAAGACCAGGAAGCGCGCCACGGCTGCCGTGCTCGCCGCGGTGGCGATGGGCGTGATCGGGGTGGGCAGCGCGACCTCGGCCCAGGCCGCCGAGGGCACCTGGACGGTCCGCAGCGGCGGCTGCGTCGCGCTGGAGCAGATCGAACTCCAGGGCGGCCACGACCACATGGCGATCGATCCGATCGCCGACCCCAGCGGCTGCGAGTTCGGCATCTTCAACTCGACCAGCGGGACCCTCCTCGTAGCAGGACCGGCGCCCGTCACCCACGAGACCACGGTCTACGCGGGCCTGGGCACGAACCTGACCGGCTGCCTGATCGCGGACCTGACCGGTACCAGGGTGTGCGACCCTCTCAACTGAGCAGGGACCCGAACGCTCCGGGACGCCGTCCAGGTCACTTCGTGAGCGAGTCGAGCAGCGCCCGGGCTTCGTCCGCCTCGGGTGCGGAAGGCACTCGCCGAGGTCTTCCCGGCCGCCCGCCATCAGCACTGCTGGGTGCACGAGGCCCGGAATGTCACCACCTGCCTGCCGAAGTCCGCACAACCGGGCGCGGCGAAGGCGATGCAGGAGATCTACCACGCGGCGGACCGCGCGCACGCCGAGAAGGCGATCGAGGCGTTCGCCCGCAGTTACGGTGCCAAGTGGCCCGAGGCCGTCGCTAGGATCACCGACGACCAGGAGGAACTGCTGGCGTTCTACGACTTCCCGGCCGAGCACTGGGTTCACCTGCGGACCACGCATCCGATCGAGTCGACGTTCGCCACGGTCAAGCTCCGCACCAAGGTCACCGGCGGGGCCGGCGGCCCGGCCGCGGCCCTCACGATGGTGTTCAAGCTCGTCGAATCCGCCCAGGCGCGATGGCGTGCGATCACCGGCGCCCACCTGGTGCCTCTCGTCCGTGCGGGAGCCCGGTTCGAGAACGGCATCCTGGTCGAGCGCACCAAGGTGGCCGCGTGACGGACATGTTCGCCGCGCCGGAGACCCTGACCGACCGCGATCCGCTCACACCTCGGCACGACGCTCGAGTGACCTTCGAAACATGTGACGATCCGTTGTCGAGAACCAGAAAGAGCGTCAGTGGGCCCGGGGGCCCAAGGGTCTGACATCGAGTCATTGACACTCAATCCAGCCCGGATGAGGGTGGCACCACAGGCGCACAAGTGTGCATCCCAAAAGGAATCCCGCATCCGTGCGCAGCGCTACTCCACGACCGTTACCGGCAACACCCTCGGCCCATCACGGTCACGTCCAGGACATCTACCGCAGCCGAGCCCCCACGCTCAGCCGATTGCGACACCAGAGGACCGCCGCACATGACCGAGCTTCCCACCTATCTTGGCCGCCATCTCGGCCGCCCGCTGGCCGCGGATGAGATGGCCGCTTCCTCCGAGGCGACCATTCCCGCTGCCACTCATCTCCGGGAGGTCGTCTTCACCTCCACGGAACTGTCAGCGAACTGCCCGGTCACCGGACAGCCCGACCTGTACAGCACCACCATCTCCTACCGTCCGACCGGCGGGCTGTGCCTGGAGTCGAAGGCACTGAAGCACTACCTGTGGGGCTTCCGCGACAGAGGGATCTTCGCTGAGGACCTGGCGTCCCAAATTGCGGAGGACCTGCACACGACCCTGAACGCCGCGGTCGACGTCGAACTGATCCAGCAGGTCCGCGGCGGACTCACGCTGACGGTCCGTGCCACCGCGCCGACGGCTGGGGCGGTCGCGTGAACGTGCGAAAGAAGCTCGCCGTTCTGGCCTTCTCCGGCGGTATGGACTCCAGCACCCTGGCTGGACATTACCATCAGAGCGGCTACGAACTGATACTCCTGTCATTCGACTACGGCCAGCGGCACACGCGGGAACTCGCCTCCGCCCGGGCCGTCGCCGCGCACTACGCCGCCGAGCACCATGTCGTGGATCTCACGACCGTCGGGGCCCTCATGCCCGGGTCGGCTCTCACCGACCCCGACGTCGAAGTCCCGGACGGGCACTACGAGGACGAGACGATGCGCATCACGGTGGTGCCGAACCGTAACGCCATCATGGCGAACATCGCCGCGGGCATCGCCGCAGCCAGGGTCGCCGAGCTGGTCGCCCTCGGTATCCACGCCGGTGACCACACCGTCTACCCCGACTGCCGGCCGTCCTTCGTCGACGCGCTGCGGGTATCGGTGGACAGCGCACTGGAGGGATTGCACGTTCCCAGGGTCGAGGCCCCGTTCCTGCACCTTCGCAAGGTCGACATCGCCCTCCGGGCAGCCGAGCTCGGGGTTCCGCTCCAGTTGTCCTGGTCGTGCTATCGCGGCGGCGAACTGCACTGCGGCCGGTGCGGAACGTGCACCGAGCGGCGCGAGGCATTCGAGCTGGCCGGCCTCAGCGACCCCACTGAGTACGAGACACTGGCGGTCCGCTGATGGCACACGCCGTCGCGATCAGCCACAACTTCGAGTCCGCGCACCGTCTGCCCAGCCTTGCCGGCAAGTGCGTCTCCCTGCACGGGCATTCTTGGTGGGCCGAGATCACCGTGGAGGCGCCCGCCACCGAGGCAGGCATCGTGGTGGAGCTCGGAGCTCTCAAGAAGGCCCTGCGCCAATGGATCGACGAGCATCTCGACCACGGCACGCTACTGGGGCCGGACGACCCGCTGGTCCCGATCCTGCGGTCGCACCAGTCCAAGGTGTACGTCGTTCCCGGGGAGCCGACGGTGGAGAACGTCGCGGCGCTGCTCGCCGACGTCGCCGCCAAGGCACTCGTGGGGCTCGACAGCGCCCCCGGTGCCCGCGTCAGCAGGGTCCGGGTGGATGAGACCCGCGCCAACTCAGCCATCTGGCAGGCCGACTGATGGTGGAACTTCGCTCCTCCACCGCTGTGGGGACGGCGGGAGGTGAGGCCCGGCTCGACCCCTCCGCAACCCTGATCGTCGCGGAGGTTTTCGGGCCGACTTGACCGTGCAGGGCGAGGGACCTTCGCTCGGCCGCCGAGCCGGCTTCGTGCGGCTGGGCGGCTGCAACCTCCACTGCACCTGGTGCGACACTCCCTACACCTGGAACGCCGCACGCCACAACCTGCGGGCCGAGCTGACACGTACCGCCGTCGCGGAGATCGTCCCACGGGTCCTGCGCGGCAACCCGGAGCTGGTCGTCATCACCGGCGGCGAACCGCTGCTGCACCAACGGCAGCCGGGATGGACGAGCCTGCTGTCCGCACTCACAGCCGCAGGAGTGGAGGTCGAAGTGGAGACCAACGGCACGCTCGCCCCCACGTCCGGGACCACGGCGGCGGTCACCCGGTTCAACGTCTCACCGAAGCTCGCGCACGCGGGCGACCCGGAAGCGGCCCGCATCCGTCCGGCAGCCCTTCAGTCCCTGCTCAGCACGGGAAAAGCCGGGTTCAAGTTCGTCTGCGCCACCGCGGACGACGTCGCCGAGGTCTCCCGGATCGCCGGTCGACTGGGCATACCGCCCACCGCAGTGTGGGTGATGCCGGAGGGCACCACGGCCGGGCGGGTGACGGCCCGGCTGCCCGTGCTCGCGGAGGCGGCCATCGCCGCGGGCTTCAACCTGACCACCCGACTTCACGTACACGTGTGGGGTGACGAGCGGGCCCGCTGAAGGCCCCCGTCCGCTCGACTCAGGAGCTCGACCCGATGAGGAGGCTCGACTGAGGAGGCTCGACCGTGCTCACCGCTCACTGGGCCTCATCGGCCGCGCTCGCCGCAGTGCCGTTGGCGGCCGGGCTGTCGCTCTACGGCTCTGCCCGCTACTGCGTGGCCATCTGGCGCGGTGAGGCGAGCCCCAACAGCGTGACGTGGTTCCTGTGGGCACTCGCCCCCCTGATCGCCTCGCTCGTCGGCCTCGCCCACGGCGTAGGGCTCGCCGAGGTGACGACGCTGAGCGCGGCACTGGGCGCATTGCTGGTGTGCGTCAGCACAGTCGCGACGAGCCCTCGCAGCTCCATCGGACGGCTGTCCGCCGGGGACCTGGCCTGCGGCGCGCTGTCGCTGGCAGCACTGCTGGCCTGGTGGCGCACCAGTGACCCGCGCACTGCGATCGCGCTGAGCCTGGCCGCCGATCTGCTGGCGGGGCTGCCGACTCTCGCGAAGGCGTACCGCGATCCGCGCAGCGAGTCTGTTGACGCCTACGCGACGATGACGGTCGGGGCAGCGCTGACCTTTGTCACGCTGCGGCACTGGTCCTTCGTCGGCGCGGGCTTCCCCCTGTATCTCCTCCTGCTCAACCTGACGCTCACCTACCTGACCCGCGGCGGACGAGCGGCGCCGACGAACGTCCGCGTCCATCTCCATGACGCCACTACTGAACCAGAGGTCCAAGCATGACTCACCCGGTGGCTACCGAGAGCCGGAGCGGCGCCGTCCGCGGGTTCGACCACAAGAGGGTCGAGGACGCCGTGCGCGAACTCCTCATCGCCGTCGGAGAGAATCCCGACAGGGAGGGGCTGCGCGATACCCCGAGCCGGGTCGCCCGTTCCTACCAGGAGATATTCGCGGGTCTCCAGCAGGAGCCGGAGGATGTCCTGACCACCACGTTCGACCTGGCCCACGACGAGATGGTGCTGGTCAAGGACATCAGTCTGGTCTCCTGCTGCGAACACCACCTCCTGCCCTTCCACGGTGTCGCCCACGTCGGCTACGTCCCCGCCCTGAACGGCAAGGTCACCGGATTGTCCAAGCTGGCCCGTCTGGTGGACGTCTACGCCCGGCCTCCGCAGGTGCAGGAGCGGCTCACCACGCAGGTGGCGGACTCGCTGATGCGGATTCTGGGAGCCCGCGGTGTGATCGTCGTCATCGAGGCTGAGCACATGTGCATGTCCGTACGCGGCATTCGCAAGCTCGGCTCCAGGACGCTGACATCCGCGGTGCGCGGGCAGCTGCGTGACGCGGTCACCCGTGCCGAGGCCATGAGTCTCATCATCGGGCGCTGAGCTCGTGCGGGGCGAGCTCGTCTGAGGCCGCCGCCGGCTGGCACCCCGTCAGCCGCCCATTGAATGTGGCGGCCTGATCGGCGATCATGCTGCTCAACGGACGATCCCGGCGCCACCCCTGCCGCGGTAGCCGCGACCTGGGGAGAGTGCAATGCCGGAGCAGCAGCAGGCCACCGCCGACTGGCAGCCCGCCAGTTTCGAGACTCCGGCGCCGAACATCGCCCGGGTGTACGACTACCTGTTGGGCGGCAAGGACAACTACGCCCCCGATCGTCAGCTCGCCCAGCGGATCGAGCAGACGCTGCCCGAGGTGCACCTGGGCGTGAAGGCGCAGCGGGCGGTGCTGCGGCGGGTGGTGCGGTACCTGGTCGGGGAGGCGGGGCTTCGGCAACTGCTGGACATCGGCTCGGGGTTGCCGACCGCCGACAACGTGCACCAGATCGCGCAGGCGCTCGACCCGGCCACCAAGGTGGTGTACGTCGACCACGACCCGGTGGTGCTGGCCCACGCCCGCGCGCTGCTGGCCGACAACCGGGAGACGGTGGTGGTCGCCGGGGACCTGCGGCGGCCCGCCGAGCTGCTGGCCGATCAGCGGCTGCGGGCGCACCTGGACTTCGGGCAGCCGGTCGGGCTGCTGCTCTGCGGGATCCTGCACTACGTGCTGGACGAGGAGGAGCCGGCCCGGATCGTGCGCGAGCTGGTCGACGCCCTGCCGTCCGGCAGTTACGTCTTCGTCCACCACCTGCTGGCCGCCGGTGACGACGCCGAGGCGGCCGCCACCGAGGCCATCCTGCGCCAGGGGGTGGGCCGCGCCCAGTTCCGCACCATGGCGCAGGTGACCGAGTTCTTCGACGGCCTGGCGCTGGTCGACCCCGGGGTGGTGACCGTCTCCGAGTGGCACCCGGAGGCCGATGCCCCGAAGCTCGGCGAGAACCCGGTGCTGCGGCTGGCAGCGGTCGGCGTGGCGCGCAAGCCCTGAGCGCACCTGCCAGGTGTCGCACAGGCTCGCCTATCGTGTCGTCGTGCCCACAGTCCAGGTCGGCGAGCTCGACGTCTACTACGAGGTCCACGGCAGCGGCCCGCCGCTGCTGCTGATCGGCGGGCTCGGGGCGGACCTGACGCTCTTCGCTCCGCTGACCGAGCGGCTCGCGCAGCGCTACCAGGTGATCGTCTTCGACAATCGGGGTGCCGGGCGCTCCGGGAAGCCCGATCAGCCGTACTCGATCCCGCTGATGGCCGACGACGCGATCGGGCTGCTGGACGCGCTCGGCATCGCGCGCGCCCACCTGCTGGGCGTGTCGATGGGTGGGCGGATCGCCCTGGAGATCGCGATCGGCCGTCCCGAGCGGGTCGACCGGCTGGTGCTGGTCGCCAGCTCGGCCGCCGGGCGCGGCCGGCTCACGGTGTCCTGGCCGATGCGGCTGCTGGGGATGGCCAAGCGGCTCGGGCTGGTCCGGCGTGAGCACGCGCAGCCCGATTACGCGTTCCGGCGCCAACTCGCCGCGAGCGTCGGGTACTCGGCCCTCGACCGGCTGGGCGGCGTGCGGGCGCCGACGCTGATCCTGCACGGTCGCCAGGACCGCTCGATGCCGCTCGATGCCGCCCTGGCGACCCGGGCCGGCATCGCCGGCGCGCGCCTCGAACTCTTCGACGGCGGGCACCTGTTCTTCCTGCTGGCGCAGCGCGCTGCGGTGCTGGACCGGGTGGAGCGCTTCCTGAGCGAGGCGCGGTAGCGCGGAAGGGCTCCAACGGCGGTCAGGGGTGGGCGAGTTCCAGCACCACGATCCCCGCCAGCACCGTGGCGCTCGCGCCGATCCGCCGGCGGCCGAGCGGCTCGTGGAAGACCAGGGCGCCGATCGCGGCGGCGATGACGATGCTGGTCTCGCGCAGCGCCGCGATGGTGGCCAGGTCGCCGCGGGCCTGTGCCCAGACCACCAGGCCGTAGGCGAGCAGCGAGAGCACCCCGCCGCCCAGCCCGCGCAGCAGGAACGGCCTGAGCTGGCCGAACAGGGCCGGGCCACGCAGCACGCAGGCGGCCACCGGCAGGACCACCCCCTGGCAGAGGTAGAGCCAGGCGAGATAGCCGGACACCGTGCCGGAGTGCCGGACCCCGACGCCGTCGGTGATCGTGTAGCCGGCGATCATCACCCCGGTGCCCACGGCGGCGGCCAGCGAGGGGAGTTGCTCGCGACGCGGCAGGCCGTCAGCGACCGCGAGGCCGGCCAGGCCCAGGCAGATCACCGCGACGCCGAGCACTCCCCCGCCGGTCAGCGGCTGGCCCAGCGCGAGGGTGGCGACCACCGCGACCAGCAGCGGCGAGGTGCCGCGGGCTATCGGGTAGAGCTGGCCGAAGTCGCCGAGCCGGTAGGTCTGCAACAGCAGGACCTGGTAGACGACCTGCAGCGTGGCGGACCCGGCGATGAACGGCCAGGCCGCCGGCTGCGGCAGCGGGGTGAGGCAGACCGCGACGGCGGCGACGCCGGTGAACGCCAGGCCGATCAGCACGAAGCCGACCAGCTTGTCCTTGATCGCGTGGGCCAGCGCGTTCCAGGTCGCGTGCAGCACGGCGGCGGCCAGCACCACGTACGGCACGGCCCCGGCGCCGGGCAGCGCCGACGGGCCCGCCATCGAGAGAGCGGCCACGGACATGAGCACACCTTCCGGTCGTGGAACTTATTTCCGCGCTATCGTAGACCCATGGAATCCAGTTCCGTGAACGACGGTCAGCTCGCCGCCCACATCCGCGCCCATCTACCGGAGCTGCGCGACGCGGAGGCACGCGTCGCGCAGGTCGTCCTCGACCAAGGCGCCGAGCTGGCGAACCTGACCATCGGTGATGTCGCCGCACTGGCCGGCACCGCACCGTCCTCGGTGGTCCGCGCCTGCCAGCGGCTCGGCTTCCGCGGCTTCCAGCAGCTGAAGCTCGCGGCCGCCCGTCAGGCACCGCGCCCGGCCGCCGGCCAGGACCCCGCCTCCCAGGACCCGGCCGCCCGGGCGCTGGCCGACACGCTGCGCGCGGCCCGCGAGGCCCTGGACGGGCTGACCGCGACCCTGGACCCGACGGGCCTGCGCACCGCCGCCGAACTGCTCGACGCGGCGAGCCGGGTGCTGGTGATCGGCGCCGGGCTCTCCGGCGCGGTGGCACTGGACGCGGCGTACCGCCTGCGCGCCCTGGGCTGCGCCGTCGACGCGCCGGCCGACCCCAGCACCGCCCAACTGGCCGCCGGGCTGCTGCCGCCCAGCGCCGTCTGCCTGGCCATCAGCCACACCGGCGCCACCCGCACCACGGTTGACGCCGCCCGCCTGGCCCGGGACGCGGGCGCCGACGTGATCGCCCTGACCAGCACCGCCCACTCCCCGCTGGGCGAGCTGAGCAGCCGCACCCTGGTGGCCGGCGGCCAGGACCTGATCCTCGGCCTGGAGACCGTCGCCAGCCGGCTGGCCCACCTCGCGGTGATCGACGCCCTCGCGCTGACCCTGCTGACGCTGCGCGGCGCGAGCGCGGAGCAGGCGCTCTTCCTGTCGGCCGGCATCACCGCGGACCACCTCTACTGACCTTCCGGGGGCAGCGAGGCCGGCCAGCAGGGCCGGTCGCCGGGGTCGGTCACCGGGGCCGGTCAGCGCCCAGCCGGTGCCCGCCGAAGCCGTTGCCGCCGCCCGCGTTCTGCCACCACTCCTCGATCGCGCGCTGGTCCATCGCCGCCCAGTCGGGGGTCTCGGTGACCTGGGCCCGGCCCAGGCTGCGGCCGAGTTCGACGGTGGCCCGGCCGAGCGGGGCGCGCTCGGCACTGTAGGCGGCCAGCGCCTCGTCCAGGGTGGCCGCCGAGCCGAGCGCGTGCTCCAGCGCGGCGGCGTCCTGCAAGGCCTTGATCGCGCCGCTGCCGGTGTTGGGGCGGGCGATCGCGGCGGCGTCGCCGAGCAGCGCGAGGCGGCCGTCGGCGAAGCGCGGGGTGGCCATGTCGTACATGGGCTGGACGAACCGCTCGTCCGGCGGGGTCCGCGCGATCACCTCCTGCCAGTACGGCGGGAAGTGCTCGTCCACCAGCTCCTGCTGATGGCGCGCCAGGTCGGCGGGCACGGCGCGCGGGTGGGTGCTGGTCGGGTCGGCGAAGCGGGCCGCGGCAGCGGGCGGCGGGACCGCGTAGAAGACCCAGTTGACGGCGGTGCCGGTGCCCTCCCTCCCGGGGATCCGGTAGACGATCATGTGGCCGCCGGGCCAGACGACGGTCGCCGCGTCCGCCTCGCGGAAGGCCTCGGGCGGGTCGGGCAGCCGGTCGGCGGGCAGGGTGCCGCGCCAGGCCAGGTAGCCGCCGTAACCTGCCACGGCGTCCGGGTCGATCGCCGCGCGCACCAGGGAGCGGTAGCCGTCCGCGCCGACGACCAGGTCGAACCGCTCCTCACCGCCGTCCGCCAGGCGCAGCCGCACGCCGTCGGCCTGGGGCTCGACTCCGGCGACGGCGGTGCCCGTCCGGTACCGCACGCTCGCCGGGATCCGGCCGCGCAGCTCGCGCCAGAGCGAGCCCCAGCTGTACGAGCGGAACGGCATCGGCAGCGCGGCGATCTCCCGCCCGGCGTGCTCGGCCCCGTCGCGTACCACCCAGGGCCGCCGGGCCAGTTGGACCCACGGCATGCCGGCGTCGAGGTAGCCGGCCGCCGCCAGCTCGGCGTACCGGTCGTTGTGCAGCGCGAGGCCGACGCCCAGGTCCTGGAGCCGCCCGGTGGACCGTTCGAACACCACCACCTCGGCCGCACCCGCCCGCGTCGCGGCGAGCGCGCCGGCGCACCCCGCGATACTCCCGCCCACCACGGCCACCCGTGCCCCGCGTACCGCTGCCACCTGGTTCCCCCCTGCGTTCGCCCGTTGCCGACGGCGTACGGGACACGCTACCGACTCCCGACGATCAGGTCACCATGGTCCGGCCGCGGCCGGCCGGCGGTGGCGCGGTGATACCCGGATGCCCTCAGCCCACCTCCGCAAATTATGACATTCCGTCATTTACAGTACTTTCCGGCACAGCTGACGTGCCGTCCGGCCGGTCCGGGCCGGATCAGCAGAGCCCAAGGGAGCAGCCAGATCGTGCAGCGCCTCACCCGTCTCGCCGTCGCCGCGGCGACCGCACTCGCCGCGGCGGCCGTGTCCGCCCCCACCGCCTCCGCCACCCTGCCGGCGGCCGACTCGCAGCCGCACCCGCACGGCGGCCACCACGCCGTCTTCGTGCAGAACAACAGCCTGGCCGGCAACCAGATCTTCGCCTACCACCGCTCCGACGACGGCCAGTTGACGCCGGCCGGCAGTCACGACACCGGCGGCCTCGGCGGCATGCTGAACGGCTCGGCGGCCGACCACCTCGCCTCGCAGGGCTCGCTCACCTACGACGAGCAGCACGCGCTGCTCTACGCCGTGAACGCGGGCAGCGACACCGTCACCGTCTTCGCGGTCGACGGCGACCACCTGGAGCGGCGCCAGGTCGTCTCCTCCGGCGGGCGGTTCCCGGTCAGCGTCGCCGTGCACGGCGACGTGGTCTACGTCCTGAACGCGCTGGACGGCGGCTCGATCCAGGGCTACCGGGTGCACGACGGCCACCTCGACAAGAAGGACGACTGGCACCGCTGCCTGGGCCTGGACCCCAACGCCACGCCGCAGTTCACCAACACTCCGGGGCAGGTCGGCTTCACCGCCAACGGCAGCCAGCTGATCGTCACCACCAAGGCCAACGGCAACAACCTCGACGTCTTCAAGATCGACCATGACGGCACGCCCGCCGCCGACCCGGTGGTCACCAATGTCCCCGGCGCGGTGCCCTTCGGCTTCGTCCAGAACGGCCACGGCGGCATCTTCCTGACCCTGACCGGGCCGAACGCGCTGTCCACCTTCCAGATCCACGGCGACGGCAAGGCGACCCAGCAGGCCTTCGCCGCCACCGGGCAGTCGGCCACCTGCTGGGTGGTCAAGGTGGACGACCTGCTCTACACCTCCAACGCGGGCAGCGCGACGCTCAGCGGTTTCCGGGCCTCCGACCACGGCGGGACGCTCACCCCGCTCGGCAACACGCCGACCGACCCGGGCACCGTCGACGCCGCAGCCTCGATCACCCCGGCTGGGCGGTACCTGTACGTGCAGACCGGCGGCAACGGCATCGTCGACGAGTTCGCGGTCAACACCGACGGCTCGCTGACGCAGATCGGCGCGCAGACCGTGCCCGACGCGGTCGGCGGCGAGGGCATCGTCGCGTTCTGACGCGCCCGCACCAGCACGGCTCGGCCCCGGCCGCCATCCCGGCGGCCGGGGCCGTGGCCCGCGGTGCTACGGCCGGGTGAAGGTCAGGTGGGTGACGCCGCTGGGGGTGGTCACCGACTCGATCCGGAAGCGCTCCTCGAGCCCTTCGAGGCCGTCCCACAGCCGCTCGCCGCGGCCCAGCAGGATCGGCACCACCACGACGTGCAAGTGGTCGATCAGATCCGCCGCCAGGAAGTCGCGGACCGTGGCCGGCCCGCCGCCGATCCGCACGTCCAGGCCGCCCGCGGCCTCGCGCGCCTGGCGCAGCGCCTCCTCGGGCGTGGCGTCGATGAAGTGGAACGTGGTGCCCCCGGCCATCTCCACGGACGGGCGCGGGTGGTGGGTCAGCACGAACACCGGCGTGTGGAACGGCGGGTTGGGGCCCCACCAGCCGGTCCACTCGTGGTCCTCCCACGGGCCGCGCTGCGGACCGAACTTGTTGCGGCCCATGATCTCCGCGCCGATGCCCTCGGCCCAGGTGCGGGCCATGGCCTCGTCCACTCCGCTGCCGCCGCCGCTCTTCCCCTGCATCTCCTGGAAGGTCCGGGTCGGGAAGAACCAGTCGTGCAGCCGGTGGCCGGCGTGGCCGAACGGCATTTCGAGGGTCTGCCCCTCGCCGGTGCCGAAGCCGTCCAGCGAGACCGAGAAGTTGTGGACTCTCACACGGGACATGGCATGTCATCCTTCCTCTGGCGATGTGCTTGCGCTTGCGCTTGCCGAGCACTCTGCCAGGCGACAGTGTCAGACCGGGTGATCTCAGCGGGTGGCATGTGACGTGATGTCGGCGGGTCGCGCCGATGAGCGGACACGCCGTTCTGCCGGCCCATCGAGAAAACCCATTGCGAGTGACCCGCATCGCATGTCTGACTGATCGGCCACCGATCAGTGAGGGAACATGACGACGTCGCTGCCCACCCCCTCGTTGCACACCGCTCGCCTTCGACTGCGTGCGTTCGAAGACGCGGATGCGAACGACCTCTTCGCACTGCACAGCAGCGCCTACGTGCTGCGCTACTGGGACTCGCCACCGTGGAGCGAACGCGGACGCGCCGAGAAGTTCATCACCGCTTGTCGGCAGATGGCACAGGAGGGCACCGGGGCGCGGCTGGCCGTGGATCGTGTCTCCGACGGGGCGTTCATCGGCTGGTGCAGCCTGAACGCGTGGAATCCGGACTACCGCAGCGCGTCGCTCGGCTACTGCTTCGACGATGCGGCGTGGGGCCACGGCTACGCGACCGAGGCCGCGCGCGCCTTGCTGCGGTGGGCGTTCGACACGCTGGAGCTGAATCGCGTCCAAGCTGAGGCCGATACGCGCAACGTGGCCTCTGCCCGCGTGCTGGAGAAGCTCGGCTTCGTGCGTGAAGGGACGTTGCGGGAGGACTGCGTCGTCAACGGCGAGGTCTCCGACTCGTGGGTCTACGGCCTGATCAGGCGGGAGTGGCGCCCGTCGTCGGAGCCGGTTCCCGCCCACTGAGTCATCTCGCTCGGCACCCGGTCTCGGTCCGGCTCCGAACCACTGATCACCGCGCCTCATCCACACACGACGGCGAACCGGACGGCTCCCGCGTGTCGTGCACCGCCCGGCCGCCCAGCAGGGTGAGCTCGGGGAGCAGGGCGGCCAGTTGCTCGGCGGGGCAGTTGAGCGGGTCGGCCGGCCAGAGGGTGAGGTCGGCGAGGTGGCCGGGGGCGAGGGTGCCGCGTAGTTCGGTCTCGCCGAGCAGGCGGGCGGCGTTGGTGGTGTGCAGGGCGATCGCCTCGGGGCGGCTGATGGCGTGCCGGGCGCCTTGGACGCCGGCCAGGGTCTGCCGGGTGGTCATGCCCCAGACCGAGGTCATCGCGCCGAACGGGCCGACTGGGAAGTCGGAGCCGGCCGTGAGCAGCGCCCCCTCGTCCAGCCACTCGCGCAGCGGGAACAGGTCGGCGACCCGGTCGGCGCCCCACTCGCGGATCTGGGCACCGGCGGCGTCGTGCAGCAGCGGGTGCTGGACGGTGACCGGGATGCCCAGCTCGATCGCCCGCTCGCGCTGCTCGGGGCGGGCCAGGCCGCCGTGTTCGATCACCAGGGTGCCGGCCGGCAGGCCCGGGTGGCGGCGCAGCACCTCCTCGTAGACGTCGAGCAGGACCCGCAGGCCGCGGTCGCCCCAGGCGTGGCTGCCGACCCGCCAGCCACGCCGCACGACCGCGTCCACCGCGTCGGCCAGCGGCTCGGGCTCCCAGTGCAGGCTGCCGCAGTAGCAGTCGCGGCCTGCGTAGGGCTGCTCCAGGGCGCCGGCTTCGATGCCGCCGTCGATGCCGAACTTGACGCCCCAGACGCTGAGCCAGTCGTCCTCGTTCGCCCCGCTCTCCTGCCAGTCGGCCATCCCGTCCAGCAGGTGCTCAACCTGGGCGAGGCTGTTCAGGCCGATGGCCGAGACCAGGGCGCGGACCCGGACGCCGAGCGCGCCGGCCTGCCGGGCGGCGCGCAGCACCGGGAGGTCGGCGAGCGGGACCATGCAGTCGCGGACCGTGCCGATGCCGGTGGCGGCGTAGGCGTGCGAGGCGGCCCGCAGGCCCTCGATCCGGGCGGCCAGGTCGGGGCGCGGCAGCAGGCGCTCGGCCTGCGCGGCGGCGGCGCCGATCAGCCGGCCGGTGAGCCGGCCTTCGGCGTCGCGCTCCAGCTGGCCGCCGGCCGGGTCGGGGCTGTCGGGTCCGAAGCCGGTCAGGCGCAGCGCGGGCGAGTTGAGCACCACGTTGTAGGCGCCGCGCTTGACCAGCACGGGGTGCTCGGTGGTGACGGCGTCCAGCTCGGCGATGCTCGGGAAGCGCCGCTCGGCGAGGTTGAACTCCTGCCAGTTGATGGTGGTGCGGATCCACTCCCCCGGCGCCGTGGTGGCGGCGCGCCGCCGGATCAGGTCGAGGAACTCCGGGAGGTCGCGGGCCTGGTGGACCGGGACGTCGTGGACGCTGCTCGCGGCGAGGATCAGGTGGGTGTGGGTGTCGTCGAAGGCCGGCAGCACGGTGGCGTCCGGGCGATCCAGCACGAGGGTGGCGGGCGTGATCCAGTCGTCCAGCCCGTTCGGGTCGGGCGACAGGGCGGTGATCCGCTCGCCCTGGACGGCCAGCGCCCGTTGCGGGGCCTGGCCGGGGACGAGGGTGTGGACGGCACCCGCGCGGAGCACCAGGTCGGCATCGGGCATGGTGGGCGGGCTCCCTGATCTCACGGGTGGGTGACGGATGCGGTCAGCAGGCCGGTGACCCGCTCGACGTGACGCAGGCTCGGTTCGGCGAGCAGCGCGTGCAGCTCGGCGAAGACCCGGCGGGCCGCGGCGGCGTTCCAGTCGGCGGGCAGCAGTTCGGGCGGCAGCCCCGGGTCCAGGTAGGGCAGCCGGCGCCACTGGGTCAGCATCGGCAGGTAGGCGCGGAAGGCGGCCGCCGGGTCCGGCACGGGCCCCAGCCGCGCGGCGAGCGGCCGGTGGGCCTCGTCGAACTCGGCGTACTGGGCCTCGATCGCCGGGAAGTCCCACCAGCCGCTGACCGCCTCACGCAGTTCGGCGAAGGCCGCGTACCCGCCGGTGAACAGGTGGACGTAGGCGCTCAGGCCGGTCCGGCGCAGCATCAGTTCGGCGTCCGGCAGCAGCCGGGCGGGCGCCAGCCAGACGCCCGGGGCGGCGTTGCCGAAGCCCAGCCAGCTGAGCCGGGAGCGCAGTTGGTGGCGGTGCGCCCGCTCGGACTCCGGCACCGAGAAGAGCGCGATCACCCAGCCGTCGGCCAGCCGGGCGGGCTCCAGGCTGCCGAAGATCCGGCGGTCGCCCTCGTCGAAGACCGGGCCCATCGCCGGGCTCAGCCGGTAGCCGGTGCCGGCCTCGCGGCGCTCCTGGACCAGCGTTCCGGCCTTCTTCAGCCGGGAGATCGCCGAGCGCACCGCCTGGCTGCCCACGTCCAGTTCGGCCATCAGCGCGATCAGGTCGGAGACCGGGATCCAGCCGCCCAGCCGCCGCACGAACGCACCGTAGACGGTGCTGATCAGGGCGCTGGGTCTGGTCTCCGACATGCTCGCCTCTCCTTGGGCCGTCCTGGTGATCATACGCAGCGCCAGTTGCTCAGCCGGACTCGGCGAAGGCTCCGGAGAGCAGGTGCCCGGCACCGGGGGCGACGGCGGGCAGGCCGAGCGCGCGCAGCAGTTGGTGGGCGGTGCAGATCGAGGCGGAGACCACCGGCTTGCCGAGCAGCTGTTCGGCGTCCGCCACGGCGGCCAGCGAGGGCAGTTGGACGCAGGCGGAGAGCACCACGGCGTCGGCGTCCGCGTGCGCCAGGGCGCTCGCGATGCCCGGCAGCGCGGCCGGGTCGTGGGCGGCGACCGCCAGGTTGTCGGGGATCTCCAGCGAGGTGTGGTCGAGCACCTCGATGCCCTCGGCGCCGAGGTACTCCACCACCAGCCGGGTCAGCGGGCGCAGGTAGGGGGCGACCAGGGCGATCTTCTTGGCGCCCAGCACCTGGAGCCCGTGCACCAGGGCGCCCGCGCTGGTGACCACGGGAGCCGGCGCGCCGTTCTCCACGGTGCGCCGGTGCAGCCGCTCCTCGGACACCCGGTGGTAGCCCTGACCCATGCTCATGATGGCCACCAGGCAGGCGTAGCCGAGCACGTCCACCCGCGCGTCGGAGAGCTCCAGCGCGCAGCGGTCGGAGTCGGCGTCCATCGCCCTGAGCTGCTCGGGGGTGACCTGGGTCATCCGCATCCGGCTGGAGTGGAAGGTGAAGCGCTCGGGAGCGATGGTCTCGCGGGCCCGCAGGATCGCCGGGACCTCGGTCTCCATGGTGACGTTGGAGCTGGGGACGATCTGGCCGATGCGGTAGCTGCGGGCGCTCATCGGGCGTCCACCACCGGGTTGGCCAGGGTGCCGATCAGCTGCACGGTGGCCTCCACCAGGTCGCCGGGACACAGGAACTGAGGCGGCGTCATACCGGCGCCGACGCCCGAGGGCGAGCCGGTGGAGATGACGTCGCCGGGCTCCAGGGTCATGCCCGAGGAGATGTCGGCGATCAGGCGCGGGATGGCGAAGAGCATGTGGCGGGTGTTGGACTTCTGCTTGGTCTCGCCGTTGACCCGCAGCGAGAGGTCGAGCTGCTGCGGGTCGGGGATCTCGTCGGCGGTCACCACCGCCGGGCCGAAGGGGGCGTAGGAGTCCATGCCCTTGGAGAAGAACCACTGGCCCGCGCGGCGCTGGTCGCGGGCGCTGATGTCGTTCATGATGCTGTAGCCGAACACGTGGGCCCAGGCGTCCTGTTCGGCGACCCGGAAGGCCGGGCGGCCGATCACCACGGCCAGTTCGCACTCCCAGTCGAGCTGCCGGGTCAGGTCACCGTTGTGCAGGATCGGCTGTCCGGGTCCGGTGACGGCGGTGGCAGGCTTGCCGAAGAGCACCGGGCGGTCCGGCAGTTCGCTGGCGGTGTCCAGGCTGCGGCTGGACTCCTCGACGTGTTCGACGTAGTTGAGGCCGACACCGATGATCTTGCCGGGTCGCAGCGGGGCTTGCAGCGTCACCTCGGCCAGCGGCAGCGCGGTTTCGGCTTGGGCGGCCAACTCGCGGGCCAGCGCCATGGCTTGGTCACCGGAGCGGATCAACGAGATCAGGTCGGCCGGCAGTTCGACGCCGGCTGCGGCGGCCGCGGCGGCCAGGTCCACCACGCCCTCGCCGTGCTGGGCGCCGAGGCGGGGAGTCGAGCCCTGGTGGGTGTAGGTGATCAGGCGCATGGCGGTCCTAACGCTCCTCGGGCTGCGAGACGGGGTGTGCGACGGACTGTGCGACGGACTGTGCGACGGGCTGGTGCCCGTCGTGGTCGGGGTAGGCCTCTTCGCGGTGGAAGGCGAGCGAGCGCATCACCGGGAAGTCGTTGAAGGAGAAGAGGCAGGCGTCCTCGCCCTCGTCCAGGTTCGCGTGCTCGTGCCAGGCCCAGGACGGCACGCAGAAGATGTCGCCCTGCTGCCAGTCGAACCGTTGCCCCGCGATCACCGAACTGCCGCGCCCCTTGGCCACGGTGTAGACGACCGAGCCGGTGTGCCGGTGCGCCGCGGTGGCCTGCCCCGGGCGCAGCAGCTGGATGTGCGCACCCATGGTGGGCATCACCGAGCCGCCCGTGACGGGGTTGGTGTACTCCATGATCACGCCGTCGTACGGCGAGCCCTCGGCGGCCCTGGCCAGGTCGAGCAGCGCCTGGTAGGTGGGCTCCCAGGGCCAGGCGAGCAGCGGGGAGTACGGGCGGGTCCACTTCTCCGCTCCGTACGGCAGCAGGTTGCCGCCGTAGCTGAGCACCGAGGAGTTGACCACCTTCCCGGGCCGCTGGTAGAGCTCGGGGTGCACCTCGTAGAAGCCCGCGTCGAGCGCGTTGACCAGCGGGATGTCCAGGCCGTCCTGCCAGATCACCGGCGCCTCGGTGGACTCGTTGCCGTGCTCGTGCCAGGTGCCGTTGGGCGTGATGGCGAAGTCGCGCGGGCCGACCTCGAGCTTCTGGCCGTCCACGATGGTCCAGGCGCCGGTGCCCTCCTGGACGAAGCGCAGGGCGGCGGCCTGGTGGCGGTGCGCGGTCATCGACTCGCCGGGGCCCATGATCTGCAGGCCGGTGTAGAGCAGGCCGACGGCGGCGCTGAGCTCCCTGCGCTGCGGGTTGACCAGCATCACCACCCGGCGGCCCGCGTCGTCGGCCTGGACCAGCGGCAGCGCCTTGTGCACCAGCGGGCGCAGCTCCTGGTAGCGCCAGAGCACCGGGACCGACCTGGGCTGCGGGTACCAGGGCTCGATCTCGTTCGCCACGGTCCACAGGGCGCCGGCCTCATGGGCACCCAACTCCTGGTAGTAGGACTTGAGTTCGGGCGTGTCGGTGACCCGGGCGCGGCCCAGCCGGGTGTCGTCGTAGTCGGCGGTCACGAGTCCTCCTGGTCGGCCTGTGCGGCCCGGTCGGTGCTGAAGGTGATCGGCTGCTGCGGACGGTCGTCCACCAGCAGCCGGAAGACGTCGAAGCGGTTGTAGTGGCCGATGATGTCGTGCATCTGCTTGGGCTGGATGCACCTGGCCAGGTCGATCTCGGCGTAGACGATGCCCTCGTCGTCGATCAGCGGGTCGGTGACCGGGCGGCCGTCGGGGCCGAAGATCCCGGAGAGCGCGCTGCGCTTGCGGGACAACTGCTTGCGCACCGCCTCGTCCTCGCCGGCCACGGCGTCGACGATCTCGGGCGAGATGGTGGAGCAGGCGACCACCGAGAAGAGCTTGCCCTCGAAGCAGTGGGCGGCGGTGCGCACCGCGATGGCGTCCGCCATGTCGTAGTCCTCGGGCGCCACCGGCAGCGCGATGTAGCTTGCGGCGTGCACGAGTTCGCCCTGCGCGAGCAGGGTGAAGCGGGCCAGCGTGTTGGTGTTCTCCCCGCAGGCCAGCGCGCCGAGCGGGCCGATCGCGGTGCGGTGCACGCGCAGGGTGCTGCCGTCGCCGCCGGTCCAGGTGAGCTTCTCGGCCCAGGTGGGGACGAGTTTGCGGTGCGCGGCGAGCAGTTCGCCGTCGGCGCCGATGATCAGCAGGGTGTTGTACAGCACGCCGAGGCTGTGGGCGCCGCGCTCGTTGACGCCGACCACCACGACCGTGCCGCACTCCCGGGCCACCGCGCGCAGCGCGTCCACCTGCGGGCCCGGCACGTCGACGGCGGCGCGGTAGAGCCGTTCGAACCAGGGCGAGCCCTGGACCGGGTTCATCGTCCAGTTCCAGTACGGGTAGCCGGGCACGAAGGCCTCGGGCAGCACCACCAGCGAGGCGCCGTGCCCGGCGGCCTCGCGGACCAGCGCGACGGCCTTGTCGGTGGTGGCGTCCGGGTCCAGGTAGACGGGTGCGGCCTGGACGGCGGCGGCGGTGAAGCGGGGCAGCGGAAAGTCCATCAGGTGCTCCGGTCGACGTCGGGCCGCGGGTCGCTCTTGGGCAGCCAGCGGCGGTGGACGGGGTCGGCGGGCGCGCGCAGCAGGTGCAGCCGGGGTGGCACCCGCTCGGCGCGCGGGCCCGGCGGTCGGCGGCTGCCGGCCTGCCAGGGCTGCGGCCAGGGCGCGCCCGGGCCGCGGTAGTCCTGCTCGGCGGCGGCGTGCAGGGTCCAGAGCGGGTCGTGCAACTGGGCCCGGCCGATCGCGACCAGGTCGGCCCGCCCGGCCAGCAGGATCGAGTTGGCGTCGTCGTGGCTGGAGATGGCACCGACCGCGATGGTCGGGATCCCGGTCGCGTTGCGCACCAGATCGGCGTACGGGGTCTGGTAGCTGCGCCCGTAGGCGGGCCGCTGGTGGGCGACCACCTCGCCGGTGGAGACGTCCACCGCGTCCGCGCCGCCGTCGGCCAGCGCACGGCAGATCCGCACCGCCTCGTGCGCGCTGGTGCCGCCCTCGGCCCAGTCGGTGGCGGAGATCCGCACCAGCAGCGGCTTGCCGGCCGGCCAGGCCGCCCGGACCGCCGCCAGCACCTGGAGCGGGAAGCGCAGCCGGCAGCCGAGGGTGCCGCCGTACTCGTCCTGGCGGTGGTTGGTCAGCGGGGAGAGGAACCCGGAGAGCAGGTGTCCGTGGCCCATCTGGAGCTCCAGCACGTCGAAGCCGGCCCGCGCGGCGCGTTCGGCGGCGGCGGCGAAGTCCCGGACGACGGCGTCCATTTCGACCCGGTTGAGCTGGCTCGGGCGCGGGCTGTCGGCGTCCCAGGGCAGCGCGGAGGCGGCCAGCGTCGGCCAGCCGCCCTCCCCCGGCGCCAGCGGCCGGCCGATGCCGTCCGGGCCCGGCCTGGCGGTCGAGGCCCGGCGGCCCGCGTGGGTGAGTTGGATGCCCAGGCGGGTGCCGGGCAGCAGGCGCGCGGCCTCGACGATCCGGCGCCAGGCCCGCTCCTGCTCGTCGTTCCAGAGCCCCGGGCAGTGCGGGGTGGCCCTCCCGCGCGCGCTGACGGCGGTCATGCCGGCCAGGACCAGCGCGGCCCCGCCGAGCGCGTGCGCGCTGAACTGGGCCGCCTCGAAGGCGCTCGGCACTCCGTCAATCGCCGTGTAGGCGGCCAGTGGTGGCACCACGATCCGGTTGCGCAGCGGCACCCGGCCGAGCTGGAAGGGCTGGAACATCGGCGGGACGCCCGGCTCGGCACCGAACCAGGAGTCGACGCCCGCCACGAAGTCCGGATCCCGCTCCCGCAGGTTCTGGTAGCCGACCCGGCGGCTGCGGGTGAGCAGGTTGAAGGCGAACTGCGGTGTCTGCTGCCCGGTGTAGCCGCCGATGCCCTCGAACCACTCCAGGCTGGCCTGGGCGGCGCGTTGGGTGGACTCCACCACCGGCTTGCGCTCGGCCTCGTAGGCGCTCAACGCCTCTGGCACGGTGGGGTGTTCGTGCAGGCAGGCGGCCAGCGTCAGGGCGTCCTCCATGGCCAGCTTGGTGCCCGAGCCGATCGAGAAGTGCGCGGTGTGCGCGGCGTCGCCGAGCAGCACCACGTTGCCGTGCCGCCAACTCGCGTTGCGCACCGTGGTGAAGGTGATCCACCGGGGGGCGGCGGGCGCGATCAGCCGGTGCCCGTCCAGGTGTTCGGCCAGCAGCCGCTCGACGCGCCGCACGCTCCGCTCGTCGTCGCCGAAGCCGGCCCGCTGCCAGGCCTGCTCCGCCAGCTCGACGATGAAGGTGCTGCGCCCCTCGTCGTAGGGGTAGGCGTGCACCTGCAGGACGCCGAAGTCGGTCTGCTCGACGATGAAGGTGAAGGCCTCGAAGACCCGGTCGGTGGCCAGCCACATGTAGCGGCAGCCGCGCTCGTCCAGGCTCGGGCGAAAGCTCGCGGCATGCGCCTGCCGAGTGGCCGAGCGGACCCCGTCGGCCGCCACCACCAGGTCGTACCCGGTGGCGAGTTCGGCCGCGGCGGGCGCCTGGGTGCGGTACCGCAGGTCGACCCCGAGCGCCTCGCAGCGCTGCCGCAGGATGGCCAGCAGCCGCCGGCGCTCCAGGGCCGCGAAGCCGTGGCCGCCGGAGGTCAGCCGCTGCCCCGCGTAGCGGATGTCGATGTCGCGCCAGCGGGCGAACTCCGCCGACATCGCCCGGAACACCTCCGGGTCGGCCTGGGCGATCCCGTCGAGCGTCTCGTCGGAGAAGACCACGCCGAAGCCGAAGGTGTCGTCGGGGGCGTTGCGCTCCCACAGGGTGATCTCCCGCTCCGGGGCCAACTGCTTGGCCAGGGCCGCGAAGTAGAGGCCACCGGGGCCGCCGCCGATCACGGCCGTACGCATCGCGGCTGCGGGCATCACGGACGCGTCTCCTGTCGTCACCACTCCTCCCGCTGGTAGCGCTCGGCGTCCTGCGGACCGGACCGGGTGAGCGCGGCGCGCACCTCGTCCGGCCATGGCGCCGAGCCCTTGGCCCGGGCGGCGGCGTGCACCACGGTCATCCGCCCGACTGCGGCGGGGCCGCTGGGGCCGCGCACCTCGAAGCCGTAGGTCAGCGAGGCACGGCCGACCCGCTCCACCCGCAGTTCGGTGTGCACCGGCTCGCCGAACCAGAGGCGCTCGCGGTAGTCCGCCTCGAAGTGGACCCGCGGGATGCTGCCGAACAGCCCGTCCAGCCCCAGCCGGCGCAGCAGCACCGCCTCGGCCGCCTCCACCCAGCGCTGCACCGCGGAGAAGTGGTAGTGCCCGGCCGCGTCGGTGTCCGACCACTCGACCCGGCGCTCCACCAGCACGCTGGGCAGCCGGGTCGCCGCCCAGCGGTGCAGCTCGGCCCGGTGCAGCTTGCCGGTGGAGGTGCGCGGCAGGGCGGGCACGAACTCGATGACGCGCGGGTACTTGTAGGGCGCGATGGCCTGTTTCACGTGCTGCTGCAGCGCCGCCACCTCGGCCGGCGAGGCGTCGACTCCCTCGCGCAGCACGACGAACGCTTTGACGACCGTGCCGCGCCGCTCGTCCGGCGTGCCCGCCACCGCGCAGTCCAGCACGTCGGGGTGGGTGACCAGGGCCTGTTCGACCTCCGGGGCGGCGATGTTGTAGCCGGCCGAGACGATCATGTCGTCGCTGCGGGCCTGGTACCAGAAGTAGCCGTCCTGGTCCCGGAGATAGACGTCGCCGGTGAAGTTCCAACCGCCGCGCACGTAGTCGGCCTGCCGCTCGTCGTCCAGGTAGCGGCAGCCGGTCGGGCCCTTGACGGCGAGCAGGCCCGGCTGCCCGTCCGGCACCGGCTGCCCGTGCTCGTCCAGGATCGCCGCCCGGTAGCCGGGCACCGGCCGGCCGGTGGCGCCGGGGCGGATGTCCTGGTCGGCGGCGGAGATGAAGACGTGCAGCAGTTCGGTGGCGCCGATGCCGTCGATCAGGCGCAGCCCGGTGGCCCGCTGGAACTCGTGCCAGACGCCGGCCGGCAGCGCCTCGCCGGCCGAGATGCCGCGCCGCAGTCCGGCCAGCTTCCCCGCCAACCCGGCGGCCAGGATGGCCCGGTAGGCGGTCGGGGCGGTGAACAGCACGGTGGCGCGGTGCTCGGCGACCAGCTCGGCGAGCTCCTCCGGGGTGGCCCGCTCCAGCAGCAGGGTGGCCGCGCCGACCCGCAGCGGGAAGACCACCAGGCCACCGAGCCCGAAGGTGAAGCCGAGCGGGGGCGTGCCGGTGAACAGGTCGTCCGGCTCGGGGCGCACGATGTGCCGGGAGAAGGTGTCGGCGTTGGCCAGCACGTCGCGGTGGAAGTGCAGGGTCGCCTTGGGGCGTCCGGTGGTGCCGGAGGTGAAGGCGATCAGCGCGACGTCGTCGGCGGCGGTGTCGACGGCGGCGAAGACGCCCGCCTTGCGGGCGCAGCGGGCGGCGAGGTCGGCGGGGGCCTGGGCATCGGCGGCAGCGGCAGCGCCGTAGGTCAGCACGGCCAGGCCAGGGATCTGCCGGGCGGCCAGGGTCAGCTCGGCGGTGTAGCGGTGGTCGCAGAGGGCGACCGCAGGTCGGCTGATCCCGGCCAGCTCGACCAGCTCACCGGCCCGCAGCAGCGGCATGGTGGTCACGGCGACCCCGCCGGCCTTCAGCACGCCGAGCCAACTGGCCACCAGCCACGGATTGTTGGGACCACGTAGCAGCACCCGGTTGCCGGGCAGCAGCCCCAGGTCCTCGGTCAGCACCTGGGCCACCTGGTTGGCGCGCAGCTGCAGCTCGCCGTAGCTCCAGGACGCCTCGGGGGTGAGCAGGCAGCGCCGGTCCGGACCCCAGCGCGCGATGGCCTCGTCGAGCAGCTCACGGGCGCAGTTGAGCCGTTCCGGATAGCTCAACTCCGGTAGTTCGTTGATCAGTTCCGGCCACTGGTCGGCAGCCGGCAGGCGGTCACGACAGAACGTGTCGACGTGTCCTGAGGGGGAGAGCTCCATGGGCGGGCACCTCGGCGGGCTTGGCGAAGGCGGAGCGGGCTTGGGGGTGGGCGGAGCGGCGGAAGCGGTGGAGCGGCGGCGCAGGTATCGCGCTTTCCTGACGACAGTCAGTATCACGCGATATCTTGATCGCTAAACCACGCCTCCCGTCACCGCGTGCCTTCCAGATGCTCCGGCGTGCCCCGCACCGGCTCCTTGCGCACGAAGGCGGCCCGCAGCGCGTGGTACGGCGCTCCAGGGTCCAGGAAGGTGCGGTGCATCACCGCCAACTCCTCGGTGCGGTAGGCCGCCAGCGGCTTGACCGCCTCGTCGCGCTCGCGCGCGGCCTTCTTCGCCGCGATCCGCTCCGCCAGCGCCGGCCGGTCGGCGAGCAGGCCGGCCAGCCGCGCGACCTCGGCGCCGAACTCCTGCGGCGCGGCCGCGACCGTGCGGTCCACCAGGCCCAGTCGCTGCGCGCTCTGCGCCGTCACCGGCAGCGCCTGCCCGGTGAGACGCTCCGCCGCCGCCCGGCCCACCCGGCGGGGCAGGGTGTACGTCCAGTACTCCGAGCCGTACAGCCCCATCAGGCGGTAGTGCGGGTTGAGCAGTACGCCTTCGCGGCACCAGACCTCGTCGGCGGCCAGCGCCAGCATCGCGCCGCCGGCCGCCGCGTTGCCGCCCAGCGCGGCGACCACCAGCCGGTCGGTGCTGGTGAGGATCTCGGCGACCAGGTCGTCCATCGCGTTGATGTTCGCCCAGGACTCCAGCGCCGGATCGGCCGCGGCCTCGATCACATTGAGGTGGATGCCGTTGGAGAAGAAGTCCCGGCCGCCGCCCAACACCAGCACCGAGGTCGGGCGGGAGCAGGCGAAGCGGTAGGCGTCCAGCAGTCGCCGGCAGTGCATGGTGCTCATCGCCCCGCCAGGGAAGGAGAAGCGCAGCAGGCCGACCGGGCCCAGCTCCCGGTAGTCGAGGTCGGCCCAGGTGCGGCGCCCCTCGGGCAGCTGGAGCGGAGCGGGCACCTCCGGCAGTGCGGGTAGCCGCTCCCCCAGCGCGAGGGTGGCCGGCAGCTTGACGCCGGCCACTCCCGCCGGGACGCGCCCCGCCCGCAGCTCGGGGAGCCAGACCGCACCGTCCACCGTGGCCCGGCAGACGGCGCCGGCCCGGGTGGCCAGCAACTCGCCGGGGGTTCCACACAGTTCATCCTCCGGGTGACCGCCGTGCAGGTACCACCGCTCGCCCAGCAGCTCGTCCGACACGCCCGGCTGGGAGTCGGCGGCACGCAGCTTGCGCAGCACTGTCGCGGTCGGGTCGGCCGACCAGTCGATCCGTCGCTCGCTCTGCCGCAGGTACGGGCGGGTGCGGACCGGGACGTCCCAACCCGGGCCGTGCTGCGGGCGCGGGGTGTGGCTGTCACTGGGGCTGGGGCTGTCGCTGGGGCCGGGGCCGGGGCTGGGGCTGGGGCTGGGGCCGGCGCTGGAGTTGCCCGCGGCGAAGCGCTCGACGGCGAGCAGCACGGCCCGCGAGGCGGCATCGGAGACCTCGTTGCGGTACAGGTCGCTCTTGCCGACCGGCGGCACCGGGCACTCGGCATGCGCCCAGACGTCGCCGCCGTCCATCACCTCGTTGGCCTGAAGCACCGTCACCCCCCAGCACTCGGCGCCCTCCTGGATCGCCCGGTCGAGCGAGGAGGGTCCCCGGTCGCCGAGCGGACCCGGATGGACGATCAGGGTGGTGTGCGCCGACCAGACGTCCTCGGGTACGGCGGCCTTCAGCATCGGGGCCACGATCAACTCCGGCGCGTGCCGGCGTACCGCCTCCCGCAGGGCCTGGTCGCCGGTCACCAGATGCACGGCCGGGTGGTGCCCCCGGTCGCGCAACTCGGCGAAGACGCGCTGGGTAAGGCTGTTGAATGCACTGGCGATCAGCAGGATTCGCATCCAGGCCTCCGGCTTAGGGGGGGTGACCGGCAACGCCGCTCCGGCCGGTGACGATCGGTGACAATCCGGCGACGATCGTTTCGCAGCCCCCGGCCGCCCAGGTCGGCGAATCGCCGCCGGCTCACCCGTTCAGCGCCACGACCGGGAATCCACGCCACCGGGTCGGGTGCGCGCCGCAGGGTCTGGACAGCGCGGACGTCTTGCCGCAGGCTTCGGGCTCATGACCGTGAGTACCAGGGTGATCGAGGCCAACCTCGCCACCGCCGAGGACATCGCCCAGCTGCTGCGCTCACGCCCCGAACCGGCGGCGCGGATACCAGGTGCCACCTGGTCGGTGGGCGAGGCGGCCGCGCACCTCGCGCTGGCGAACCAGCTGATGGCCGCTGTGGCCGGCGGGCAGCAGCACCCTTATGGCGACGGCACCCCGGGCGGCCTCGCCGCCGCCAACGAGGCGTCGCTGGCGGACTACCCCGAACGCGACCCGGTCGCTCTCGCCGACGCGATCGTGGCGCACACCCGTACCTTCGCCGCCAACGTCGAGCAGCGCGGCGCCGCCGAGCCCGTGCTGACCCCGATGGGGCCGATGGACCTGGGCACGCTGGCCAGCTACCTGCTCACCCACCAGCTCGGCCACGGCTACGACCTGGCCCGCGCGCTGCGCCGCCCGCACATGATCGACCGCGAGCGCGCGGAGCTGTCGCTCCCGTTCCTGCTCACCGCGATGCCCCGAGTGGTGGACCCGCGCACCGCAGCCGGCCGCAGCGCCCGCTACACCGTCGGCCTGCGCGGCGGCCCGCGCTTCGGCGTGACGCTCGCCGACGGCACGGTGACGGTCAGCCGGTCGCCCGCAGCCGGTGCCGACTGCGTGATCGTCGCCGAGCCGGTCACCTTCCTGCTGCTGGCCCTCGGCCGCTGCAACCCGGCGGGGGCCATCGCGCGGAGCCGGATCCTGGCGTGGGGGCGCAAGCCGTGGCTGGCGCCCGCCTTTCCGACCTATTTCAAGGCGCCCTGACGCCCCGTGCGGCGCTCCCGGCCGCCGTGGGCCACGCGACCGCCCTGGGACGGGTCCCACGGCGCCCAAGCCGGCGGTCAGCTCCGGTCGCCACCTGGCGGCCGGCCGGCGGGCCGCTGTCCCGGTTCCTGCCGTTGTCCGGGTTCCTGGAGGGCCCGGCGCAGGCCGGGCCCCAGGTGGCGGACGATTTCATCAGGCGTCATCGAAGCGATCGGCTCCAGCCGCAGCAGGTAGCGGGTGACGATCAGTCCGCCGATCTGCACGCCGAAGGCGGCCGCGCGCTTCCGGGCGGCGGCGCCGCCGAGCCAGGCGGCGACCCGGTCCACGATCTCCCGTTCGACGACCTCCTTGACCAGCGCGCCGAAGGCCGGCTCCTGGATCGCGTTGCGGAGCATGGCGACCAGCGTGGGGCCGGCCACCGGGTCCTCCCAGACGGCCAGCACACCGCGCAGCACGCGCTGCGGGAACGTCGCCGGGTCACCCTTCAGCGCCTCGGCGAGCACCTCGGCCGGGTTGACGGCGAGCGCGAGCGCCGCGCCGAACAGGCCCTTCTTGGAGCCGAAGAAGTAGCTGATCAGGGCCAGGTCGACGCCCGCCTCAGCGGCGATCGAGCGCAGCGTGACAGCGTGATAGCCCTCGGCCAGGAAGCGGCGCCGGGCGATGTCCAGGATCACCGCGCGGGTGTCCGGGCTGCCTGGCCGGCGTCCGCGCGGAGCGGATTTATTCATCACCGTTGAAATGCTACTCCCGGGACGGCGACGCTGAGCGAGTAGCCGAAACCGCCCTGCGGAGAGACCGGGAGAGCGAGAACCATGTCAGCCTCAGCCTCAGCCGTCCAGCCACCCACACCGCCCACACCATCCACGGCAGCCGCAGCGGCCGGCCGGCGACCCACGGTGCGCCACAACCTGGTGCTGGCGATCACTTGTCTGGCGCTGGCCACCGTGGTGGCCGCCATGTCCTCGCTGAACGTCGCACTGCCGGCCATCGCCCGCGAGACCCACGCGACGCAGACCCAACTCTCCTGGATCATCGACGCCTACAGCCTGGTCTTCGCCTCGCTGCTGCTGCCCGCCGGCGCGCTGGGCGACCGGTTCGGCCGGCGCCGGGCGCTGCTCACCGGCCTGGTGATCTTCGGCGGCGCCTCCGCCGGCGCGCTCGTCACCACCTCGCCCGGCACCCTGATCGGCCTGCGCGCGCTGCTCGGCGTGGGCGCCGCACTGGTCATGCCGGCCACCCTCTCCACCATCACGACCACCTTCCCCCGCGAGCAGCGCGCCCGGGCGGTCAGCGTCTGGGCGGCGGTGGCGGGCGCCAGCGCGGTGGTCGGGCTGCTCACCTCGGGCTCACTGCTGCAGGCCTGGTCCTGGCGTTCGGTGTTCCTGCTGAACGTGCTGCTCGCGGCCGTCGCGCTGGTCGGCGCCCTGCTCTTCGTGCCCGAGTCGGCCGAAGCGGACCGCCCCGCGCTCGACCTGACCGGCGCGCTGCTGGTGGTGGTCGGCCTGGGCGCGCTGGTGTACAGCGTGATCGAGGCCCCGGTGAACGGTTGGGGCAGCGGGCGCACCCTCGGCGGCATCGGCGGCGGCCTGCTCGTGCTGGGCGGCTTCGTGGCCTGGGAACTGAGGCGTCGTCACCCGCTGCTGGACCCAAGGCTGTTCCGCAACAAGGAGTTCGCGGCCGGCTCGCTCTCGATCGCGCTGCAGTTCTTCGCCTTCTTCGGCTACATCTTCGTGATCATGCAGTACCTGCAACTGGTGCGCGGCGACAGCGCGTTGGCGGCTGCGGTCAGCGTGCTGCCGATGGCCGTCGCGATGGTGCCCTGCTCCCGGCTCAGCCCGAAGCTCTCCGCGCGCTTCGGCAGCCGGCGCCCGTGGCTGGCCGGCCTGCTGCTGGTCGCGGGCGGGCTGGCAACCTTCGCCCAGGTGGGCCGCGGCAGCTCGTACGGCCTGATCGCGGTGGCGCTGCTGCTGCTCGGGGCCGGCATGGGCCTGGCGATGACCCCGGCCACCACGGCGATCACCGACGCGCTGCCGCCGGCGCTGCAGAACGTCGGCTCGGCGATGAACGACCTGTCGCGTGAACTCGGCGGCGCCCTGGGGATCGCCGTGCTGGGCAGCATCCTCAGCGCCTCCTACCGCAGTCACCTGCGGCTGCCCGGCACACCCGAGCGCGTGGTGCAGGCGGCCAAGTCCTCGCTGGCGACCGCCGCCGCGATGGGCGGACCGGTCCTCGACCGCGCGCGCACCGCCTTCGTCGCGGGCATGCACGACGCGCTGCTCGGCGGCGTGGCGGCCGCCCTGCTGGCCGCCCTCGCGGCGGGCCTGCTGCTGCGCCGCACCGCCCCGGCCACCGGGGTCACCGACGACCACCCCGAGGTCGAGGTCGAGGTCGAGCCCAATCCCCCTTTCCAGCAGCATGTCTGACCAATCGTCACAGCCGCCCGGCGCACTCGGACCGCCGGGCGGACCACGTGCGCCGGACACGCTACCCTGGAGGCGTGGAGACGGAAGCGGGACGCGAGATCGCCGACGCGCTGGGGCTGCTGCTCAAGCGCACCACCCGGGCGCGGCTGTACCAGCAGCTGACCGAAGGCCTGGGCGAGGGCGTCGACGAGCTCACCTACCCGGTGCTCAGCGGCCTCGCCCGGACCGGCCCCCGCAGCGCCGCCGACCTCGCCCAGGAGGTCGGCCTGGACCGCTCGAACGTGACCCGCCGCGCCAGCCGCCTGGAGACGGCCGGCCTACTGCGCCGCGAGCCCGACCCCGCCGACCGCCGCGCCACCCTGCTGGTCCTCACCGAGCACGGCGAGCAGACGGTCCAGGCCACCCGCGACCGGCTGACCGACCGGATCACCGCCACCCTGAGCACCTGGCCCCCCACCGAGGCCACCACCTTCGCCCGCCAGCTGCACCGCTTCGTCACCGAAGGGCCGTTCACGGCCGACGAGGGCTGAGGCTGAACAGCGGCGCGCACTGAGCAGCAGCGAGCAGGGCCGCGTACGAGGCAGGCTGGTGCTGGTGATCGGCTGAGGGCGGCGGTGAGCCTGCCGTCACAGGCTCAGCACCAGGTCCCGGACCGCGGCGGGCTGGGACAGGAACGCGTGGTGGCCGGCGTCGAGTTCGACGACGCTGCCGGCCCGCCGGGCGAACTCGCGCTGCAGCCGTGGCGGGGTGCCCCGGTCCTGGGCGCAGACGAGGTACGTCGAGGGCACCTGCTGCCAGGCGGCCGCCCCGACCGGCTGCCCGGTCACCTGCACGCTCTGCCGGGCGAGGTGGTCCGCCGCCTGCGCCTGGACCTCGGGGTCGCAGTCCTGCAAGAACGTGTCCACGAGCAGCTCGGGGCGGACCCCGAACGTGCCGGCGTCGGGGTCGACGTCGAGGAACGGGGCGGGGCCGCCGTCCCCGAACTCCGACAGGCTCTGCCCGACCTCGGGCAGGTAGCTGGAGATCAGCAGCAGGTGGCGCACCGACCCGATTCCCGCTGCGGCTTCCGCGGTGACGATGCCGCCGTAGCTGTGGGCGACCACGACGGTCGGCTCGTCGCCGGCCCGCAACACCTGCCGCACCGCCGCGACATCCTCGGGCAGCCCCGGACCGCCGACGCCGCCGGCCGGGCCCGCCTCACCGCAACTCGGCAGCGCCGGGGCCACACTCGCCACCCCCCGCTCCCGCAGCAGCTCGGCGGCGCGGTGCCACCACCACGACCCGTCCCGCACGCACGCCCCGTGCACGAACACGACCCTCATCGCCACCTCCACGTCAGCCCCGCTATGTCAGCCCCTCCAGCCTGCCACCCATGCTCGCCGGGCCATCGAAGGCCCGTCTCGACTGATGGACGACGATGTGCTTCGGTTTCAGCCGCCGGGGGCCCTGTTCGGGCCAGTTACGCGGAATCGTGGCTCCTGGATTGCCCGCCGGGACGATTCTGTGACTGAGCCGTACCGACGGTCACCGAGATACGTCTGCCCCTGAACCTGTCGGCTGCCCGCCTGAACCCGTGTCAGCACACTGACCCAACACCTGCCAGCACCGAGCCTCCACTGCGCGTCTTCTGCCCGCATCGTGTGAAACGCCGAGGTAGGGAGTCCTTACCGTGCCGTCTTTGCTGAACTACGCCATCGTCACCGACCCGACCTCGCTCCAAGCGTCGCAGCCCGGGGCACCGTCCGTGGGGACGCTGTACGTGATCGTCTCCAACACTCACCAGTCCGAGGTGAAGTGGGAGTTCATCGATGTGGAGATACCGGTCGGCAGCGGCCCCAACGACCTGACGGGCAATCCGACGGTGATCGGCGCGAGCGTCGAGAAGGACTACACGGTCTGGCTGGAGGAGGACCCGGTCTTCGGCTGGGACGGTACGCTCGGCCGCTTCCGGGCGAAGGCGCCCGTCGGGGGGAGGCTGACCCTGCCGGACGAGGAGTCGCTGGTCCTGAAACTGGAGAACATACCGGTTTCCGACGCAGCGGGACTGATCCGCGTGAAGATCCACGAGCGGTCCGGCGGCGGCGACGACAACGTCCCCATCCGACAGGCGGACTTCACCACCACTCTCGGGCTGGTGAAGCAGGCGCCGAAGGTCCCGCGCAACTTCCGCCCGGAGAAGAACTCCTTGGTGGACGTGGACGCGAGCCAGAACGTCGTTCTGAAGTGGGAGGGGCCGGACAACCTCGACTACTGGATCCGCGATCCGCAGGGGACCGAGGTGCTCGTCCAGTCGGCGGCCCAGGGACCGCGGGTGACCCAGCAGCCGTACACCTGGTCACCCCCCTCCGCGCCGAGGCGAGGCACCACCTACACCCTCATCGCCGGGACGACCACCGCCACGCAGCAGCACCACGGGTACTTCCTCACCACCACGGTCCACGCACTCGTCCCCGAGTTCGACAGCGGGACGCGCACCCCGTGGGTCGAGGGGACGCCGAGCAGGAGCCGTGTCACCTTCGCCGCGGCCGGGGTGGAGATCCACAACGGGGCCGGCGCCCGGGGAACCGTCACGGCCGACAGGGCCGAGGTGGACCGCGTGAACACCACGTCGGTGCACGGCCGCAACTCCAGCGACGGATGGATCGACTTCCCGCAATCCGGCCTGAACGTCCATCAGGGCGGCTCGACGCAGTTGGGCACCCTCTCGGCCGACAGGGCCGAGGTGGACCGCGTGAACACCACGTCGGTGCACGGGCGCAATTCCGACGACGGATGGATCGGCTTCCCGAAGTCCGGACTGAACGTCTACCGGGACGGACGAACGCAGCCGGGCACCCTCGCGGCCGACAAGGCCGACGTGAACGGTGTGCAGACCGCGTGGGTGCAGGGGCGCGGCGACAGCGACGGGTGGATCGAGTTCCCGCAGTCCGGGCTGAACGTGTTCCACGGCCAGGGAAAGGCCTGGGGAACCGTCTCGGCCGACAGGGCCGACCTGAACAGCGTGACCACACACTGGGCGGAAGGGCCGGACGGGAAGAAGAGCCGCATCGCCTTCACCGAAACGGGCGTGAAGATCACCGACCCCGAGAAGAAGCGCGGCACCATAGTCGCCGGCGAGACCAACGTCCGCAGCGTGGTCACCCCCTGGGTGTCGGGGCCCCAGGCCGGCGCGGGATGGATCTCCTTCCCGAACGAGGGGGTGGACGTGCACCGGGATGGAGAGGTTTCCTTCGGAAGGATTCGATACGCCTCGTACAAGGAATCGCAAACGGTGAATGACCGCCCCGTGCACCGCAGGCTGCCCCCTTACGAGTGGCCGCCGAAGTCCGGGAACTAGTAGGGCTTGGTCAGGTTCTCGAACTCCGCACCCTCCTGGGCCCCGCCGTTCAGCCCGCCGTTGCGATGAGGCGTCGCAGCGTGGCGTGAGCGGGTGGGCCCCAGGTCGGCTTGCCGCCGGGGCGGCCGTGGACGCCGGCATCTCCGATGAGGATGCCGCCGAGGGCGCGCAGCGCGGCCCAGCCGCGGGCACGGCGCAGGGTGGCGGTGTCTGCGGTCGGTTGGTAGGCCTCGTGGAAGCGGGTGGCGGCGCCGTCGGGCAGCAGGATCCAGGGGGCGGCGAGGTCGCAGGCGGGGTCGCCCGCGCAGAGGTCGCCGAAGTCGATCACGCCGCAGAAAGTGCCGTTCGCGGTGAGGACGTTGGCCGGGTGGAGGTCGCCGTGCAGCCACAGTGCCGCGCCCTGCCAGTCGGGCGCGGCGGCGGCGTCTTCCCAGACCGCGCGGACGGCGTCCGGATCGGGGATCAGACCCAGCTCGGTAGCCGCGGCGAGCCCTTCGGCGAACCCATCGGAATGCTCGGCCAGTGGCCTCCCCCGGCCGAGACGACTGGCTGGTGCTCCCTCTGGTGCGGGGTGGTGAAGAGCCGTCAGGAAGGCGGCCAGGGTGTCGGCCGCCTCCTCGGCGCGCGTGACCGGAGCACGGTCGGCGGGCTCGCCCGGCACCCAGGTGGTGACGATCCAGGGGCGCGGGAACCGCTCGGAGGGCTCGCCGAGGCGCTGCGGGACGGGGACCTGCAGCGGAAGGTGCGGCGCGAGGGCGGGCAGCCAGGCGTACTCCTTGCGCAGCAGCGCGTCCGCGGACTGCGTCGCCCAGGGCAACCGGACGGCGAGGTCGTCACCGAGCCGCCACAGCTGGTTGTCCCAACCACGCGCGCCGAGCCGCACGGGATGGTCGGCCAGGTCGGGGTGCTGATCGCGCAACAGATCCTGGACCAACTCCGCGGTGAGCTCGGTCTCTGTGTGGGTCATGCGGGGCAACGATAGCGTCGCCGACCGGCCCAGGGCGGAGCGGCTGTGGCTGATGTTCTCAACGCAGGTGCCTCGGGGCAGCGGTCGACCGCCGCTCACCCGGCCGGCGGAGTCGCCGGTCCAGCGTTCACCGCACCCTGCCTGCCAAGATCGATCCAGCCGATCGCGGCACCGGAGGCGAACGACATGAAGTGGCCCGGCATCACCCTGCTACTGGCGGCGGCGCTGACCGTGACCAGCCCGCCCGCCCCCACCCGGGCCGCTTCGGCTCCCGCCTTCGACACCGCCCCCGCCACGGCGAGTCTCTCCCGCCTGCTACCCGGACACGCCGCGCAGTTCCGCCTGCTCCCGACGGCCCGGCCCGCCACCGGCGACGCGTTCTCGATCGACGGCACCCCGGGCGCCATCACCGTGCGCGGCACCTCGGGGGCCACCCTGCTCAGCGGCGTCGGCTGGTATCTGGAGCACGTCGCCGGGGTCGACCTCGGCTGGCCGGGTGACAGCCTCGACCGGCTCCCGGCGGTGCTGCCCGCCCCGGCCGGCCCGATCACCCGCGCGGCGGCGGTGCCGCACCGCTACGCGCTGAACGACACCGACGCCGGCTACTCCGGCCCCTACCGCGACTTCACCGCCTACCGGCACGAGATCGACCTGCTGGCGCTGCACGGCGTCAACGAGGTCTTCGTGCAGACCGGGGCCGAGTACCCCTATCTCCAGGCGCTGCGTCAGTTCGGTTACAGCGAGGCGGAGTTGCGCGCCTGGTTTCCCGCCCCGGGCCATCAGAGCTGGTGGCTGCTGCAGAACCTGGCGGGCTTCGGCGGGCCGGAGTCCGCGCAACTCGTCGAGGCGCGCGCGGCGCTCGGGCGGCGGATCGCCGACCAGCTCCGCGGCCTGGGCATGACGCCGGTGCTGCCCGGCTTCTTCGGCACCGTGCCGCCGGGGTTCGCCGAACGCCGGCCGGGCGCCCGGGTGGTGGCGCAGGGCAGTTGGGTCGGCTTCCAGCGGCCGGACTGGCTCGACCCGACCGGCCCGGTCTTCGTCGACCTGGCGGCGGCCTACTACCGGGCGCAGCGCGAGCGGTTCGGCGACAGCACGATGTACAAGATGGACCTGTTGCACGAGGGCGGCGTGCTCGGCCCGGTCGACGCCGGCGCGGCAGCCCGAGCCGTGCAGCAGGCGCTGGACGCCGCGCACCCCGGCGCCACCTGGGCGATCCTCGGCTGGGAGCAGAACCCCTCGCCCGCCGTGCTCGGCGGCGTCGACAAGGCCAGGATGCTGATCCTGGACGGCCTGTCCGACCGCTACGACGGGCTGGACCGGGAGAGCCGCTGGGCCGGGACGCCGTACGCCTTCGGCAGCATCGACAACTTCGGCGGCCACACCGGCATCGGCGCCAACACGGCGGTCTGGACGGATCGGTTCCGCCGGTGGCTCGGCAAGCCCGGCAGCGCGCTGCGCGGCCTCGCCTACCTGCCCGAGGGCACCGGCGGCAACCCGGCCGCCTTCGAGCTGTTCACCGAACTCGCCTGGCAGCCGAGGCCGGTCGACCAGCGCGCCTGGTTCGCCGGATACGCGGCCCGCCGCTACGGGGGGCCGGACCCGCACGCCGCCGCCGCGTGGGAGCTGCTGCGGGACGGCCCCTACAGCATGCCGTCCGACGGCTGGAGCGAGCCGCCGGACAGCCTGTTCGCCGCCCGGCCCGCGCTGACCGCCGGCACGGCCGCGGCCTGGAGTCCCAGTGCGATGCGCTACCCCGCCCGGACGGTCGAGGCGGCGCTCGGCGAGCTCCTCCAGGTCGCGCCGGAGCTGCGCGGCAGCGACGCCTACCGCTTCGACCTGCTCGACCTGGCCCGGCAGGTGCTCGCCGACCGCGCCCGGACGCAGCTGCCCCGGATCGCCGCCGCCTACGCCGCGCGCGACCGGGCCGCCTTCGCCGCGCTGACAGCCGCCTGGAGCGCCGACGAGGCGCTGCTCGACCAGCTGCTCGCCACCGACTCCCGCTTCCTGCTGGGCCCCTGGCTCGCCGCCGCCCGATCCTGGGGCGCCTCCCCGGCCGAGCGCGACCAACTGGAGTACGACGCGCGCGCCTTGCTGACCACCTGGGGCGGTCGCGGGCCCAGCGAGGACGGGCGGTTGCACGACTACGCCAACCGCGAGTGGTCCGGCTTGGTCGCCGACGTCTACGCCCCGCGCTGGGCCGCGTACTTCGCGAGCCTGGACGCCGCCCTCGCAAGCGGCGGCGAGCCGGCCGCGATCGACTGGTTCGCCCGGGACGACGCCTGGGCGCACCGGACCACCCGCTACCCGAGTGCGCCGACCGGCGACTTGCTCACCTTGGCCCGGCAGGTCGGCGACTTGCTCACGCTGGCCCGGCAGGTCGCGGCGGCGAACGCGAACTGACAGCTCAGGGCGGACCCGGTCCCAAAACGGATGGCCGGCGCCCTGGGCCGTCGGGTAGCGTCAGGGTTTTGATGACCGACACCTGGGACACGATCGCCGACTGGTACGCCCAACTCCTCCGCAACGGCTCCGCCTTGAACGAGTTCAGCCGCGACATCCTGCTCGACCAACTGCCGGACGACCCCGCCGGACGACGCGTTCTCGACGTCGGCTGCGGCGAAGGGATCGCCACCCGGGCCCTGGCCGCCCGAGGCGCCCATGCCCTGGGCATCGACCCGTCCCCGCGCATGATCGAACACGCGCGGGCCGCCGAGCAGCGCACGCCGACCGGCGCCCGCTCCCTGGTCGACGACGGCTGCACCCTGGCGACGGTGGCCGCCGGATCCGTCGACTGGGTGACGGCCGCGCTCTCCCTGAACAACGTCCCCGACCTCCCGGCGGCACTCCGCGCCGCCCGGCGGGTACTGGTCCCGGACGGGCTCCTGGTGTTCACCATCCCGCACCCGTGCTTCGAGGCGCCGCACGCCGGCTGGACGGATTCCACCGCCGAACCCGGCCGCCCCCGCCGCGTGGTGGGCGACTACCACGCCGAGGGCTTCTGGCGCTCGGCCGACCCGCACGGCGTGCGGCGGGCCGGCAACCAGCACCGCCGGCTGTCCGGCTACCTCAACGCCCTGATCGCACACGGGTTCGCGATCGAGGCGACCGCCGAGCCCGAGCCCGGCCCCGAGGTGGCCGCCGCGCAGCCGCGGCGCGCGGAGCTGCCCCCGTTCTTCGTCGTACGAGCGCGCAGCCGCGCCGAGCAGCTCGGCTGACCCCGCCTGCCGAGCGGCCGCGCGCTCAGCCACCTGGGGCACCGTGGCCGGGCGCGCGGGCGGGTCACGAGGTCGCGGGCGGCCGGGGCGGCTAGCTTGCCGGTGAATCGGATCGATGCCACCGGGAGCCGCGTCATGACATCTCCGCAGCGCACCGCGCCGACACAGGTGCGCGCCGCGCAGGTGCTGCGCAACCCGAAGGCCTGGTACTTCCCCGGCGGCATCGTCGCCCTGCTGGCGCTGCTGCTGTCGCTCCTCTACCTGGGCGGCGTGGCCGACCCCAACGGGAACCTGCACCGGCTGCCGATCGGCCTGGTCAACGCCGACCGCGGCGCCACCGTGGCCGGGCACCCGACGAACCTCGGCGCGCAGCTCACCAGCGGGATCGCCGGCGCCCCCGACCCGAAGGAGCAGGTCTCCTGGCGGCTGCTGGACCAGGCGAGCGCTCAGGACGGTCTGGCCTCGGGGAAGCTGGACGGCGTCCTGGAGGTCCCCGACGGCTTCACCGCGGCGGTCGCCGCTCTCGGCAGCACCAGCGCCCAGTCGCCGGCGCGCCCCACCGTGAACGTGTTGACCAATCCCGGCGTGGGCAGCCTGGCCTCGTCGCTGGCCAGCTCGATCAACCAGGCGGCCGCCCACCAGGCCTCGCTGCAGCTCGGCGGCTCGCTGACGGCAGCCGCGGCACCCGCCCCGGGCGGCGCGCAGAGCAGTGCGGAGCGGCTGCTGCTCGCCGACCCGATCACGGTCGTGGTCCAGGTCGGCCACCCGATCGGCATGCACAGCGGCCTGGGACTGACGGCCTTCTACTACACCCTGCTGCTGGTCCTCTCCGGCTTTCTGGGCGCCAACATCATCAGCAACGGCCTCGATGTGGGCCTCGGTTACGCCGACAGCGAGCTCGGCCCCTGGCACACCCGCCGCCCCGTGGTGCCGATCAACCGCACCCAGACCCTCCTCGCCAAGTGGGGCATGTCGGTGGTGCTCGCCGCGGTGACCTCGACGCTGGTCATGGTCGGCGGCATCGCGATCATCGGCATCGACGCCTCGCACCTTCCGCTGCTCTGGGTCTTCTCGTTCTGCGCGACCGCGGCGGTGGGCCTGGGTGTGCAGGCCATCAACGCGGCGTTCGGCGGCATCGGACAGCTCGTCAGCATGTTCATCTTCGTCGCCGTCGCCCTGCCGTCCTCCGGTGCGACGATCCCGCTGCAGGCGCTGCCCACCTTCTACCGCTGGCTGGCCGTCTTCGAGCCGATGCGGCAACTCAGCGACGGCACCCGCGCCATCCTCTACTTCGACGCCCGCGCCGACGCCGGACTCATCCGCGCCTGGATCATGATCGCCATCGCCGTGGTCCTGGCACTGGCCTTCGGCCTGGCCATCACCCGCTACTACGACCGCAAGGGCCTGCACCGGATGGTCCCCAAGATCGCCTGAGCACCACCGCGACCCGGGGACGCGGTGTGGTTCCGGTCAGCGGCCGTCGTTGAGGAACAGCGCCGTCCCGGCGGCGCGCGCCCGCAGCAGCGCGGCGAACCAGGGGCGCTGCGCGGGCTGCAGGCAGGGCTGCCACTGCACGGGGTCGCGCCAGGCGTAGTCGTCGTGTTCGGCGCTGAGCAGCACCGCGGCCTCGGGCCGCGCCGTGCCGCCGTCGAAGCAGAAGTCGATCACCGGGGGCCAACCGTCCACCGGGGCACGGTAGTCGACGGCGAGCAGGGGCAGCTCGGCGGGCAGCCGGAGGCCGGTCTCCTCCCGGGTCTCGCGCGTCGCGGTCTCGTGCGGGCGCTCGCCGGCGTCCGCCAGGCCGCCGGGCAGTTGCCACCAGGCGGGATGCCCCGGGTAGGCGCGCGCCTGATGGAGCATCAGGATCCGGCCCGCCCCGTCGGTGAGCAGGACGGCGGCGGAGACCACGTGCTTGGGCAGCATGGCGGTGAACTCGTCGGGCGGCAGGGCCAGGGTCATCGACGCGACCCCCTCTCGGTGCGGCGGGACGCTTGCCCTGGGCAACGAACGGCCGGGTCAGCGGGCACGGGTGCGGCGCTGATCGACCGGACGACTCGGCGGGACGACTCGGTGGGACAACTCGGTGGGGAAACTCCACAGGAAGACTCAACAGTCAAGCTTGCAAGTTTCCCTGCCAGCTGCATAAGCTCGCTCCATGCCGCCCGCCGACCCCGATGCCGCCGCCAGTCCCGAGGACGCCGTCGACCCCGACGACCTGTCCGGGCTGGCCAGTGAGATCCACGCCGTCCTCGGGCAGCTCTTCCGCCGCGCCCGCGCCGCCTCCGCCGGCAGCGGGCTGACCGCCTCGCAGCGCTCGGCCGCCTCCCGGCTGCGGCGCGACGGTGCGGCGACCACGGCCGACCTCGCCCGGGCGGAGTTCGTGCGCCCGCAGTCGATGCGGATGACCGTGGCGGCACTGGAGGAGCAGGGCTACGTCCGGCGCACCCCGCACCCCACCGACGGGCGACAACTGCTCATCGAACTGACCGAGGAGGGCCGGGCCGCGATGGACTCGATCCTGCGCGCCAAGCGCGACTGGCTGACCACCGCGCTCGGCACCGAACTCGACCCGGCTCAGCGCGCCACCCTCGCCCGGGCACTGCCGCTGTTGCGCACCCTCGCTGCCGGCGACGAGAGTTGAGCGCCCACAGATCGCAGGCGTCCCGCGCGTAGCTGACGTTCCATCAGACCGCCATCCCAGCAGGCAGACCCCTCGTTAGCAGCAAGGAAGAGATCACGATGACCGCCACCACCCTGGACCGCGACACCGCGCTGATCCTGATCGACCTGCAGAAGGGCATCACCGCCTTCGCCGCCGACTTCGGCATCGACAAGGTCCTGGCCAACGCCGAGCAACTGGTCGCGGCGTTCCGCGAGCGCGGCCTGCCGATCGTCCAGGTGAACGTCACCGGCGGCGCCCCCGGCCGGACCGAGTTCCCCAGCCGCGGCGGCGAACTGCCGGCCGACTGGGCCGAACTGGTGCTGCCCGCCGAGGAGGGGGACATCACGGTCACCAAGCAGACCTGGGGTGCCTTCCACGGCACCGACCTGGACGCGGAGCTGCGCCGCCGGGGCGTCACCCAGGTCGTCATCGGCGGGGTCGCCACCAGCATGGGCGTCGAGTCCACTGCCCGTGCGGCGCACGAGCACGGTTACCACGTCACCATCGCCACCGACGCGGTGACCGACCTCGACCCGACCTCGCACGAGCACAGCCTGACCCGGGTCTTCCCCAAGCTCGGCGAGACGGGCAGCACGGCGGAGCTGATCGCACTGCTGGACCAGCGGGGCTGAGCGACCGACCTGGCATGGCGCCGCTGGGGACGGTCCGCCCCCAGCAGCGCCATGCCAGGTCCTCAGCGCACCGGCTGCGCAGCAGGCCCGCCGACGCCGAGCGCCAGCCCCGCCTCGATCGCCATCGCGGCGAACTCGGTGGTATCCCGCCCTCTGCGGGCCGGCTCACCGGCGTACCCGGACGGGGTGTCCTGCTCCGCCTCCTCGGCGGCTTTCTCCAAGGCCGCCAGGGCGTCGGGGTCCGGGTGCATCCCGGCGGCGTCCTGATGGGCCCGGACCGTGGTGGAGTCCACGCCGACCAGAGACAAGTCCACCTCGCCCCGTTTGGCTGCCTCCGCGATCGCGCCCTCCAGCAGGGCCTCGAAGACGCCAGCGTCCCTCCACTGCCGGAAGCGGTTGTGGACGGTCGACCAGGCACCGAACTCCCTGGGCGTCTCAGGCCACTGGCTGCCGCTCTTGAAGTGCCAGATCACGCCCTCGAACTGCTGGCGCAGCCGTTCGGGGTACGGGCCGTACTCGCCGACAGGCAGGTAAGGCTCGATGAACTGCCACTCCGCATCGGATAGTTGCACTCGCGTCACGGAACACGGCCTACCGGATCAGACCGCACCGTGAGAGCAACTTCCCAGAATGATCACAACCACATAGGCACTAGGTGCGCGGTCCCACTCCAGGCAGTCCTACTCCATGTCCCACTCTTCCAGCAGGTCGAAGAGGTGCCGGTCGCCTTCGAGCTTCAGGGAGTCCAGCGGGATGCGACCGTAGAAGGCCAGGACCAGGTCGCTCGCCGTACCCCGGACGGAGACGTCGACCGACTCCGAGTCCTCGCCGGCGGCGGGGCCGGATTCGGGCAGACGGAAGGCCCGCGAACCATCGGCGGAGAGCGACTGGCGCCAGGAGCCGCCCTCGGTGACGTGATAGTCGACGACGGCGGGCTTGTGCGGCCAAGCGACCGTCGTGGTGCAGCAGGTGAACAGGAAGTCCTCGACACCATCAAGCGCCACCTCCTCCGGCAGCGGCTCCGGGGCGCCCACGGTGAGCTGGGCGTCATAGGTGTGCATCGCGATCTCCTGGAGCTGGTGCCGGGCGACGGCGCCGCAGGTCCGCGGCGACTGCGACGAGCCCCACCACGTCCAGCAACCGCGCTCCGGGCCGGCCTCCCGCAACGCGTCCAGCATCTGCTGCGTCGACTCGGCCAGCCAGGCGAGCAAGGCCTCGCGCTCCTGCGGTGCGGCCAGGCCCTCTCCCGCCAACTTGCCCGAGGCGTCCGGCCCAGCCGCGACCGTGGCGGCCCAGGCGCGACGCCCCCCGCCCAGGTGGTGCACCAGGTCGAGCAGCGTCCACTCGGGGCAGGTCGGCACCTGCACATCGAGGCTGGGCGCGGAGGCGATCGCGGCCCGGAAGGCGGCCGACCGCTCGTCGATCAGGCGCAGCAGCTCAGGGAAGTCCAAGGTCTTGGTCACCCGGGCTTTCTATCACTGTGCGGCGGCGACGTCACAGCGATTTTCGCGGGCCGGCCTTCACCTTCGCGGCGCGATGATCCGGATCAAGGACCTCACCAGAGCTGCCGCCTGATCACGACCAAATACGCGCCCCAGGCGCCCGGGCGCCCGCAGCCTCCCGCAGCCGCCCGCAGCCGCCCGCGCGGGATGTCCCCCGGCACTGGAACCTCCCGCAGGGGGAGTTCCTACCGTTCCCCGCAGCGCGGACGGCCGGTGCGCGGTGCGGCCGACCCGCGGGCCATGACGTGCGAGGAGGCGATGAGATGACGGCATTCGTGCTGGTGCCCGGCCCCTGGGCCGGCGACTGGATCTGGCAGCAAGTGACCGCCCGGCTGCGGGAGTCGGGGGCCGAGGTGTTCCCGGCGGCGCTCACGGGAACGTTCGCGGGCAGCGCCGACGGTGGCGAGGCGGCGGGTCCTGGTACCGACCTCGAGACGCAGATCGCGGCTCTGCTGCGGTTGATCGACCGGATCGCCGCCCCGCAACTGGTGCTGGTCGGACACGGCAACGGCATGCACCCGGTGCTGGGCGCCGCCGACCGGCGGCCGGAGCGGATCGCCCGGGTCGTCTACCTGGACGCCGGCCTCCCCCAGGATGGGGAGTCGGTGCTGGACCTGGTGCCCGACCCGGCGGTCCGGGACCGGCTGGTGCGGCAGGCCGCGGCGGTCGGGGAGGGCTGGCGGGTCCCCGCGCCGTCGGCCGAGGAGTGGCCGCTCTGGGGCAGCCTGGCCGGCGTCCCCGAGGAAGCGCTGGCGCAGCTGGTCGAGCGCGGCACGCCGCAGCCGTTGGGCACGCTCTCCCGGCCGCTGCGACTGTCGGGCGCCGCCGCCGAGTTGCCGACGACCGGCATCCTGTGCACGGCCAACGGGGCCAGCGTCGCGATGGTCGAGACCGTGGTGGGGATGGGGGATCCGCGCTTCCAGGTGCTCACCGAGCCCCGGGTGCGCTTCATCGAGATCGACACCGGGCACTGGCCGATGCTCTCCGCCCCCGACGAACTGGCCGCGGTGCTGCTCCGGGCCGCCGCGGGCGAGGGGCAACGGGTGAGCGCGAAGGCGGGTGGGCTGCTCGCGGAGCCCCGGCGCTTCCTCCTGGACGTGCCGGAGCGTGCTCGCGAGCGGGTGGGGCGGGTCGATCTCCATCTGCCGGATCCGGCCTGCGCCCTGCGGCCTTGGCCCGCGGTGGTGTTCGTCCATGGCGGCCCGGTCCCCCGGGACGCGCCTCTCACGCCACGGGACTCCGCGACCTTCCTCGGCTACGGACGGTACGCGGCAAGCCTGGGCGTCGTCGGCGTGACGGTGGATCACCGGCTGCACGGGCTCGGCGACTTCGCGCAGGCCGCCGCCGACGTCGCCGAGGCGGTCGAGCTGGTGCGGGCCGATCCGCGGGTCGACGGGGAACGCGTCGCGCTCTGGTTCTTCTCCGGCGGCGGGTTGCTGTCAGCGGACTGGCTCGCGGCGCCGCCGCCCTGGCTGCGCTGCGTGGCGGCGACCTATCCGGTGCTGGCTCCGCTGCCGAACTGGGGGCTCACGGAGTCCCGGTTCCGTCCTGCGGTCGCGCTGGCCGGCGCGGGCCACCTGCCGATCGTACTGACCCGGGTCGAGCTGGAGAGCGCGGAGATCGCGGCGACCGTCCAGGAGTTCCTGACCGCCGCCGAGGCATGCCGAGCTGAGGTCGAGGTGGTCGAAGTGCCGGGTGGGCATCACGGGTTCGAGACGGTCGACCACACCGAGCAGGCGCGCCAGGCCGTGGCACACGCGGTCCGCGCCGTGCTGCGGCACCTGAACGGCTGAGGCGGCCGCCTGGAGCCCCGGAGCATCTCAAAGATCCCGGGGCGCCGGGCGTCCGCCCGTCCCGCAGTGCGCGGAATCAGCCAACCACCCGCTGCTGGTGGCCGAGTTCACGCCACCGTCCGTAGCGGCAACACGCGACGCCCGAGCCCTGCGGCCGTCCGTCGAAAGTGCACCAGGGGTGGCCGAAACACGTCGCTGAAGTAGTAAATATGCCAACGGCATTGTCATACGGCATGCCGAACTCAGTAACCTTCCGTGGCAGATCGGCGACGCGTCGTGGCGATCCACCGCGCCCGCGCTCCAGCCGCCGGGCGAGGGACGCCGGACGCCCGACGCCCGGCGCCGGGCGACGCGGTTCGCCGACTTCTGATACTCCCGCGACTTCTACCAGCCCGAAGGAGCCCAGGTGCCCGGGATCGAGGACTGCCTGTCGGCGGCGATGCGGATCGCCGGCGCGCGCGGCGCGGGGTTACTCGACTGGGGCAGCGGCCTGGCCCTGGGCACGGCGGGAGACAGCCCGGCCGACGACCACGAGGCGACCGCCGCCGAGGCCACCGACCTGATCAGGCTGGCCGCCGAGAGCCTCAGCTTCGCCGAGCCGAGCGACCCGCGGCTTCCGCTGCAGGACCTGATCCTCACCACCGAGCGCAGCTACCACCTGTTCCGGCTGATCGGCACGGTCTTCGACAGCCGGCTGCTGCTGCACCTCTGGCTCGACCGCGAGGAGGCCAACCTGGCCGGCGCCCGGATGCGGCTGCAGGCACTCGCGGAGGAACTGGTGCTCGGCTGATGGCACCTCGATCCAGCGGAGCCGAGGGCGTGAGCGCGGCCGCACCCCGCCGCCGGCAGCCGCCCGGTCCGGCCGTCGAGCAACTGGCCGACCGGCAGGCCACCGGGGCCCTGCACACCGAGACCGGCACCCTCTACCTGGACCACGGCGCCGTCGTCCACGCGGACAGCCCGCACTCCCTCGACCTCGGCTCCCTGCTGACCCGCTGCGGCCGGGTCACACCGGACTACTGGCAGCACACCCTGGACCAGTTCGCCGAGCACTGCCTGGTGGGCCGCATGCTGGTGGCCCAGGGCGCCCTGACCCGGGGCGAGTTGGAGGTCTGCCACCTCGCCACCCTCTACGACGCCGGGTACTTCGCCCTCGGTGCGTTCTCCCTGGCCACCCGCTTCGAACCCGGCGTCCGGCACTGGCTCGGCCCGGTCAGCGGGGTGGACCCGCGACTGCTGCGGCGCGAGGCGGTCCGGCGCCGGGACCTGCTGGAGCGGATCTGGCCGTGGCCCCAGGTGGACACCGCGCCGGTCCGCCACACGGTGACCACGGACCAGGACGGAACCGCGGCCCGCGGCCTCTCCCCCAGCCCGCGACGGCGCGAGCTGCTCGGCCTCGCCGACGGCCGGCGCACGCCCGTCGAGCTGGCCCGACTGCTCGGACGCTCGACCTACGCCACGATCGTCGAGGTCCGGCGCCTGGCGGCGGCGGGCCTGATCGCGACGCCGCCCGACGCACCGGACGCGCTGGACCCGCACGACGCGCCGGCCGCGGCGACGCCGCTCGACGCGCCGACCCACCCGATCCCGCCCCACGCGCCGACCCACCCGATCCCGGCCGACGCGATGGCCCGCCGGGTCCCGGGTGCCACCCTGCGCCGCGGCAGAGCGCCCGACCCACCGCCCCGCCCCGCACCCACCGAACCGGACATCGCCCTGCTGATCCGCGTCCGCACCGCACTGGAGGCCCGACTGTGATCCTCGCCCCGCCCGCTGTCCCGGACACCCGGTCATGAGGCGGATGCTGAAGCCGCGGCCCGACCGGCACCAACTCGCGCTGCTGGAGAGCACCTTGCTCGCCGAGCTGCGCGTGCTGCGCCTGCGCGTGCCGCACCTGGCAGGCGGCCTGGTGGCCGGCGTGAACGGCCTGCTGCTCGCCCACGACACCCACGGCACCGACCCCGAAGGCCTGGCCGCGCTGACCGCGACCGCGCTCGGGGTGGCCCAGCGGCTCTCCGACGCCACCGGCCAGGGCGGGTTCCGCGAGTCGCTGTTCCGTGGCGAGCACGGCTACATCGCGACCTACGCGGCGGGTCCGAGCTGCGTCTTGACCCTGCTCTCGCACCCCGATGTGAGCATCGGCCGCCTGCACCTGGAGGCGCGCCGATCGGCCCAGCGGCTGGGCGAGGTGCTGCGCGGCGGGGACCAGCAGCCCTCCGCCGGCTAGACCGACCTCCCCTGCTCACCGTTGTCCAGCTAGACCCCTCACCCGATGACCAACTCACCACACCTTCAGGAGATCACCATGGCAGACGCCGACAACTCGCTGCGCCAGGCAATCGCTTCCATCGAGGGCGCCATCGGCGCCGCGCTGGTCGACTACGGCAGCGGGATGGCCCTCGGCACCCTGGACGGCGGCGGCGGCCTGGACCTGACGGTGGCGGCCGCCGGCAACACCGATGTGGTGCGGGCCAAGTTCCGCACCATGGAGATGCTGGGGCTGAACGACTCGATCGAGGACATCCTGATCTCGCTCAGCAGCCAGTATCACCTGATCCGGCCGCTGACCAGCCGCAGCGGCAAGGGCCTCTTCCTCTACCTCGCGCTCGACAAGCGCCGCGCCAACCTGGCGATGGCACGGCATCAGCTGGCCAAGATCGAGGCCGAGCTGGAGGTCTGACGCACCGCCACCTCAGGACTCATACGACGCGCTGCCCCGTCTCACAGGCCGGGCAGCGCGTCCTGCTCCACCACGTGCTGCCGCACTGGCTCGGCGCTGTGGCGGCAGCCCGGGCCCAGCCGGAGCATCCGCGACTCGGGGTCGTGCAGCAACCGCCCGCACTCGCGACAGGTCACCCGCGCCGCCAGCCGCTCCTCGGCCGCCAGGCCGGGCAACAGCGGCTCGGCGCGCTCCGGCTCCACCAGTTCCTCAGGCATCGACGCAGCGTATCGCGCCACTGACCGCAGCCGCCGACCGCAGCCGCCTGCCCGGCGGACACCTCGAAGCGCAAGCGGTACTTGGGCGCCGCGACCGCCCGTGCAAGCTGCTCGACCGCCGCACCGGCCCAGTGGCCACCGAGGCGGCCAGCACCGACGCCAGGCGGGCCATCGGCGCGTTGTGCTGGAGACAGGCGAACGTCCACGGCCCCGGGTGCTGTTGGAACAGCAGGCGGGCCGCGGCTCTGGCCACGCCGCTGTTGCGGTGCGCCCGACCGACGAAGAACTCGCTGACGTTCCAGGCCCCCTCGTCCCCCGCCGCGTCGCACCGCGTCAGCGCGAACCCGGCCGGCTGGCCGCCGACGCGGATCACGTACGCCTCGCGGTCCGCGCCGGTGAAGTAGCTGTCCAGCCAGGGGAAGTCGAAGGTGCCGGCTGCGGACAGCTCCCGGGGCTCTGGCTCGGAGTAGTCGTGCAGGTACAGCTGCAGCAGATTCGCCAGCACCGGCTTCTCCTCGGCGGCGACGGCGACGAGTTCGACATCCACGAGATCCACCCGGCCCACCCTGCCGCGTCGACTCCGCGGCGGCCACCGAATTCAGGAGCTCAGGGCTCCCACCGACTCGACCACTGGTCCGACCCGGTGAAACGCCCGGCCGGGCGTGACCCTGCGGCTCGCCGGCCGTTGAGCAGGCCGGCCACACCCCACCCCCGGAGGACCAGATGCGTACCGCGATCCGATTCACCGTCACCGGCGCCCTGCTCGCCGCGGCCGGCCTGGCGGGCGCCGCCTCCGCCCGGGCGGCCGGTAACCCGGCCTACCCGGCCCCCTCGAAGCAGGAGCACACCTACAGCATTCCGGTCGGCGGGATCACCGACCTGGGCGACCTGACCAAGGTCGCGAACCTGGGCACCGACTTCGCGGGCGTGCTCGGTCACTGAGCCACGGCCCGTCGGTCAGCCGGCGGTCAGCACCGGCTGGTCGTAGGTCCGACGGATGCTGGTACCGCTGAGGCTGACGTCGACGCCGTAGACGTGGATGGAGACGGTCTTCTCGGTCGTGGCGTTGCGGACCCGGTGGATGTCGCCGGGTGGGGTGACGTAGGTGACGGCGCCGGCGGGGTGGACCGTGGTGCCGACCGGGACCAGGACGGCGCGGTCGGCCTCCACCGCCAGGCGGTAGACGGTCTCTTCCTCGGCTCCCAGGTAGGTGCCGACCACGCACCAGGAGGTGTGGTCGTGGACGCTGGTCGTCTGGCCGGGCAGCCAGACCAGGGCGACCACCGAGAAGGAGCCGTCCGGTTCGGCGTGCAGCAGGTGCTGGCGGTAGCGGAGCGGATCGGGCTCCAGCTGGGCGGACGGCAGCAGGTCGGCGTGGCGCAGAAAGGGGGCCAGCGCGGCGGCGACCCGCTGGGCGCGCTCCTCGGCGTTCGAGGCGGCGCCCAGCTCGGTGCGGATGGCGGCCGTGAGCTCGGTCAGGACCGCGGTCATGAGGGTGGTCATGAAAGTGAGTGCTCCCTTCGTCCTGAAGTGATCGCGAACTGATCCGACGTCAGACCGTCAAAGCCGTCAGGGCCGTCAGGGCCGTCAGCTGCGGCGCCGCGACCCGGGCCGCGAGCTCGGCGATGCTCACGGGGTCGTGGACGGCCGAGCGCGGCACCACCAGGTCCGGCTGATGCGCGGTCAGTACGTGGTCCCGGGCCAGCCGGGCCCGCCCGCCCCCGGTGATGTTCAGCAGCACGGGCGCTTCGGTGTCGATCCGCCCGGCCAGCACGGCCTCGCGCAGCGCGGCTAGCGCGACGCCGGCGGCCGGCTCGATGTCGATCCCCTCCAGTTCGCGGAAGGTGTCCATCGCCGCCAGGGCCGCCTGGGCGCTTGCGGTGAAGACCTGACCCGAGCTCTGGGTCAGCGCGTCGTACAGGCCGCCGCGCACGTCGTAGGGCGGTCGACGGTTGGTCAGTTCCGGGGCGAACGCCCGCTCGGTGGCGAGCCGTTGGTCCTGCTCGGAGCCGCTCTCCCAGAGTCGTTCGCCGGTCTGCCAGGCCTGGTGGACCGGGGCGTACGCGTCGTTCTGCGCCAGCAGCAGCTGCGGCAGCGGTCCGGGCCGGCAACATCGCAACCGCAGCGCCGCCTCGTGCGCGGCGATCGCTCCGGCGCCGCTGCCGATGGCCTGGACGTAGTACGTGGGCAGCGTGCCCATCGCCTCCACGGCGGCGAGCAGCACGGTGGCCAGGCCGTCCCGCCGGCCGACGTTCTTGGTGCCGCCCTCGGGCGTGAAGCCGGGCAGCCTGGCGAGCGCGTCGCCCAGCGCGATGGCGTCGGCGTAGTCCGCGCCGTCGACCGCGATGACGCGCACCAGCTCGGAGCCGGGCGTGCGGGTGCGCAGCCGGGGCAGGGCGGAGGACGGCACGATGATGACGACCGGGACCTGCTGGCGCGCGCAGAGTTCGGCGAAGGCGGCGGCGGTGTTGCCCGCGGAGGTGACCACCAGCGTGCCGGCCTCCTCGGGGATGCGGCCGAGCACGGTGGCGGCTTCGAGTTCCTTGAAGGTCCCCGTCATCAGGTCGCCGCCGCGCTCGGGCCAGTAGCCGTTGAAGGCGATCCACAGCTCGCTCAGCCCGAGCGAGGCGGCCAGCCGCTCGCTGCGGTAGACGGCGGTGCGGCCGGTGTCGGCCAGGGTGCGGCGGACCGGCAGCCAGTCGCGGTACCGGAAGACCCCGCTCTGGGCCTGGTCCGGCGTCAACTCGGTGGCCTGGTAGTCGGTCTGCCACAGCCCGGGCCCGTGCGGGCCGGAGCAGCCGAGCGTCAGGCCGTCGTCGACCCGCCGGTGCCCGCAGACGGAGCACACGAGGCGGTAGTGGGACGCGTCGGTCGAATCACCGTGCATGGGGCTGGTTCACTCTCGGTGTGGTCGGTGCGTCGGGGATCGCGCCGTGCGGATCCGGCCGCGGGTCGGGCCGGGCCGTGGTGCGCGCGGCCGGCCCGAACGGGCCCGCCGCACGCGGACGGCGATGCTCAGGCCGTCGCCCGCACGAGACTGGCGGGCCGCATGTCGGTCCACTGCGCCACCACGTGGTCCAGGCAGTCCTGGCGGTCGGCCGGGCCGTGCGAGAGGGCCCAGCCCACGGGCACCTCGGCGAAGGCGGGCCAGAGGGAGTACTGGCCCTCGTCGTTCACCAGGACCAGGAAGGTGCCCTCGGTGTCCTCGAACGGGTTCGTCATCGACGTGTCCTCTCATCGGAGCAGCCGGAGAGTACTGAACAGCGGTCAGCAGTCGGCCGGTCGTGCTCAGTTGGAAACCCCGGGCCGGGATCGGGCGGGCCACGCGCAGTCGGATTCGTCTGCGGGGCAGCTGAGTTGGCGCTCGGCCGGCCCCGACCGGGGCGGAACGGCCCGGCGTGGTGGGGTGCACTCGCGAGTCAGAGCCTGCGGGGCAGGATGTAACGGAAGATCGCGATCACGTAAACGCGAGATGAATTCACCACTCATAGTCCTGCCGTATTAGGGGCCGACCGACTTTGAGCCGACGTCAGTTGTCATCGGCTGACAACTGTGGTTAGCCTGCAGCCGGCGAAGTACCAAGCGCGACAGCGTGCCTGACCTCGTCAAGGCAGCGTTGACCACGAACAGCCAAGAAGGACAACCGTGCTGAACGGCCCACCCGCCCAAAACGCGCTTGCGGAACTAGAACTGTCAGGTCTTCACGATTCGCTGGCATCGCCGGTCAGCGAATCGATGAACTTCCTCAACGAGATCGCGCACCGGTTCCCGGATGCCATATCCCTGGCCGCCGGGCGTCCGTTCGAGGGTTTCTTCGATCTGGACGACGTGCACCGGTACTTCGACACCTATCGCCGGCACCTCACCACCCGCCTGGGCGGTGACCAGGACGCGGTGCGCCGCACGCTGCTGCAGTACGGGCGCACCAAGGGCATCATCCACGAGCTGATCGCCGAACACCTGCGGGTGGACGAGGGCATCACCGCGGACCCGCAGGCCCTGGTCGTCACGGTCGGCTGCCAGGAGGCGCTCTTCCTGACGCTGCGCGCGCTGCGCCGCAGCGACCGGGACGCGGTGCTCGCCGTGACGCCCAGCTACGTCGGGGTGCACGGCGCCGCCAGCCTGGTGGACATGCCGGTGCTGCCGGTCCGGGAGTCGTCCGAGGGCATCGACCTGGACGACCTGGTGGCCCAGCTGGCGCGCGCCCGTGCGGCCGGCCTCAACCCCCGGGCCTGCTACGTGATCCCCGACTTCGCCAACCCGAGCGGGATCAGGCTGAGCCTCGACGTACGGCGGCGGCTGCTGCGCATCGCCGCCGAGCAGGACATCCTCCTCCTGGAGGACAACCCGTACGGCCTGTTCGGCGACCCGGCGGCCGCCGGTCCCCCGACCATCAAGTCCCTGGACGACGCCGCCCGGGTCGTCTACCTGGGCTCGTTCGCCAAGACCGGCCTGCCCGGCGCCCGGGTCGGCTACGTGCTGGCCGACCAGCTGGTGCCCGGGACGGACGGCCCGCTGGCCGACCAGCTGGCCAAGATCAAGAGCATGCTGACGGTCAACACCTCGCCGATCGCGCAGGCGGTCATCGGCGGCAAGCTGCTGGCCCACGGGTGCAGCCTGCGGGCCGCCAACACCCGCGAGATCGAGCACTACCGGAGCAACCTCGAGCGGGTACTGGCCGGTCTGGAAGCGCGTTTCGGCGACACTCCGGGCGTCTCCTAGAACACGCCCGCCGGCGGGTTCTTCCTGCTGCTGACCGTCCCGTTCCCGGTCGGCGACGAGTTGCTCGAGCTCAGCGCCGAGAAGTTCCGGGTGCTGTGGACGCCGGTGCACCACTTCTACGCCGACGCACAAGCACGCGATGTCATGCGGCTCTCCTTCAGTCATCTGCGACCGGAGGAGATCGAAGAAGGATTGAACCGGCTGGCGGACTTCATCCGTTATCGGTCGCGCACCTGATGGACAAGAAGAAGACACGGAGGCCGCGAAGTCGATGGACACTTATACGCCGCTCCTGAGGAGCAAACCGCGAAGTTGGGGGTGGACCTACCGATGACCACGCTCACAACGACCACCGCCACGGCCCGGATCGTCGGAGTCGGCACCGCCGTTCCGGAGAATTCCTATTCCCAGCAGGAAATCCTGGACATCTTCGAGGTCCAGGACCCGCGAGTGCGCTCGATCTTCCTCAACAGCGCGATCGAGCGCCGATTCCTGACCCTGCCGCCCGAGGGCCCCGACGGCACCCGGGTCCTGGAGGTGCAGGGCGAGCTGCTCGCCAAGCACAAGGCCCAGGCCGTCGACATGGGGGTGCGCGCCGTCCAGGACTGCCTCAAGGAGACCGGCGCGGACCTGTCCGACATCGGCTACCTCTGCTGCGTCACCACCACCGGGTTCCTCACCCCGGGCCTGAGCGCCCTGATCATCCGCGAGTTGGGCATCGACCCGCACACCAGCCGACTCGACGTGGTCGGCATGGGCTGCAACGCGGGGCTCAACGCGCTCAACGCCGTCAACGGCTGGGCACGCGCCAACCCCGGCCGGCTGGCCGTCATGGTCTGCGCCGAAGCCTGCTCCGCCGCCTACGTCTTCGACGGCACCATGCGCACCTCAGTGGTCAACAGTCTCTTCGGCGACGGTGCCGCCGCCGTCGCGCTGCTCGCCGGCGAGCCCGAACTGCCGCTGCCCCAGGCGAAGGGACCGCGCCTGCTGAAGTTCGCCAGCTACATCATCACCGACGCCATCGACGCGATGCGCTACGACTGGGACGGCGGCCAGGACCGGTTCAGCTTCTTCCTCGACCCGCACGTACCCTACGTGGTCGGCGCGCACGCCGAACTCGTCGTCGACCGCCTGCTCGCGGGTACCGGGCTGCGCCGCAGCGACATCAGCCAGTGGCTGGTGCACTCCGGCGGCAAGAAGGTCATCGACGCCGTCGGCGTCAACCTCGGCCTGACCCGGCACGACGTGCGCCACACCACCAGCGTGCTGCGGGACTTCGGCAACCTCTCCAGCGGCTCGTTCCTCTTCTCCTACCAGCGGCTGCTGGAGGAGCGGGCGGCGCAGCCGGGGGACCACTGCGTGCTGATGACCATGGGTCCGGGATCCACCATCGAGACCGCGCTGGTCCGTTGGTGACCACCCGCACCGAGCAGCCAGTCCGCACCGAGCACGAAGGCCACGCCACCATGAACCACACCCTCCAGCCGCTGCTCATCGACGGCGCCCAGCCGCTGTCCGCCGAGACCGTGCAGGCCCTGAACGCGCTCTGCTCCCAGGCCGAGGACGGTGTCCTGGGCACCGCGCTCGTCCTGCGGGTCGGCGGCGTGCCCGCGACCGGGCCCACCGAGCCGCCGGCGCTGGCGCTGGTCAACAAGTGGGAGCGGGCGCTGCGCCGCCTGGAGCGCCTCGACCTGCCCACCATCGCGCTGGCCACCGGCGACTGCGGCGGCACGGCGCTGGAGGCCCTGCTGGCCACCGACCACCGGATCGCCGACCCGGCGACCCGCCTGCTGCCGGCCGGTGCGGACGGCGTCTGGCCCGGCATGGCCCTCTACCGCCTCGTCCACCAGGCCGGCGTCGCCCCGGCCCGTCGCAGCGTCCTGTTCGGCACCGCGATACCGGCCGAGCGGGCGCTGGCCCTGCACCTGCTGGACCAGCTCGCCGACGACCCGTCAGCCGCCCTCGCCGCCACCGTCGACAGCCTCACCACCGCGGCCGGGGCCGGGCTCGGCATCCGCCGGCAGCTGATGCACGATGCCGCCACCACCAGCTTCGAAGAGGCCCTCGGCCGCCACCTGGCCGCCTGCGAGCGGCTGCTGCGCCGGACGGCCACCGGGGTGGCCTCATGACCGCGCCGATGATCGACGCCGACCCGACCGCACTGCCGATCCACGCCGCCCTCACCCCGCCGGCGATCGGCAGCGACCTGACCACGGCCCGGCGCACCCTGGCCGATGCCGCCGACCGGGCCGACACGCTGCTGGCCACGCTGCCCGAGCCGGCCGGCCGCACCTCCGAGCAGCAGGCGCTCGCCACCGACGCGAAGAACGCCGCCCGCACCGTGCGCAGCCACTTCATGCGGCTGCACGGCGAGGCCGTCTACCAGCACCTGACCGACGGTCACACCCTCGACCTGCGGCTGCCCGAACTCGTCGCGGGCGCCGCCGCCGGCTGGCCCGGGCTGCTGCCGGGTGCCGAGGCGATGGCGGCCGAACAGGCCAGGCCGCAGGCCGCGAAGGAGGGCCTGGAAATCGACCAGGGCATCTTCCTGCGCGAGGTGCTCCGCTCCCCCGCCTCGGGCCGCCACCTGATCGACGCGATGGCTCTGCCCACCGCCCGCGCCCTCCACCTGCTGCCCGACTTCCGCCGCACCGGCGAGCTCGACCTCGGCTCGGTGCGACTGGAGCGGCGCGGCGGCGCGGCCCACCTGACCATGTGCCGCACCGACTGCCTCAACGCCGAGGACAACCGCCAGGTCGAGGACATGGAGACCGCCGTCGACCTCGCGCTGCTCGATCCGCAGGTGCGGGTCGGCCTGCTGCGCGGCGGCGAGATGACCCACTCCCGCTACCGCGGCCGACGCGTCTTCAGCGCGGGCATCAACCTCAAGAGCCTGCACACCGGCCAGATCTCCCTGGTCGACTTCCTGCTGCGCCGCGAACTCGGCTACATCAACAAGCTCTTCCGCGGTCTGCGGGTCGAGCACGCTGGCTCCTGGCACACCCCCGTGATCGAGAAGCCCTGGGTGGCGGCCGTCGACAGCTTCGCGATCGGCGGCGGCGCCCAGCTGCTGATGGTCTTCGACCGGGTGCTCGCCGCGGCCGACTCCTACGTCAGCCTGCCCGCGGCCCAGGAGGGCATCGTGCCCGGCGCGGGCAACCTACGGCTCGGCCGGCTGGCCGGCGGCCGCGTCTCCCGTCAGGTGGTGCTCTGGGGCCGCCGGATCCACGCCACCGAACCCGACGCCGGTCTGCTGCTCGACGAGGTCGTCGAACCGGACCGGATGGACCGGGCGGTGGCCGAGTCGCTGGAGCGCCTCGACAGCCCGGCGGTGGTCACCAACCGCCGGATGCTCAACCTCGCCGAGGAGCCGCCGGAGCATTTCCGGCAGTACATGGCGGAGTTCGCCGTGCAGCAGGCGCTGCGCCTCTACAGCCAGGACGTGATCGGCAAGGTCGGCCGCTTCTCGGCGGCCGCCGCTGCCGCCCACACCTGACCGCGCGCCGGGTCCCGGCCGGCCGATCCTGTCGGGCAGGATCGGCCGGACCGGACCAGCGCCGCACCATCCACCAGAAGAGCCGGAGAGCCGATGGACCTGGCAGACCTCACCCGCGTCCGCTACGAGAAGCGCGACCGCGTCGCCCATGTGACGCTGGCGCGGCCCGAGTGCCTGAACGCCATGGACCTGCGGATGCACGAGGAACTGGCGTGCGTCTGGGACGACTTCGAGGCGGACGACGAGGTGTGGCTGGCCGTCCTCACCGGTGCCGGTGACCGCGCCTTCTCGGCCGGCCAGGACCTCAAGGAGCTCGCCGCCCGGATCGCCCAGGGCACCAACACCCCGGCCACCTTCGGCAGCCGCGGCAAGCCCGGCTGGCCCCGGCTCACCGAGCGCTTCGAGCTGGCCAAGCCGGTGATCGCCCGGGTCAACGGCCATGCCTTCGGCGGTGGCTTCGAACTGGCGCTGGCCTGCGACGTGATCGTCACCGCCGACCGCGCCACCTTCGCGCTGCCCGAGGCCAAGCTCGGCCTGATGGCCGGCGCCGGCGGCGTCTTCCGGCTCACCCGGCAGGCACCGCACCGGATCGCCCTCGGCCACCTGATCAGCGGCCGCCCGATGACCGCCGCCCGCGCCTACGAACTCGGCCTGGTCAACGAGGTGGTGCCGGCCGAGGAGTTGGACGCCTGCGTGGACGCCTGGGTCGCGGACATCCTGCGCTGCGCCCCGCTGTCGGTGCGCGCGATCAAACAGGCCGCGGCGGCCGCGGCAACCATGCCCCTGGAGCAGGCGTTCCGGACCCGCTTCCCGTGGGAGGAGCGGCGGATGCACAGCGAGGATGCCGAGGAAGGGCCGCTCGCCTTCGTCGAGAAGCGGACGCCGCAGTGGAGAGCCCGCTGACCGTCAGGCAACCTGGCAAGTTGTTCCAGAGTTTGACTCTGATTCACCGAACGGGCTCTCGACATGACTCTGCCTCAGGCACCGTGACGCTGGAGCAAGATCCGCAGATCCACCGGATCGACGCCCCACCCTGATCCGCCTACCCGCCGGATCCACCCCCACCCGAAGAGACCACCCGCGGAGCCTGCCCGGCCGAGGGTGGCTCCCTCTTTGCCACTGCCCGTTGCCGCTGCCCGTCGCACGGCCACTGCTAGACGAACCGGAGCACCGAAGATGTCGGACACCCAATCCGTCACCTGGCCGCTGATGGCTGGACAGTCCGGAGTGTGGTTCGCCCAGCATCTGGACCCGTCGAATCCGTCGTACCAGATCGCCGAGTGCCTGGAGATCCACGGCCCGATCGACCCGGTCCTCTTCCAGAGCGCGCTGCGGCAGATCGTCGTGGAGGCGGAGATCCTGCGGCTGCGCTTCGTGTCGAACGGCGCGCAGGTGCGCCAGGTGGTCGAGCCGGTGCCGCAGTGGCCCGTGCTGGTGCGGGACGTGAGCACCGAGCCGGACCCCTGGGCGGCGGTGCAGGCATGGATGCGGGCGGACCTGGCGCAGCCGGTCGACCTGGAGCGCGGTCCTGCCAACTCCATGGCCATCTTCCCGGCGGGTCCGGAGCGGTTCTACTGGTACCAGCGCGGTCACCACGTGGCCGCCGACGGCTACAGCGGCTCGCTGGTCGCCGGCCGCGTCGCCGAGATCTACACCGCCCTGGTCGAGGGACGGCCCACCGGTGACCCCCTGCCGCCGTTCCGGAACCTGGTCGAGGAGGACGCGGCCTACCGCACCTCCGAGCAGTTCGCCGAGGACCGCCGGTACTGGACGGAGCGCTTCGCCGATCACCCGGAGGCGGTCAGCCTCGGCGGCCGCTTCGCGCCGGCCTCGCACACCTGCATCCGCCACATCGAGGACCTCGCCCCCGAGACGGCCGAGCGGGTGCGCACGGCCGCCCGCCGCCTGAAGACCAGCCTGCCCGTCTTCATCATGGCCGCGGCCTCCCTCTACACCCAGCGCCTGACCGGGACCGAGGACATCGTCCTGGGCCTGCCGGTGGCCGGCCGCACCAGCCGGCTCCAGCGCACCACCCCTGGCATGCTCGCCAACCTGCTGCCGATCCGCCTGACGGTGCGTCCGGAAGCGGGCCTGGCCGAGCTGACCCGCCAGGCCAGCAGCACCATGCGCGAGGCGCTGCGCCACCAGCGCTACCGCTACGAGGACCTCCGGCGCGACCTGAACCTGGTCGGCAGCGGCAGCGCCCGCCTGTTCGGCTCGCAGGTCAACGTGATGGCCTTCGACTACGACCTGCGGTTCGCCGGCCACCCCAGCACCGCGCACAGCCTCACCAACGGCTCCGTCGACGACCTGTCCTTCGTCCTGTACGACCGCCAGGGCGGCCGGACCATGCAGCTGGTCGTCAACGCGAACCCGGCGGTGTACGACGCGGCGGCCACGGCCGAGCACGCCCGGCGGTTCGCCCGGCTGCTGGAGACGCTGGCCGCCCCGGACGCCCTGGACCTGCCGCTCACCCAGGTCGACCTGCTCGCCGCGCAGGAGCGGCGGCAGGTGCTGACCGAGTGGAACGACACGGCGGTCGAGGTTCCGGCGGGGACGCTGCCGGAGCTGTTCGAGGCACAGGCCGCGCGGACGCCGGAGGCGGTCGCGGTGGTGTTCGAGGGCGTCCAGGTCGGCTACGGCGAGCTGAACGCGCGGGCGAACCGGCTGGCGCGGCTGCTGGTGGAGCGCGGGGTGGGGCCGGAGTCGGTGGTGCCGGTGCTGATGGAGCGTTCGGTCGAGTTGGTCGTCGCGCTGCTCGCGGTGCTGAAGGCCGGTGGCGCCTACCTGCCCGTCGACCCGGACTACCCGGCCGAGCGCATCGACTACCTGCTCAGCGAGGCGAACAGCCCGGTGACCGTGACGCGAGAGATGGTTGACGAAGCGTCAGACCGCGATGGCGACAATCTTGTTGACCGTGGTCTGCGGCCGGAGCACCCGGCGTACGTCATCTTCACCTCCGGTTCGACGGGTCGGCCCAAGGGCGTCGTGGTCCCGCACGCCGGGATCGTCAACCGCCTGGCCTGGATGCAGGGTGAGTACGGGCTGGAGTCCTCGGACCGGGTGCTGCAGAAGACCCCGTTCGGATTCGACGTGTCCGTCTGGGAGTTCTTCTGGCCGCTGCTGGAAGGCGCTACCCTCGTTGTCGCCCGCCCGGGCGGCCACCGCGAGCCGGGGTACCTGGCCGAGCTGATCCAGGGCGAGCAGGTGACGGTCACCCACTTCGTCCCCGCCATGCTCCAGGTCTTCCTCGCCGATCCGGGCGCGACCTCCTGCACCGGGCTGCGGGCCGTGCTGTGCAGCGGCGAAGCACTGCCCGCCGAACTGCGCGACAGAGCAGCCCACTTGCTGCCGGATGTGGCGCTGCACAACCTCTACGGCCCCACCGAGGCATCGGTCGACGTCACCGCCTGGGCCTGCGCCGACGACAGCACCGGCGCGTCCGTGCCGATCGGCCGCCCGGTCTGGAACACCCGGGTATACGTGCTCGACGGTGCGTTGCAGCCAGTGCCCGCCGGTGTCCAGGGTGAGCTGTACCTGGCGGGCGTCCAACTCGCCCGCGGCTACCTCGACCGCCCGAACCTCACCGCCGAACGCTTCGTCGCCGACCCCCACGGCGAGCCCGGCGCGCGCATGTACCGCACCGGCGACCTCGCCCGCTGGCGCACCGACGGCAACCTCGAATACCTCGGCCGCACCGACGACCAGGTCAAACTCCGCGGCTTCCGCATCGAGTTGGGCGAGATCGAGGCCGCCCTGACCGCCCACCCCGCCATCGCCCACGCCGCCGTCATCGTCCGCGAGGACACCCCCGGCGACAAGCGACTTGTCGGCTACGCCGTCCCCACAGGCGAGTTGGACACCACCGAGGTACGCACCCAGCTCGCCGCGACGCTGCCCGAATACATGGTCCCCGCCGCCATCGTCGTCCTCGACAAGCTCCCGGTCACCGTCAACGGCAAACTCGACCGACGCGCCCTGCCCACCCCCGACTTCGCCGCGTCCGCCACGCACCGCGCGCCGTCCACGCCGCGTGAGGAGATCCTCTGCGAGGTCTTCGCCGAGGTCCTCGGCCTGCCCCAGGTCGGCATCGACGACGACTTCTTCGAGCTCGGCGGCCACTCCCTGCTCGCGGTCTCGCTGGTGGAGCGGTTGCGCGCCCGCGGTGTGCAGGTGAACGTCCGCGCGCTGTTCGCCACGCCGACCGCCGCCGGCCTCGCCCTGGCCTCCGCCACCAGTGAGGTGGCGGCGCCGCCGAACCGGATCCCGGCCGGGGCCCGGGCGATCACGCCGGAGATGCTGCCCCTGGTGGACCTGACGGCCGAGGAGATCGACCGGATCTCGGCCGCGTTCCCCGGCGGCGCGGCCGGCATCGCCGACATCTACCCCCTCGCCCCGCTCCAGGAGGGCATCTTCTTCCACCACCTGCTGGCCACCGGCGACGGCGGAGACGACGCCTACGTGCTGCCGACCGCGCTGACCTTCGACTCGCGCGACCGCCTCGACAGCTTCCTGGCCGCGTTGCAGCACGTGGTGGACCGCCACGACATCCTGCGCACCGCCTTCCTCTGGCAAGGCCTGTCCGCGCCTGTCCAGGTCGTCGCCCGCCACGCCGAGCTGCCCGTCGAGCAGGTCGACCTCGACGCGGCGCTCGCTGCTGACTCAGGCATGGACGCCGGCACCGACTCCGGCACGGACCCGATGGCGCGGCTCAGCGCCGCGTGCCGTCCGTCCATGGACGTCACGCGAGCGCCGCTGCTGCACGCGTACATCGCCGCCGAGCCCGGTACCGAGCGGTGGCTGCTGCTGCTCCAGCGCCACCACCTGATCACCGACCACACCACCCTGGAGGTGCTGCTCGCGGAGATCCGGGCCGTCGTGACGGGGCAGCAGGAGAGCCTGCCGACCCCGCTGCCGTTCCGCGACTTCGTCGCCCAGGCCCGGTTGGGCGTCTCCGCCGAGGACCACGAGAAGTTCTTCGCCGGCCTGCTCGGCGACATCAGCGAGCCAACCGCCCCGTTCGGCCTGGTGGACGTGCACCGGGAGGCCGGCGGGCTCGCCGAGGCCACCCACTGGCTGGACGCCGGGCTCGCCGCCCGGGTGCGCGAGCAGGCCCGCCGGCTGGGCGTCAGCGCGGCCGCCGTCTTCCACGTCGCCTGGGCCCGGGTGGTCGCCGCCACCGCCAACCGCGACGACGTCGTCTTCGGCACCGTCCTCTTCGGGCGGATGAACGCCGGCAGCGGCGCGGACCGGGTGCCCGGGCTGTTCATCAACACCTTGCCGGTCCGCGTCCCCACCGCCGGCGTCAGCACGACCGACGCGATCCTCGCGATGCGCGGACAGCTCGCCGACCTGCTGATCCACGAGCACGCCCCGCTCGCCGTCGCACAGCAGGCCAGCTCCGTCGCCGCGGCGGCACCGCTGTTCACCGCACTGCTCAACTACCGCCACAGTCAGGGCCCCACCCCCGAGGCGATCCCCGAGACCGGCCTGCCCGGCGTCGAGATCCTGCACAGCCACGAACGCACCAACTACCCGGTGACGATGAACGTGGACGACACCGGCACCGGCTTCATCCTCAACGCCCAGTCCGCAGCGCCCGTCGACCCCGACCTGCTCCTCGCCCTGACCCGCACCGCCGTCGACAGCCTGGTCACCATCCTGGAGACCGCGCCGCACAGCCCCCTGGACCAGGTCGCGGTCCTGGACCAGGTGGAGCGGCAGCGGGTGCTGCACGCGTGGAACGACACGGCGCTTGAGGTTCCGGCGAGCACCTTGCCACAGATGTTCGAGGCGCAGGTCGCGCGGACGCCGGACGCGGTCGCGGTGGTGTTCGAGGGCGTCGAGGTGACGTACGGCGAGCTGAACGCGCGGGCGAACCGGCTGGCCCGGCTGCTGGTGGAGCGCGGGGTCGCGCCCGAGTCGGTGGTGCCGGTGCTGATGGAGCGCTCCACCGAGCTGGTCGTCGCACTCCTCGCGGTACTGAAGGCCGGTGGCGCCTACCTGCCCGTCGACCCCAACTACCCGGCCGAGCGCATCGCCTACGTGCTCGACGAGGCGAACAGCCCGGTGACCGTGACGCGAGAGATGGTTGACGAAGCGTCAGATCACGATGGTGACAACCTCGTTGACCGTGCTCTGCGGCCGGAGCACCCGGCGTACGTCATCTTCACCTCAGGTTCGACGGGGCGTCCCAAGGGCGTCGTGGTCCGGCACGGAGCGCTGGCCACCTTCCTGGCCGACATGGGCCGCCGCTTCCCGCTCACCGACCAGGACCGCTGGGCGGCGGTGACCACGATCGCGTTCGACATCGCCGCCCTGGAGCTCTACCTTCCGCTGATCAGCGGCGCCCGGGTCGAGCTCATACCGCGAGACACCGTCATCGACACCCCCGCCCTGACCGAGCTGCTCCAGAGCTCCGGCACCACCATCATGCAGGCCACCCCCTCGCTCTGGCGCGCCCTCACCGAGGAGCTGAGCAGCGGGACGGCCGAACTCCCGCACCTGCGCGTGCTCGTGGGTGGCGAAGCCCTGCCCAGCTCCCTCGCCGACGAGCTCAGCTCGCTCGGCCAGGTCACCAACCTCTACGGCCCGACCGAGACCACCATCTGGTCCACCACCGCACAGGTAGTCCCCACCGAGGCGCCGACGATCGGCCGGCCGATCGCCAACACCCGCACCTACGTCTTGGACGCGAGCCTGCGCCCGACCCCGGCCGGAGTGGCCGGCGAGCTGTACATCGCCGGCGACGGCCTGGCCCGCGGCTACCTCAACCGACCCGCCCTGACCGCCGAACGCTTCACGGCCGACCCCCACGGCGAGCCCGGTACCCGCATGTACCGCACCGGCGACCTCGCCCGCTGGCGCGCCGACGGCACCCTGGAGTACCTCGGCCGCGCCGACGACCAGATCAAACTCCGCGGCCACCGCATCGAACTCGGCGAGATCGAAGCCGCCCTCGCCACCCACCCCGCCATCGCCCACGCCGCCGCCCTCGTGCGCGAGGACGTCCCCGGCGACCGCAGGCTGGTCGGCTACGCCGTCCCCGTAAGCGAGTTGGACGTCGCCGACGTACGCACCCGGCTCGCCGCGACGCTGCCCGAGTACATGGTCCCCACCGTCATCGTCGTCCTCGACAAGCTCCCGCTGACGCTCAACGGCAAGCTCGACCGACGCGCCCTGCCCGCCCCGGACTTCGCACCGGCCTCGAACCGCGCCCCGCGCACCCCGCGCGAAGAGGTCCTGGCAGCGCTCTTCGCCGAGGTCCTCGGTCTGCCCCAGGTCGGGGTGGACGACAGCTTCTTCGAGTTGGGCGGCCACTCGCTGCTGGCCACCCGCCTGATCAGCCGCATCCGCACCACCCTCGACGTCGAACTTCCCATCCGCGCACTCTTCGAGGCGCCCACCGTCACCGCACTGGCCGAGCGGCTGCACATCGCCGGTGACCAGCGGCGCCCGGCGCTGGTGGCCGGTACCCGCCCCGAGGCGCTGCCGGTCTCGTTCGCGCAGCAGCGACTCTGGTTCCTCAACGAGCTCGAGGGACCGAACGCCACCTACAACCTCCCCATGGCCCTTCGCCTCTCCGGCACACTGGACGCCGAGGCTCTGCGCCAGGCGCTGCGCGATGTGGCAGACCGGCACGAGGTGCTGCGCACCGTCTTCCCGGCCGTCGACGGCCGGCCCCACCAACGCGTGCTGAACACCGAGACGCTCGACTCGCTGCTCACCGTGTCCGCCTTCGACGAGCAGGCCATCGCCCGGGCCGCCGCCCGCCCCTTCGACCTGGCATCCGAAGTACCCTTGCATGCCTGGCTGTTCTCGCGGAGCACCGATGAGCACGTGCTACTCGTCGTCGTGCACCACATCGCTGGTGACGGCTGGTCGATGGGGCCGCTGGCCCGGGACATCGCCACCGCCTACAGCGCCCGTCGCGCCGGTGAGGCTCCTGGGTGGCAGCCGCTGCCGGTGCAGTACGCCGACTACGCCCTGTGGCAGCGTGACCTGCTCGGCTCGCCGGAGCAGCCGGACAGCCTGCTCTCCCGGCAACTCGCCTACTGGCGCGCCACGCTGAGCGACCTGCCGGAAGAGCTCGCGCTGCCGACCGCCCGGCCCCGCCCGCTGGTGGCCAGCCACGACGGCGGCACCGTCGACCTTGCCGTGCCCGCCGAGCTGCACCAGCGCCTGACCGAACTCGCGCGCGCCAAGGGCGTGACGGTGTTCATGGTCCTACAAGCGGCCCTGGCCGTCCTGCTGTCGCGCCTCGGCGCCGGGACGGACATCCCCGTCGGCACGCCCGTCGCCGGTCGCACCGACGAGGCCCTGGACGAGCTGGCCGGATTCTTCGTCAACACCCTGGTCCTGCGCACCGATCTCTCCGGCGACCCGACCTTCAGCGAGTTGCTGGGTCGCGTGCGCGAGGCCGGCCTGGGGGCCTTCGCCCACCAGGACGTGCCCTTCGAGCGCCTGGTCGAGGACCTCGCGCCGACCCGGTCGATGGGCCGCCACCCGCTCTTCCAGGTCATGCTGACCCTCCAGAACACCACGCTGCCCGCTCTCAACCTGCCTGGCGTGGACGTCTCCCTGCTGCCCGCAGGACAGTTGGCGGCGAGGTTCGACCTGGACCTCACCCTGAACGAGGCCTTCGGCACCGACGGCGCGCCGGCCGGACTGCGCGGAGCCCTGACCTTCGCCCTCGACCTGTTCGACCACGCCACCGCGCAGCAGCTCGCCGAACGCTTCGTGCGGGTCCTGGACGCCGTGCTCGCCGAGCCGCAGCGGCCGGTCCATCGGATCGACATCCTGGACCCGGTGGAGCGGCAGCGGGTGCTGTGCGAGTGGAACGACACGGCGCTCGAGGTTCCGGCGGGGACACTGCCGGAGCTGTTCGAGGCTCAGGTCGCGCGGACGCCGGACGCGGTCGCGGTGGTCTTCGAGGGCGTCGAGGTGACGTACGGCGAGCTGAACGCGCGGGCGAACCGGCTGGCCCGGCTGCTGGTGGAGCGCGGGGTCGCGCCCGAGTCGGTGGTGCCGGTGCTGATGGAGCGCTCCACCGAGCTGGTCGTCGCGCTCCTCGCGGTCCTGAAGGCCGGTGGCGCCTACCTGCCCGTCGACCCCAACTACCCGGCCGAGCGCATCACCTACGTGCTCGGCGAGGCGAACGCCCCGGTGGTCGTGACTCGGGAGCTCATTGACGAAACGTCAAACTATGACTCGGCTGACCTGACGCAACGTCAGCTCCGGCCGGAGCACCCGGCGTACGTCATCTTCACCTCAGGTTCGACCGGACGGCCCAAGGGCGTCGTGGTCCGGCACGGAGCGCTGGCCACCTTCCTGGCCGACATGGGCCGCCGCTTCCCGCTCACCGGCCAGGACCGCTGGGCGGCGGTGACCACGATCGCGTTCGACATCGCCGCCCTGGAGCTCTACCTTCCGCTGATCAGCGGCGCCCGGGTCGAGCTCATACCGCGAGACACCGTCATCGACACCCCCGCCCTCGCCGAGCTGCTCCAGACTTCCGGCACCACCATCATGCAGGCCACCCCCTCGCTCTGGCGCGCCCTCACCGAGGAGCTGAGCAGCGGGACGGCCGAACTCCCGCACCTGCGCGTGCTCGTGGGTGGCGAAGCCCTGCCCGGGCCGCTGGCGACCACCCTCGGCAGGCTCGGAGAGGTCACCAACCTCTACGGCCCGACCGAGACCACCATCTGGTCCACCACCGCACAGGTAGTCCCCACCGAGGCCCCCACCATCGGCCGGCCAATCGCCAACACCCGCACCTACGTGCTCGACTCGGCCCTGTGCCCGACTCCGGCCGGAGTGGCCGGCGAGCTCTACATCGCCGGCGACGGCCTGGCCCGCGGCTACCTCAACCGACCCGCCCTGACCGCCGAACGCTTCACGGCCGACCCGCACGGCGAGCCCGGCACCCGCATGTACCGCACCGGCGACCTCGCCCGCTGGCGCGCTGACGGCACCCTGGAGTACCTCGGCCGCGCCGACGACCAGATCAAACTCCGCGGCCACCGCATCGAACTCGGCGAGATCGAGGCCGCCCTCGCCACCCACCCCGCCATCGCCCACGCAACCGTGATCCTCCGCGAGGACAGCCCGGGCGGCCTTCGGCTGGTCGGCTACCTGCTCCCGGCACGTGAGATCGACACCGCAGCGGTGCGCGCCCACCTCGCCACGCTGCTGCCCGCGTACATGGTCCCCGCCGCACTGGTCGTGCTCGACGCGCTGCCGCTCACGGCGAACGGCAAGCTCGACCGACGCGCCCTGCCAGCCCCCGACTTCACCGCCGGAGCCACCACCCACCGGGCACCCGCGACGCCGCGGGAGCAGTTCCTCTGCGAGGTCTTCGCCCAGGTTCTGGGCGTGCCCGCCGTCGGCCCCGACGACAACTTCTTCGAGCTCGGCGGCCACTCCCTGCTCGCCACCCGCCTGATCAGCCGGATCCGCGCCACTCTCGGCGTCGAACTGCCCATCCGGGCCCTGTTCGAGGCGCCGACGGTCGCCGCCCTCGCCCAGCGGCTGGACGGTGCGGGCCAGCGCCGCCCGGCCCTGACGGCCGGTACGCGGCCGGAGGTCTTGCCGGTCTCGTTCGCGCAGCAGCGACTCTGGTTCCTCAACGAGTTGGAGGGGCCGAACGCCACCTACAACATCCCGCTGGCGCTGCAGCTCACCGGCGACCTCGACGTCACCGCGCTCGACGCAGCGCTGCGCGACGTCGTGGGCCGGCACGAGGTGCTGCGCACCCTCTTCCCCTCCGCCGACGGCCAGCCCCACCAGCAGGTGCTGAACGCCGACGCCCTCGGCGAGCTCCTCACCGTGACCACCTTCGACGAGCAGGCGATCACCCGGGCCACCGCCCACGCCTTCGACCTGGCAGCCGAACTGCCTTTGCGAGCCTGGCTGTTCCAACAGAGCGCCGACAAGCACGTGCTGCTCGTCGTGATCCACCACATCGCCGGCGACGGCTGGTCCACCGTCCCACTCGCCCGCGACCTCTCCACCGCCTACACCGCCCGCCTCACCGGCCAGACCCCCGCCTGGGAGGCGCTGCCCGTCCAGTACGCCGACTACGCACTCTGGCAACGCGACCTCCTCGGCGCACCCGAGGACCCGACGAGCCTGCTCACCCAGCAACTCGCCTACTGGCGCTCGGCCCTGGCCCAACTGCCCGAGGAACTGACCCTCCCCACCGACCGACCGCGCCCCGCCATCGCCAGCCACCAGGGCGAGTCCGTCGAACTGGTTGTTCCCGCCGAACTTCACCAGCGCTTGCAGGAATTGGCGCAGGCCGAGGGCGTCACCCTGTTCATGGTGCTGCAGGCGGCACTCGCCGTCCTGCTCTCCCGGCTCGGCGCCGGCACCGACATCCCGATCGGCACCCCGATCGCCGGCCGCACCGATGAGGGTCTGGACGACCTGGTCGGGTTCTTCGTCAACACCCTGGTGCTGCGCACCGACCTGACCGGCGACCCCAGCTTCGCGCAGGTGCTGCACCGGGTCCGGGAGGCCGGTCTTGCGGCGTTCGCCCGCCAGGACGTGCCGTTCGAGCGCCTGGTCGAAGAGCTGGCGCCGGCCCGCTCGTTGGCGCGCCACCCGCTCTTCCAGGTCATGCTCACCCTGCAGAACACCACCCAGGCGGTGGTGGACCTCCCGGGTCTGGACGCGTCCGTGCTGCCCAGCGGGCAGGAAGCCGCCAAGTTCGACCTGGCCCTCACGCTGAGCGAGGGTTCCGGCACCGCCGGGCTGCAGGGCGATCTCACGTTCGCGCGCGACCTCTTCGACCGCAAGACCGCTGAGCAGATCGCCGAACGCTTCCTGCGCGTCCTGCACTCCGTGGCCGCCGAGCCGCACGGGCCGCTCCACCGCGTCGAGGTGCTCGATGCGGCGGAGCGGCGGCGGGTGCTGGTGGAGTGGAACGACACGGCGGTCGAGGTTCCGGCGGGGACGCTGCCGGAGCTGTTCGAGGCTCAGGTCGCGCGGACGCCGGAGGCGGTCGCGGTGGTCTTCGAGGGCGTCCAGGTCGGCTACGGCGAACTGAACGCGCGGGCGAACCGGCTGGCCCGGCTGCTGGTCGAGCGCGGGGTCGCGCCCGAGTCGGTGGTGCCGGTGCTGATGGAGCGCTCCACCGAACTGGTCGTCGCACTCCTCGCGGTCCTGAAGGCCGGCGGCGCCTACCTGCCCGTCGACCCGGACTACCCGGCCGAGCGCATCGCCTACGTGCTCAGCGAGGCGAACAGCCCGGTGACCGTGACGCGAGAGCTGATTGACGAAGCGTCAGACCGCGATGGCGACAATCTTTTTGACCGTGGTCTGCGGCCGGAGCACCCGGCGTACGTCATCTTCACCTCCGGTTCGACGGGTCGGCCCAAGGGCGTCGTGGTCCCGCACACCGGAATCGTCAACCGCCTGGCCTGGATGCAGGGTGAGTACGGGCTGGACTCCTCGGACCGGGTGCTGCAGAAGACCCCGTTCGGATTCGACGTGTCCGTCTGGGAGTTCTTCTGGCCGCTGCTGGAAGGCGCTACCCTCGTCGTCGCCCGCCCGGGCGGCCACCGCGAACCCGCTTACCTTGCCGAGCTGATTCAGCGCGAGCGGGTCACCATCACGCACTTCGTTCCGTCGATGCTCCAGGCCTTCCTGACCGAACCCACCGCGGCGAACTGCGACGGACTGCGCGCCGTCCTGTGCAGCGGCGAAGCACTGCCCACCGAACTGCGCGACCGAGTCGCCCACTTGCTGCCGGGCGTGCCGCTGCACAACCTCTACGGCCCCACCGAGGCATCGGTCGACGTCACCGCCTGGGCCTGCGCCGACGACAGCACCGGCGCGTCCGTGCCGATCGGCCGCCCGGTCTGGAACACCCGTGTCTACGTGCTCGACGGTGCGTTGCAGCCAGTGCCCGCCGGTGTCCAGGGTGAGCTGTACCTGGCGGGCGTCCAGCTCGCCCGCGGCTACCTCAGCCGCCCGAACCTCACCGCCGAACGCTTCGTCGCCGACCCCCACGGCGAGCCCGGCGCGCGCATGTACCGCACCGGCGACCTCGCCCGCTGGCGCACCGACGGCACCCTGGAGTACCTCGGCCGCACCGACGACCAGGTCAAACTCCGAGGCTTCCGCATCGAGTTGGGCGAGATCGAGGCCGCCCTGACCGCCCACCCCGCCATCGCCCACGCCGCCGTCATCGTCCGCGAGGACACCCCCGGCGACAAGCGACTTGTCGGCTACGCCATCCCCACAGGCGAGTTGGACACCACCGAGGTACGCACCCAGCTCGCCGCGACGCTGCCCGAATACATGGTCCCCGCCGCCATCGTCATCCTCGACAAGCTCCCGGTCACCGTCAACGGCAAACTCGACCGACGCGCCCTCCCCACCCCCGACTTCAGCACGGCACCGGGCCGCGCCCCTCGCACCCCGCAGGAGGAACTGCTCTGCGAGGTCTTCGCCCAGGTGCTCGGCCTGCCCCAGGTCGGCATCGACGACGACTTCTTCGAGCTCGGCGGCCACTCCCTGCTCGCCACCCGCCTGATCAGCCGCGTCCGCACCGCCCTCGACGTCGAACTGCCCATCCGCGCACTCTTCGAGGCGCCGACGGTCGCCGCCCTCGCCCGGCGACTGAACGACACCACCGACCGGCGCCCGGCGCTGACGGCAGGCGCACGGCCGGAGGTGTTGCCGCTCGCGTTCACCCAGCAGCGGCTCTGGTTCCTCAACGAGCTGGAGGGGCCGAACGCCACCTACAACATCCCGCTGGCGCTGCAGCTCACCGGCGACCTCGACGTCACCGCGCTCGACGCAGCGCTGCGCGACGTCGTGGGCCGGCACGAGGTGCTGCGCACCGTCTTCCCCTCCGCCGACGGCCAGCCCCACCAGCAGGTCCTGAACGCCGAGACCCTCGGCGAGCTCCTCACCGTGACCACCTTCGACGAGCAGGCCATCACCCGGGCCACCGCCCACGCCTTCGACCTGGCAGCCGAACTGCCTTTGCGAGCCTGGCTGTTCTCCCAGAGCGCCGACAAGCACGTGCTGCTCGTCGTGATCCACCACATCGCCGGCGACGGCTGGTCCACCGTCCCACTCGCCCGCGACCTCTCCACCGCCTACACCACCCGCCTCACCGGCCAGACCCCCGCCTGGGAGGCGCTGCCCGTCCAATACGCCGACTACGCACTCTGGCAACGCAACCTGCTCGGCTCGCCCGAAGACCCGACGAGCCTGCTCACCCAGCAACTCGCCTACTGGCGCTCGGCCCTGGCCGAACTGCCCGAGGAACTGACCCTCCCCACCGACCGACCGCGCCCCACCATCGCCAGCCACCGCGGCGGCGACGTCGAGCTCGACGTCCCGGCTGGACTTCACCAGCGCTTGCAGGAATTGGCGCAGGCCGAGGGTGTCACCCTGTTCATGGTGCTGCAGGCGGCACTCGCCGTCCTGCTCTCCCGGCTCGGCGCCGGCACCGACATCCCGATCGGCACCCCGATCGCCGGCCGCACCGACGACGCCCTGGACGACCTGGTCGGGTTCTTCGTCAACACCCTCGTCATCCGCACCGACCTCACCGGCGACCCCACCTTCGCCGAACTGCTCGGCCGGGTGCGCGAGACCGGGCTGAGCGCCTTCGCCCACCAGGACGTGCCCTTCGAGCGCCTCGTCGAGGAACTCGCCCCGGCGCGCTCCATGGCCCGGCACCCGCTCTTCCAGGTCATGCTCACCCTGCAGAACACCGCTCAGGCCGTGGTGGACCTGCCCGGGCTGGACGCCGCGGTGATACCGGCCGGCCAGCCGACCGCGAAGTTCGACCTGACCTTCGCGCTGGACGAGGAGCCCGGCGCGTCCGGCCTACGCGGCAGCCTGACCTTCGCGCGCGATCTCTTCGACGCTGGAACCGCGCAGCAGATCGCCGACCGCTTCCTCCGCGTCCTGCACTCCGTGACCGCCGAGCCGCAGCGGCCGGTCGACCAGATCGACATCCTCGACAGCGTCGAGCGGTACCGGATCCTGACCGAGTGGAACGACACCGATCGCCCGGTCCCCGTAGGGACGCTGCCGGAGCTGTTCGCGGCGCAGGTGGCGCGGACGCCGGACGCGGTCGCCGTGGTGGCCGACGGTGTCGAGTTGACGTACGCCGAGCTGGACGCGCGGGCAAACGGGCTCGCCCGGCGCCTGATCGCCGAGGGTGTGGGCGCCGAGCGCGGCGTGGCTGTTCTGATGGAACGCTCGGCCGAGCTCGTGATCGCGCTGCTGGCCGTGGTGAAGGCCGGCGGCTGCTACGTCCCGCTCGATGCCCGCTACCCGCTCGCGCACCGTCAGGCGATCCTCGCGGAGACCGGAGCGACGGTGATCCTCACCGACACGGCGCTGCGCGAACAGGCCACGGACCTGGGCCTCACCGTCCTGGAGGTCGGCGCGGACACTGGTGACGCCGTCGACGTCCGCTGCGATGCACGGCAGTTGGCGTACGTGATGTACACCTCAGGCTCGACCGGCCGCCCCAAGGGCGTCGCCGTCACCCACCGTGACGTGGTGGCGCTGGCGATGGAGAGCCGGTTCGCGTCCGAGAGCCTGGCGCGGGTGCTGATGCACTCGCCGCACTCCTTCGACGCCGCCACCTTCGAGCCGTGGGCACCGCTGCTGACGGGCCGTCAGGTGGTGGTGGCGCCGGCGGGCGACCTGACCGCGGCCTCGCTGGCCCGGGTGGTCACCGAGCACCGGGTGACCTGGCTGTTCCTGACCATCGGCCTGTTCACGCTCTTCGCGGACGAGGACGCCGGCTGCTTCGCCGGTCTGCGCGAGGTGTGGACCGGTGGCGACGTGGTCTCCCCCGTCGCGGTGGCCCAGGTGCTGACCCGCTGCCCGGGCACGGTCGTGACCAATGTCTACGGCCCGACCGAGACCACCACCTTCGCCACCGCCCACCCGGTGGCGGACACCGGCATGGCGCTGCCGATCGGTCGCCCGCTGGACAACATGCGCGCCTACATCCTGGACGCGCACCTGCACCCGGTCCCGGCGGGCAGCATCGGCGAGCTCTACCTGGCCGGTGCGGGCCTGGCCCGTGGCTACCTGGACCGACCCGGTCTGACCGCCGAGCGGTTCGTGGCGGCACCCTTCGGCGCTCCCGGCGAGCGCATGTACCGCACCGGTGACCTCGCTCGCTGGAACCACGACGGCCAGATCGAATACGCCGGCCGCGCCGACCAGCAAGTCAAACTACGCGGCTTCCGCATCGAGCCCGGCGAAATCGAGGCCGCCCTGGCCGCACACCCGGCCGTCGCGCAGGCCGCCGTGCTGGTCCGCGAGGACCTCCCCGGCGACAAGCGTCTGGTCGGCTACGTGGTGCCCGTGGGCGAGCTCGACATCACGGCGATCCGGAGCCACCTGGCCACCACCCTGCCCGAGTACATGGTCCCCAGCGCGATCATGCCGCTCGACACCCTCCCCCTCACCATCAACGGCAAGCTCGACCGCCGCGCCCTGCCCGCCCCCGACCTCACCGCGACAGCGGGTCGCAGCCCCCGCACCCCGCGCGAAGAGCTCCTCTGCGAGCTGTTCGCACAGGTGCTGGGCCTGCCGCAGGTCAACATCGACGACAGCTTCTTCGACCTCGGCGGCCACTCCCTGCTCGCCACCCGCCTGGTCAGCCGCATCCGCACCACCCTCGACGTCGAACTGCCCATCCGCGCCCTGTTCGAGGCATCAAGTGTCGCCGCGCTCGCCGACCGGCTGGAGGGAGCGGGCCAAGGGCGCCCGGCGCTGATGGCGAGCCCGCGCCCCGAGGCCGTCCCGGTCTCCTTCGCCCAGCAACGCCTGTGGTTCCTCGGCGAGTTGGAGGGCCCCAGCGCCACCTACAACATTCCGTTGGCGCTGCGCCTGTCCGGCGCGCTGGACACGGCGGTCCTGCACCAGGCGCTGCGCGACGTGACGGAGCGGCACGAGGTGCTGCGCACGGTCTTCCCGGCCGTCGACGGCCACCCGCGCCAGCAGGTGCTGCCGATCGACGCGGTGGGCTCGCTCCTCACCGTGGCCGCCTTCGACGAGCAGGCGATCAGCCAGGCCGCCGCCCACACCTTCGACCTGCGAGCCGACGTTCCGCTGCATGCCTGGCAGTTCTCGCAGAGCGCGACCGAGCACGTGCTGCTGGTGGTGGTGCATCACATCGCTGGTGACGGCTGGTCGTTGGACCCGCTCGCCCGCGACATCTCCACCGCGTACGCGGCCCGACTGGCGGGGGCGGCCCCGCTGTGGGAGCCACTGCCGGTGCAGTACGCGGACTACGCGCTCTGGCAGCGCGAGCTGCTCGGCTCGCCCGAGGACCCGGCCAGCGTGCTCGCGCAGCAACTCGCCTACTGGCGAGCAGCATTGGCCGAGCTGCCGGAAGAACTCGCGCTGCCCACCGACCGGCCGCGCCCGGCGATCGCCGGCCACCAGGGCGGTTTCGTCGACCTGGCCGTGCCCGCCGAGGTGCACCAGCAACTGCAGGAGCTCGCGCGCGCTGAGGGGGTGACGGTGTTCATGGTGCTACAGGCAGCACTCGCCGTCCTGCTCTCGCGACTGGGCGCCGGCACCGACATCCCGATCGGCACCCCGATCGCCGGCCGCACCGACGACGCGCTCGACGACCTGGTCGGCTTCTTCGTCAACACCCTCGTGCTGCGCACCGACCTCTCCGGCGAGCCGTCCTTCACCGAACTCCTGCACCGCGTCCGGGAGACCGGCCTGAGCGCCTTCGCCCACCAAGACGTCCCCTTCGAGCGCCTCGTCGAGGAACTCGCCCCAACGCGGTCCATGGCCCGGCACCCGCTCTTCCAGGTCATGCTCTCCCTCCAGAACAACGCCCAAGCGGTCATCGACCTGCCCGGCCTCACGGCCGCGCCCATGCCGACCGGTCCGGCCGCGGCCAGGTTCGACCTGGGCCTCAGCCTCGGCGAGGCCTTCGACCCGGACGGGGTACCGGCCGGGCTCAGCGGCACGCTGACCTTCGCCGTGGACCTGTTCGACGCCACGACGGCCGAGCAACTGGCCCAGCGCTTCGTGCGGGTCCTGACGGGGGTGCTGGCCGAGCCGCAGTTGCCGGTCGACCGGGTGGAGGTGCTGGATGACGCTGAGCGGCACCGGATCCTGACCGAGTGGAACGACACCGCCCGCGAGGTCCCGGCGACCACGCTGCCCGAGCTCTTCGAGGCGCAGGTGGCGCGCACGCCCGAGGCGATCGCGGTGGCCTTCGAGGCCACCGAGCTGAGCTACGCCGAGGTCAACGCACGCGCCAACCGCCTGGCCCGGCTACTGGTCGAGCGCGGGGTCGGACCGGAGTCGCTGGTCGCGGTGCTCATGGAGCGCTCGGCCGAGCTGGTGGTCGCGCTGCTGGCCGTCCTCAAGGCCGGCGGCGCCTACGTGCCGATCGGCCCCGAGTACCCGGTGGACCGGATCGCCTACCTGCTGGACGACTCCCGCCCGCAGGTCCTGCTGACCACCAGTAGCTGCGTGGACCGGGTAGGCGAGCTGACAGACACTCAGATCCTGCCGCTGGAAAGCCTTTCACTGTCCGAGCACAGCGGCGCGAACCTCGGCACAGCCGCGGCCCCGCAGCACCCGGCCTACGTCATCTACACCTCCGGCTCCACCGGCCGCCCCAAGGGCGTCCTCATCCCCCACGCCGCAGTCGTCAACTACATCGCCCGCAGCCAGGAGGCCTACCCCGAACTGCGCGGCACCACCCTGCTCCACGCCTCCATCTCCTTCGACGCCGGCGTCACCGCCCTCTACGGCGCCCTCACCACCGGCGGCCGCGTCCGCATAGCCGCCCTGGACGAACACCTCCCCCAGGTCCTGGCCGACGAGCACCTGAGCTTCCTCAAAGCCACCCCCAGCGGCCTGGCCTACCTGGACGCGCTCTCCGACACCCACATCCCCACCGGACGCCTGATGGTCGGCGGCGAAGCGGTGCAGGCCACCCAGTTGGAGCAGTGGCGACAGCACCACCCGGACGTCGCGATCGTCAACCACTACGGCCCCACCGAAACCACCGTCGGCTGCACCGACTACCCCCTCGGCACCGACGAACTCGGCACCGTCGTCCCCATCGGACGCCCCATGTGGAACACTCGCGCCTACGTCCTGGACGCCACCCTGCGCCCCGTCCCCACCGGCGTGGCCGGCGAACTCTACATCGCCGGCACCCAACTCGCCCGCGGCTACCTCAACCGCCCGAACCTCACCGCCGAACGCTTCATCGCCGACCCCCACGGCCCGTCCGGCTCGCGCATGTACCGCACCGGCGACCTCGCCCGCTGGCGCACCGACGGCAACCTCGAATACCTCGGCCGCACCGACGACCAGGTCAAGATCCGCGGCTTCCGCATCGAACTCGGCGAAATCGAAGCCGCCCTGGCCACCCAACCCGGCGTCACGCAGGCAAGCGTCATCGTCCGCGAAGACACCCCCGGCGACCGCCGACTGGTCGGATACGTCACCGCCACGGGCGAGTTGGATGTCACCGCGCTCCGGACACAACTCGCCGCCCAACTCCCCGACTACATGGTCCCCGCCGCGATCGTGCTCCTCGACGCGCTGCCCCTGACCGTCAACGGCAAGCTCGACCGACGCGCCCTCCCCACGCCCGACTTCACCACCGCCACCGCGAACTACCGCGCACCCTCCACCCCCCAGGAAGAGGTGCTCTGCGAGGTCTTCGCCGAGACGCTCGGCCTGCCCCAAGTCGGCCTCGACGACAACTTCTTCGAACTCGGCGGCCACTCCCTCCTCGCCGTCACCCTCGTCGAACGCCTGCGCAGCCGCGACATCCACATCAGCGTTCGCACCCTCTTCACCACCCCCACCGTCGCCGGCCTGACCACCGCCACCACCGGAGCCGGCACGGCCGAGGTCATCGTCCCGCCCAACCTGATCCCCACCGACGCCCAGCACATCACCCCCCAGATGCTCCCCCTCGTCGACCTAACACCCCAGGAGATCGACCGCATCACCACCACCATCCCCGGCGGCGCACCCAACATCGCCGACATCTACCCCCTCGCCCCCCTCCAAGAGGGCATCTTCTTCCACCACCTGATGGCCACCGGCGAGGGCGGCGAGGACATCTACGTCATGCCGACCATGCTGACCTTCGACTCGCGTGAGCGCCTGGACTCGTTCCTGGACGCACTCCAGCGCGTGATCGACCGGCACGACATCCTGCGCACCGCCGTGCTCTGGCAGGACCTCGCCGAGCCGGTCCAGGTCGTCGCCCGTCAGGCCGCCCTCCCTGTCGAGCAGCACCAGCTCCGCGGCGCGGATCCGGTGGCCGAGCTCTACGCCGCCGCTCCCGCGTCGATGGACGTGACCCGGGCACCGCTGCTGCGCACCCACATCGCCGCCGAAGCGGACACCGAACCGGGCAGCGCGCGCTGGCTGCTGCTGCTCCAGCGCCACCACCTGGTCACCGACCACACCGCGCTGGACGTGTTGCTGGCCGAGATCCAGGCGATCCTGGCCGATGAGGAGGACCGGCTGCCCGCCCCGCTGCCGTTCCGCGACTTCGTCGCCCAGGCCCGCCTCGGCGTCTCCCGCGAGGAGCACGAGGAGTTCTTCACCGAACTGCTCGGCGACGTCACCGAACCCACCGCACCGTTCGGCTTGCTGGACGTGCGCGGCGACGGCAGCCGGGTCACGGAGGCCGAACTCCCGCTGAGCGCCGAGCTCGCCGCGCGGGTGCGCGAGCACGCCAGGGTGCTGGGCGTCAGCCCGGCCACCCTCTTCCACGTCGCCTGGGCCCGGGTCGTCGCCGCCACCGCCAACCGTGAGGACGTGGTCTTCGGCACCCTGCTCTTCGGCCGGATGAACGCCGGCAGCGGCGCCGACCGGGTACCGGGCCTGTTCATCAACACCCTGCCGGTGCGCCTCGCCACCGCGGGGATCAGTGCCCTGGCGGCAGTGCACGCCATGCGCGGCCGGCTCGCCGACCTGCTGGTGCACGAGCACGCCCCGCTGGCCCTCGCCCAGCGGGCCGGCGGGATCGGCGGCTCGGCACCGCTCTTCACCGCGCTGCTCAACTACCGCCACAGCCACGCCCCCGAGGACGGCGCGGACGCCGGTCTGGCGGGCGTCGAGGCCGAGCACGGGCAGGACCGCACCAACTACCCGCTCACCATGGCGATCGACGATCTCGGCAGCGGGTTCCTGCTCTCCGCCCAGACGATCGCACCCATCGACCCCGAGCTGGTCTGCAGCCTGGCGCACACCGCCCTCCAGGGCCTGATCAGCGCCCTGGAGAGCGCACCCGACACCCCGCTGACCGAGATCGAGGTCCTCACCGAGGCGCAGCGGCACACGCTGCTGACCGAGTGGAACGACACCGCCGTCGACACTCCCGCCGTGAGCCTGACCGAGCTGTTCGAGGCACAGGCGGCGCGGACGCCGGACGCGGTGGCGCTGGTCCAGGACGACACCGAGCTCAGCTATGCCGAACTCAACGCCCGCGCCAACCGCCTGGCCCGCCTGCTCGCCGAGCGCGGGGTGGGACCGGAGTCGCTGGTGCCCGTGCTGATGCGGCGCTCGGCGCACCTGGTGGTCACGCTGCTGGCCGTGCTCAAGGCGGGCGGCGCGTACGTGCCGATCGACGCGCGGGCGCCCGAGGCGCGGATGGCGGTGGTGTACCAGGACGCCGGCGCCGGGCTGCTGCTGGTGGACGAGGTGACGCGCGAGCACGGGTTCGTCCGGGGCGTCGCGGCCGGGGGCGCCGACGTCCTGGTGGTCGACGCGGCCACCGGGGCCGGTGACGCGGCGAACCTGGCGGCGCAGAACCTGGCCGTACACAGCCTGCCCGACCAGCCGATGTACGTGATGTACACCTCCGGCTCCACGGGCGTGCCGAAGGGCATCGCCAACACCCATCGCGGCGTCGTGGAGCTGGTCTCGGACCGGTGCTGGCGGGAGACGGTGCCGCAGCGCGTGCTCTTCCAGTCCCCGCACGCCTTCGACGCCTCGACCTACGAGTTGTGGGTGCCGCTGACGGCGGGCGGCACGGTGGTGGTGGCCCCCGAGGGCCGGCTGGACGCGGCGGCGATCCGCTCGCTGAAGACCCGCCACCGGCTGACGCACCTGCACCTGACGGCGGGCCTGTTCCGGGTGCTCGCGGAGGACGACCCGGCCGCGTTCGCCGACATCCACGAGGTGGGCACCGGCGGCGACATCGTCCCCGCGACGGCGGTCCGTCGGGTGCTGGAGGCCTGCCCCGGCATCGTGGTCCGCAACACCTACGGGCCGACGGAGACCACGCTCTGCGCCACCCAGGTCCCGGTGCTGGCCAGCGAGCAGGTGCCGCCGGTGCTCCCGATCGGGCGGCCGATGGACAACACCCGTGCCTACGTGCTGAATTCCGCGCTGCGCCCGGTGCCGGTGGGAACCGCCGGCGAGCTGTACCTGGCGGGGAGCGGCCTGGCGCGCGGCTACCTGGGCCGGGCCGACCTGACCGCGCAGCGGTTCGTGGCGGACCCGTTCGGTCCGGCCGGCGCGCGCATGTACCGCACCGGAGACCTGGTGCGGTGGACGGCCGAGGGTCAGCTGGAGTTCGTCGGGCGGGCCGACGACCAGGTGAAGATCCGTGGCTTCCGGATCGAACTCGGCGAGGTCGAGGCGGTGTTGAGCGCCCATCCGGCGCTCGCCGACGCGGCCGTGATCGCCCGCGAGGACCGCCCGGGCGACAAACGCCTGGTCGCCTACGCCGTGCTGGCCGACCCGGCTGACACCACGGTCACCGTCGACGACCTGCGCCGGTACCTGGCCGGGTCGCTGCCGGACTACATGGTCCCGTCGGCGGCCGTGCTGCTGCCGTCGCTGCCGCTGACCACCAACAACAAGCTCGACCGCAAGGCCCTGCCGGCCCCCGAGCTCAGCTCGCTGGTCGCTCACCGGGCCCCGACCACGCCTCGCGAGGAGCAACTCTGCGAGGCCTTCGCCCAGGTCCTGGGTGTGCCCGAGGTCGGGTTGGACGACAACTTCTTCGAGCTGGGCGGGCATTCGCTGCTGGCCACCCGGCTGGTCAGCCGGATCCGCACCGTGCTGAACGTGGAACTGCCGATCCAGGCCCTCTTCGAGGCACCGACGGTGGCCGGCGTGGCCGAGCGGCTCGATGCACTGAACAAGCTCAACAAGAAGGCACGGCCCGCGTTCCGGGCAATGCGCGGGCAGAAGGAGTCCTGATGATCCCGGTTTCATTCGCACAGCAGCGCCTGTGGTTCCTGAGCGAGTTGGAGGGGCCGAACGCCACCTACAACATCCCGCTCTGCCTGCGGCTGACCGGCACGCTCGACCCGGTGGTGCTGGATGCCGCGCTGCGCGACGTGGTGGGCCGGCACGAGGTGCTGCGCACGGTCTTCCCGGCGGTCGACGGGCAGCCCTGGCAGGACATCAGGGCGGCGGACTCGGTCGGCCCGCTGCTGACCACGGTCGACGCGGCCACCTTCGACGAGACCGAGCTCAGCGCGGCGGTGGCCGGAGCCGCGCGCTGCGTCTTCGATCTGTCGGACGAACTGCCGCTGCGGGCCTGGCTCTTCTCGCGGGATGCGACCGAGCACGTGCTGCTGCTGGTGGTGCATCACATCGCCGGTGACGGCTGGTCGATGGGTCCGCTGGCCCGGGACGTCTCCACCGCCTACCAGGCCCGGCTGGCGGGTCGCGCCCCGCAGTGGGAGGAACTGCCCGGCCAGTACGCGGACTACGCGCTCTGGCAGCGCGAGCTGCTGGGCGAGGAAGACGACCCGGAGAGCCTGCTCACCGAGCAACTTGCCTACTGGCGCGGCGCGCTGGCGGAGCTTCCGGAGGAACTGGCACTGCCCACCGACCGCCCGCGCCCGGCGGTCGCCGGCCACCGGGGCGGCACGGTCGAGTTCGCCGTTCCCGCCGAACTGCATGGCGGTGTCGTGGAGCTGGCTCGGGCAAAGGGTTGCACCGTGTTCATGGTGCTGCAGGCGGCGCTCGCCGTGCTGCTGTCGCGCCTGGGCGCCGGGACGGACATCCCGATCGGCACGGCGGTCGCCGGACGGATGGACGAGGGGCTCAACGACCTGGTCGGCTTCTTCGTCAACACGCTGGTGCTGCGCACCGACCTGTCCGGCGACCCGTCCTTCACCCAACTGCTGGACCGGGTGCGGCAGACCGGCCTCGGCGCGTTCGCGCACCAGGACGTGCCCTTCGAGCGCCTGGTCGAGGAACTGGCCCCAGCGCGCTCGATGGCCCGCCACCCGCTCTTCCAGGTCATGCTCTCGCTGCAGAACAACGCCCAGCCTGCACTCGATCTGCCCGGTCTGACCGCCGAGCCGCTGGCCGCCGCGCAGGCCCCGGCCAAGTTCGATCTGGCCTTCACCTTCGGTGAGGAGTCCGGCGCGGGCGGCGTGGCGGCGGGGCTGTACGCGAGCGTGACCTTCGCTCTCGACCTCTTCGACCTCGAAACGGCCGAGCAGATCGGCGCGCGTTTCGTCCGGGTGCTGCGGGCCGTCTTGGCACAGCCGGACCGGCCGGTTTCGGCCGTCGAGGTGCTGGATGAGCAGGAGCGGCGGCGGATCCTGACGGAGTGGAACGACACGGCGGTCGAGCCGGTGACCGGGACACTGCCGGAACTGTTCGCCGCGCAGGTCACGCGGACGCCGGATGCGGTGGCGCTGGTCTGCGGCGACGTCGAGTTGACATTCGCGGAGCTGGACGCCCGGGCCAACGGAGTCGCCCGGCGCCTGATCGCGGAAGGCGTGGGCGCCGAGGCCGGGGTCGCGGTGCTGATGGAACGCTCCGCCGAGCTGGTGATCGCGCTGCTAGCCGTGGTGAAGGCCGGCGGCTGCTACGTGCCACTCGACACGCGGTATCCGCTCGCACACCGCCAAGCCATCGTCACGGAGACCGGGGCGAAGGTGATCCTCACCGACACCGCACTACGCGAGCAGGCCGGGGAACTCGGGCTCACCGTCCTGGAGGTCGGCGACCACACCGGTGACGCCTTCGAAGTGTGCTGCGATGCACGGCAGTTGGCGTACGTGATGTACACCTCCGGCTCGACCGGCCGCCCCAAGGGCGTCGCCGTCACCCACCAGGACGTCGTCGCACTCGCCACCGACCGCCGCTTCGCCGGCCCCGCGATGGAACGCGTACTGCTCCACTCCCCGCACTCCTTCGACGCCTCCACCTTCGAACTGTGGGTACCACTCCTGACCGGCCGTCAGATCATCGTCGCCCCCGCCGGCGACATCACAACAGCCTCACTCGGCCGCCTGATCACCCACCACAACGTCACCGGACTCTGGCTCACCGCAGGCCTCTTCGCCCTCATGACGGAGGAGGACCCCCACTGCCTGCACGGCGTCCGCGAACTATGGACCGGCGGCGACGTCGTCTCCCCCACCGCCGCCACCCGCCTCCAGACCACCTGCCCCGACACCACTGTCGTCAACGGCTACGGCCCCACCGAAACCACCACCTTCGCCACCACCCACCCGGTGGCGGACACCGGCATGGCGCTGCCGATCGGCCGACCGCTGGACAACACGCGCGCCTACATCCTCGACGCGCACCTCCACCCGGTCCCTGTAGGCAGCACCGGCGAACTCTACCTGGCCGGCGCCGGCCTCGCCCGCGGCTACCTCAACCGACCCGGACTCACCGCCGAACGCTTCATCGCGGCACCCTTCGGCGCTCCCGGCGAGCGCATGTACCGCACCGGCGACCTCGCTCGCTGGAACCACGACGGCCAGATCGAATACGCCGGCCGCGCCGACCAGCAAGTCAAACTACGCGGCTTCCGCATCGAACTCGGCGAACTCGAAACCACGTTGACCACCCATCCGACCATCGCGCAGGCCGCCGCCATCATCCGCGAAGACACCCCCGGCGACAAGCGACTCACCGCCTACGTGGTGCCCACCGGCGAACTCGACATCACGGCAGTACGGACCCACCTCGCCACCACCCTGCCCGACTACCTGGTCCCCAGCGCGATCATCCCGCTCGACACCCTCCCCCTCACCATCAACGGCAAGCTCGACCGCCGCACCCTCCCCGCCCCCGACCTCACCACGGCGCCCGGCCGCGAACCCCGCACCCCGCACGAAGAGCTCCTCTGCGAGCTGTTCGCACAGGTGCTGGGCCTGCCGCAGGTCAGCGTCGACGACAGCTTCTTCGACCTCGGCGGCCACTCCCTGCTCGCCACCCGCCTGATCAGCCGCATCCGCACCACCCTCGACGTCGAACTGCCGATCCGCGCCCTGTTCGAGGCGTCGACTGTCGCCGCGCTGGCCGACCGGCTGGAGGGCGCCGGACAGGGGCGTCCGGCACTCGTGGCGAGCCCGCGCCCCGAGGCGGTGCCGGTCTCCTTCGCCCAGCAACGCCTCTGGTTCCTCGGCCAGCTGGAGGGCCCCAGCGCCACCTACAACATCCCGCTCTGCCTGCACCTGACGGGCCCGCTGGAGACTGCGGCGCTCGATGCCGCGCTACGGGATGTCGTGGACCGGCACGAGGTCCTGCGGACCGTCTTCACCACGGTCGACGGGCAGCCCTGCCAGCAGGTGCGGGCGGCCGACACGGTCGGTTCGCTGCTGACGGTGGGCACGTTCGACGAGCAGGCGGTGGCACGGGCAGCCGGCCACGCTTTCGCCCTGGCTGCCGACATACCACTACGGGCCTGGCTGTTCTCCCAGAGCGCGACCGAGCACGTGCTGCTGGTGGTGGTGCATCACATCGCCGGTGACGGCTGGTCGATGGGCCCGCTGGCCCGCGACATCTCCACCGCCTACGCGGCCCGACTGGCGGGGGCGGCTCCGCTGTGGGAGCCGCTGCCGGTGCAGTACGCGGACTACGCGCTCTGGCAACGCGAGCTGCTCGGCTCGCCCGAGGACCCGGCCAGCGTGCTCGCCCAGCAACTCACCTACTGGCGAGCAGCATTGGCCGAGCTACCGGAAGAACTCGCACTGCCCACCGACCGGCCGCGCCCGGCGATCGCCGGCCACCGAGGCGGCACGGTTGAGCTGACGGTTCCCGCACAACTTCACGAGCGTCTGGCCAAGTTGGCCGGCGCCGAGGGAGTGACGGTCTTCATGGTGCTACAGGCAGCACTCGCCGTCCTGCTCTCGCGCCTGGGCGCCGGCACCGACATCCCGATCGGCACCCCGATCGCCGGACGCACCGACGACGCGCTCGACGACCTGGTCGGCTTCTTCGTCAACACCCTCGTGCTGCGCACCGACCTCACCGGCGACCCCACCTTCACCGAACTCCTGCACCGCGTCCGGGAAACCGGCCTCAGCGCCTTCGCCCACCAAGACGTCCCCTTCGAGCGCCTCGTCGAGGAACTCGCCCCAACGCGGTCCATGGCCCGCCACCCGCTCTTCCAGGTCATGCTCTCCCTCCAGAACAACGCCCAAGCGGTCATCGACCTGCCCGGCCTGCAGGCCGAACTCGTGCCCTCCGGCGAGTTGGCGGCCCGTTTCGACCTGGCGTTCACGCTCAGCGAGTCCTTCGCCGTCGATGGCGCGCCGGCCGGGCTGCGTGGCACGGTCACCTTCGCCGTGGACCTGTTCGACGCGACGACCGTCGAGCAGATCGCCGAGCGGCTGCTGCGCGTGCTGCACGCGGTGGCAGCCGAGCCGGAGCGACCGGTCACGCACGTAGAGATCCTGGATGATGCTGAGCGACACCGGATCCTGACCGAGTGGAACGACACCGCCCGCGAGGTCCCGGCGACCACGCTGCCCGAGCTCTTCGAGGCGCAGGCCGCCCGGACGCCCGAGGCCGAGGCCGTCGTCCACGGCAGTGCCGTCCTGAGCTACGCCGAGCTGAACGCACGCGCCAACCGTCTGGCCTGGCTACTGGTCGAGCGCGGGGTCGGACCGGAGTCGCTGGTCGCGGTGCTCATGGAGCGCTCGGCCGACGTGATCGTGGCCATGCTCGCGGTCCTCAAGGCCGGTGGCGCCTACGTGCCGATCGACCCCGAGTATCCGGTGGAGCGGATCGCCTACCTGCTGGACGATTCCCACCCGCAGGTAGTGCTGACCACCAGTAGCTGCGTGGACCGGGCAAATGAGCTGACGCAGCGTCAGTTTCTGCTGATCGACGAGGTATCGGCCTCCTCCTACAGCGACGAGAACCTCGGTACGACCGTGGCCCCGCAGCACCCGGCCTACGTCATCTACACCTCCGGCTCCACCGGCCGCCCCAAGGGCGTCCTGATCCCCCACGCCGCAGTCGTCAACTACATCGCCCGCAGCCAGGAGGCCTACCCCGAACTGCGCGGCACCACCCTGCTGCACGCCTCCATCTCCTTCGACGCCGGCGTCACCGCCCTCTACGGCGCCCTCACCACCGGCGGCCGAGTCCGCATAGCCCCCCTGGACGAACACCTGCCCCAGGCCCTGGCCGACGAGCACCTGAGCTTCCTCAAGACCACCCCCAGCGGCCTGGCCTACCTCGACGCACTCTCCGACACCCACATCCCCACCGGACGCCTCATGGTCGGCGGCGAAGCCTCCCAGAGCGCACAGCTCGAACAGTGGCGACAGCGTCACCCCGGCGTCGCGATCGTCAACCACTACGGCCCCACCGAAACCACCGTCGGCTGCACCGACTACCAGCTCGGCACCGACGAGCTCAGCACGATCGTCCCCATCGGACGGCCCATGTGGAACACCCGCGCCTACGTCCTGGACGCCACCCTGCACCCCGTCCCCACCGGAGTGGCCGGCGAACTCTACATCGCCGGCACCCAACTCGCCCGCGGCTACCTCAACCGCCCGAACCTCACCGCCGAACGCTTCATCGCCGACCCCCACGGCCCGTCCGGCTCGCGCATGTACCGCACCGGCGACCTCGCCCGCTGGCGCACCGACGGCAACCTCGAATACCTCGGCCGCACCGACGACCAGGTCAAGATCCGCGGCTTCCGCATCGAACTCGGCGAAATCGAAGCCGCCCTGGCCGCACAACCCGGCATCACCCAGGCCAGCGTCATCGTCCGCGAGGACAGACTGGTCGGATACGTCGCCGCCACAGCGGAGTTGGATGTCGCGGAGGTGCGTGCGCAGCTCGCCGCCCAACTCCCCGACTACATGGTCCCGGCCGCGCTCGTGCTCCTCGACGCGCTGCCCCTGACCGTCAACGGCAAGCTCGACCGCCGTGCGCTCCCCGCCCCCGACTTCACCACCGCCACCGCGAACTACCGCGCACCCTCCACCCCCCAGGAAGAGGTGCTCTGCGAGGTCTTCGCCGAGACGCTCGGCCTGCCCCAAGTTGGCCTCGACGACAACTTCTTCGAACTCGGCGGCCACTCCCTCCTCGCCGTCACCCTCGTCGAACGACTCCGCACCCGCGACATCCACATCAGCGTTCGCGCCCTCTTCACCACCCCCACCGTCGCCGGCCTGACCACCGCCACCACCGGAGCCGGCACGGCCGAGGTCATCGTCCCACCCAACCTGATCCCTGCCGACGCCCAGCACATCACCCCCCAGATGCTCCCCCTCGTCGACCTCACACCCCAGGAGATCGACCGCATCACCACCACCTTCCCCGGCGGCGCACCCAACATCGCCGACATCTACCCCCTCGCCCCCCTCCAAGAGGGCATCTTCTTCCACCACCTGATGAACGCCGACGGCATGGACCCGTATGTCCTGCCGACCACGCTGACCTTCGACTCCCGCGAGCGCCTGGACACCTTCCTGGATGCGCTCCGGCTCATCGTCGACCGGCACGACATCCTGCGCACCGCCGTGCTCTGGCAGGGCCTGCGCGAGCCGGTGCAGGTCGTGGCCCGTCAGGCCGAGCTGCCGGTCACCCTGGTCGAGCTCACCGGACCGGATCCGGTGGCCGAGCTCACCGCCGCCTGCCCGGCGACCATGGACCTGACCCGGGCACCACTGCTGCGCGCCCACATCGCCGCCGAGCCGAACACCGAGCCGGACACCGAGCAGGACGCCGATCCGGGCAGCGCGCGCTGGCTGCTACTCCTCCAGCGCCACCACCTGGTCACCGACCACACGGCGATGGACGTGCTGATGGCGGAGATCCAAGCCGTGCTGGACGGGCAGCAGGCCGACCTGCCCACCCCACTGCCGTTCCGCGACTTCGTCGCCCAGGCCCGCCTCGGCGTCTCCCGCGAGGAGCACGAGACGTTCTTCACCGAACTGCTCGGCGACGTCACCGAACCCACCGCACCGTTCGGCCTGCTGGACGTGCGCGGCGACGGCCGACAGGCGACCGACGCCCGCCTCCCGCTGAGCCCCGAGCTCGCCGCCCGGATCCGGGCGCGGGCCCGGGCACTGGGCGTCAGCCCGGCCGCCCTCTTCCACGTCGCCGTGGCCCAGGTGGTCGCCGCCACCGCCGGCCGCGACGACGTGGTCTTCGGCACCCTGCTCTTCGGCAGGATGAACGCCGGCAGCGGCGCCGACCGGGTACCCGGCCTGTTCATCAACACCCTCCCGATCCGGGTGCCCACCGCCGGCGTGAGCGCGGTGGATGCCGTGCTCGCCATGCGCGGCCGGCTCGCCGACCTGCTGGTGCACGAGCACGCCCCACTGGCCCTCGCCCAGCAGGCCAGCGGCATCACGGCGCCGGCACCGCTCTTCACCACGCTGCTCAACTACCGCCACGGCCAGGGCCCCGAGGAGCCGGTCCAGGCTGCTGAGCCGCAGGGCATCGAGGTCCGGCACGGCGACAGCCGCACCAACTACCCGCTGACCCTGTCGGTGGACGACCTCGGCGTCGGGTTCGCGCTCTCCGTCCACGCGGTGGCGCCCATCGACCCCGAGCTCGTCTGCGCCCTGGCGCACACCACGCTCCAGGGCCTGGTCACCGCGCTGGAGAGCGCACCCGACACCCCGCTGACCGAGATCGACGTCCTGGACCACGCGTTGCGGCAGCGGATCCTGGTCGGGTGGAACGACACCGCCCATGAGGTGCCGGCCGCGACCCTGCCGGGGCTGTTCGAGGCTCAGGTCAGGCGGACTCCCGACGCGCCGGCGGTGGTGTTCGAGGGCGTCGAGGTGACGTACGGCGACTTGAACGCCCGGGCGAACCGGCTGGCGCGGCTGCTGGTCGAGCGCGGGGTGGGGCCGGAGTCGGTGGTGCCGGTGCTGATGGAACGCTCCACCGAACTGGTCGTCGCGCTCCTCGCGGTCCTGAAGGCCGGCGGCGCCTACCTGCCCGTCGACCCGGACTACCCGGCCGACCGGATCGCGTACGTGCTCGGCGAGGCGAAGGCCTCGGTCGTCGTCACGCGGGAGCTCGTCGACGAGGCCGACCAGCACGACGCGGCTGATCTCGGCGATCGCGGCCTGGTCCCCGGGCATCCGGCCTACGTGATCTTCACGTCGGGGTCGACGGGCCGTCCCAAGGGCGTCGTGATTCCGCACACGGGAATCGTGAACCGGCTGGCGTGCATGCAGGACGTCTACGGTCTGACGGCCTCGGACCGCCTGTTGCAGAAGACCCCGTTCGGCTTCGACGTGTCGGTGTGGGAGATCTTCTGGCCGTTGTCGCAGGGCGCCACGCTGGTGGTGGCGCGTCCCGGTGGCCACCGTGAACCGGAGTACCTGGCCGAGCTGATCCGGCGTCAGCGGGTGACGGTCACTCACTTCGTGCCGTCGATGCTCCGCGCGTTCCTCGGCGAGTCGCTGGCCCCGGCGTGTACGGGACTGCGGGAGGTGATGTGCGGAGGCGAGGCGATGTCGGCGGAGCTGCGGGACCGCTTCGCGCAGGTGTTGCCCGGTGTGTCGCTGCACAACCTGTACGGGCCGACCGAGGCGTCGGTGGAGACCACCGAGTGGGCCTGCGCGGGCGAGCACGGCAGCGGATCCGTGCCGATCGGCGGCCCGGTCTGGAACACCCGCGTCTACCTGCTCGACGCCGGCCTCCGGCCGGTGCCGCCCGGCGCGCTGGGCGAACTGTACGTCGCCGGAGTGCAGTTGGCACGCGGCTACCTGAACCGTCCCGGCCTGACGGCGGAGCGCTTCGTGGCGGATCCGTTCGGCGCCGCGGGTGATCGGTTGTACCGCACCGGGGACCTGGCGCGGTGGCGTGCGGACGGGACGCTGGAGTACGCCGGGCGCACCGACGACCAGGTGAAGATCCGCGGCTACCGGATCGAGGTGGGCGAGGTCGAGACCGCGCTCGCCTCGCACCCGGCGGTGGCGCAGGCCGCCGTGGCGGTACGCGAGGACGTTCCCGGTGACAAGCGCCTGGTCGGCTACGCGGTCCCCGCGGGCGACCTGGACCCGGCGGCGGTACGCGCCCACCTCGCCGCGACCCTGCCCGACTTCATGGTGCCGGCGGCTCTGGTGGTGCTCGACGCACTGCCCCTGCTGGTGAACGGCAAGCTGGACCGACGCGCGCTGCCCGCGCCCGACTTCGTCGCGGGCTCGCACTACCGGGCGCCCACCACGCTGCGCGAGGAGGTGCTGTGCGAGGTGTTCGCCGAGGTCCTCGGGGCACAACAGGTTGGCCTGGACGACGACTTCTTCCAGCTGGGCGGCCACTCGCTGCTCGCCGTCTCGCTGGTGGAACGGCTGCGCGCGCGAGGTGTCCTGGTGAACATCCGGACCCTCTTCACCTCGCCGACCGTCGCGGGCCTGGCCGCCGCCGCCACGGTGGGCGAGGTGGCGGTGCCGCCGAACCTGATCCCCGCCGACGCGCAGCTGATCACGCCTCAGATGCTGCCGCTGGTGGACCTGACGGCGGAGGAGATCGAGCGGATCGTCTCGGTGTTCCCCGGCGGCGCGCCGAACATCGCGGACATCTACCCGCTGGCTCCGCTGCAGGAGGGCATCTTCTTCCACCACCTGATGAACGCCGGCGGCGATGACGTCTACGTGCTGCCGACCGTGGTCACCTTCGACTCGCGGACGCGGCTCGACACCTTCCTGGCCGCGCTGCAGCACGTGGTGGACCGGCACGACATCCTGCGCACGGCGGTTCTCTGGGAAGGCCTGCCCGAACCGGTCCAGGTGGTCGCCCGCCGCGCCCTGCTGCCGGTGGAACTGGTCGAGCTGACCGGCACCGATCCGGCGGCCGAGCTCTCCGCCGCCTGCCCCGCCGCCATGGACCTCGGCCGGGCGCCGCTGCTGCGGGCCCGGATCGCGGCCGAGCCGGGGAGCGAGCGGTGGCTGATGCTGCTCCAGCGGCACCATCTGTCGACGGATCACACCGCGATGGAGGTCCTGCTGGAGGAGATCCAGGCCGTGCTGGACGGCGAGCAGGACCGGCTGCCGATGCCGCTGCCGTTCCGCGACTTCGTCGCGCAGGCACGGCTTCGGGTCTCCCGGGAGGAGCACGAGCGCTTCTTCGCACGGCTGTTGGGCGGGGTGAGCGAGCCGACCGCGCCGTTCGGCCTGCTGGACGTGCGCGGGGATGCCAGCGGGGTGGCGGAGGCCAAGCTGCACCTGGCCGCCGAACTGGCGGAGCGGGTGCGGGAGCAGGCCCGGCGACTCGGTGTGAGCGCCGCCGCCGTCTTCCACGTGGCCTGGGCCCGGGTGGTCGCGGCGACCTCGCACTGTGACGACGTGGTGTTCGGCACCGTGCTGTTCGGGCGGATGAGCGGTGGCAGCGGCGCCGACCGGGTGCCGGGCCTGTTCATCAACACGCTTCCGGTCCGGGTGCCGACCGCCGGTGTCGGGGTGGCGGAGGCACTGCTCGCGATGCGCGGGCAACTCGCGGACCTGCTGGTGCACGAGCACGCGCCGCTCGCGCTCGCCCAGAAGGCCAGCGGGATCGGTGGCGCGACTCCGCTGTTCACCGCGCTGCTCAACTACCGGCACAGCCACGCCGCCGAGCAGCCGGCGCCGGATTCCTCGGGAGCCCAGCCGTCGGGGATCGAGGTCCTGCACAACCGGGAGCGCACCAACTACCCGCTGACCGTGTCGATCGACGACCTCGGCGCCGGGTTCGTCCTCACCGCGCAGGCGGTGGCCCCGATCGACGCCGAGCTGGTGTGCACGCTGCTGAACACGACGCTCGCGGGGCTGGTCGAGGCGCTGGAGACCGCTCCGACGTTGCCCCTCGGGCACGTCGAGGTGCTGGATGAGGTGGAGCGGCGGCGGATCCTGACGGAGTGGAACGACACGGCGGTCGAGCCGGTGACCGGGACACTGCCGGAACTGTTCGCCGCGCAGGTCACGCGGACGCCGGATGCGGTGGCGCTGGTCTGCGGCGACGTCGAGTTGACGTTCACGGAGCTGGACGCCCGGGCCAACGGACTCGCCCGGCGCCTGATCGCGGAAGGCATGGGCGCCGAGCGCGGCGTGGCTGTTCTGATGGAACGCTCGGCCGAGCTCGTGATCGCGCTGCTGGCGGTGGTGAAGGCCGGCGGCTGCTACGTCCCGCTCGATGCCCGCTACCCGCTCGCGCACCGTCAGGCGATCCTCGCGGAGACCGGGGCGAAGGTGATCCTCACCGACACCGCACTGCGCGAGCAGGCCGGGGAACTCAGGCTCACCGTCCTGGAGGTCGGCGACCGCGTCGGTGAAACCGTCGATATCCCGTGCGATGCACGGCAGTTGGCGTACGTGATGTACACCTCCGGCTCGACCGGCCGCCCCAAGGGCGTCGCCGTCACCCACCAGGACGTCGTCGCACTCGCCACCGACCGCCGCTTCGCCGGCCCCGCGATGGAACGCGTGCTGTTGCACTCCCCGCACTCCTTCGACGCCTCCACCTTCGAGCTGTGGGCACCACTCCTGACCGGCCGTCAGATCATCGTCGCCCCCGCCGGCGACATCACAACAGCCTCACTCGGCCGCCTGATCACCCACCACAACGTCACCGGGCTCTGGCTCACCGCAGGCCTCTTCGCCCTCATCGCCGACGAAGACCCCAACTGCCTGCACGGCGTCCGCGAACTATGGACCGGCGGCGACGTCGTCTCCCCCACCGCCGTCACCCGCCTCCAGACCGCCTGCCCCGACACCACTGTCGTCAACGGCTACGGCCCCACCGAAACCACCACCTTCGCCACCACCCACACCGCCAGCCGCCAGCCAGGCCCGCTGCCCATCGGCCGCCCGCTGGACAACATGCGCGCCTACATCCTCGACGCACACCTCCACCCAGTACCGACAGGCAGCACCGGCGAGCTCTACCTGGCCGGCGCCGGCCTCGCCCGCGGCTACCTGGACCGACCCGGCCTGACCGCCGAGCGTTTCATCGCGGCACCCTTCAGCGCTCCCGGCGAGCGCATGTACCGCACCGGCGACCTCGCCCGCTGGAACCACCACGGCCAGATCGAATACGCCGGCCGCGCCGACCAGCAAGTCAAACTACGCGGCTTCCGCATCGAGCCCGGCGAGATCGAGGCCGCCCTGGCCGCACACCCGGCCGTCGTGCAGGCCGCCGTGCTGGTCCGCGAGGACCTCCCCGGCGACAAGCGTCTGGTCGGCTACGTGGTGCCCGTGGGCGAGCTCGACATCACGGCGATCCGGAGCCACCTGGCCACCACCCTGCCCGACTACCTGGTCCCCAGCGCGATCATCCCGCTCGACACCCTCCCCCTCACCATCAACGGCAAGCTCGACCGCCGCACCCTCCCCGCCCCCGACCTCACCACGGCGCCCGGCCGCGAACCCCGCACCCCGCACGAGGAAGTCCTGGCCGTGCTCTTCGCCGAGGTGCTGTCGCTGCCCCGGGTCGGCGTCGACGACGACTTCTTCGACCTCGGCGGCCACTCGCTGCTCGCCACCCGCCTGGTCAGCCGCATCCGCACGGTGCTCGGCGAGGAGCTGGCCTTGCGAGACCTGTTCGAGGCGCCCACGGTGGCCAACCTCGCGCAGCGCCTCGCCACAGGCGCCGAACTCGGCGACAAGTTCGCCGAGTTGATGCCACTACGCCGCGAGGGCGCGCTACCTCCACTGTTCTGCGTCCACGCCGGATACGGCGTCGCGCTGGGCTACAGCCGTCTGCTGCCCTACCTGCCCGATCGTCCGCTCTACGCCCTCCAGGCGCGCAGCCTCACCCAGACCGAGCAACTGCCCCAAACCGTCGAGCAGATGGCCGCCGACTACGTGGCCCACATCCGTTCGGTCCAGCCGTCGGGCCCGTACCACCTGCTGGGCCACTCCTTCGGCGGCCTGGTGGTCCATGCCATCGCCGGTCGGCTGCAGGAGCTGGGCGAGGAGGTGGCCGTGCTCGGCATCATGGACGCCTACCCGTACGCCGCCTACACGGTGAAGGGCACCGAGCGGGACGAACAGGAAACCCTGGCGGTCTTCCTGGAGATGTTCCAGGTCGAGCGTCCGGGCACGGATGGCACGCCGCTCACCCGCGAGCAGGTGGTGCAGACCCTGGTGGAGAGCTCGTTCTCGTCCTTCTCCGCCGAGGACCTCGGTGCCATGGGCGACGCCTGGGAGCGCCACGTCCGGATGATGCGGGACTTCGAGCCCGCCCGCTTCCGCGGCGACGTGCTCTTCTTCACCGCCACCCGCCGGCGCCCCGAGGGCACCCCGCCGGCCACCGCCTGGGCCCCGCACATCGAGGGCCGGATCATCGACCATCACCTGGACGCCACCCACCACGGCCTGATGGATCCCGAACCCCTCGCCGAGATCGCCCGTGCGATCACGGAGTTGACGGAGCATCAGGCCTGACTCGACGCGTGGGACGTTCCGGTCCGGCCGGCGAGGGCACTGCGGTCCGCCGCCCTCGCCGGCCGGCGCCGTACTACAGGCCTCGCTTCATCGCGCCGTCCGCCAGGGCGTCGGTCGCCAGCAGCAGTTGCACCCGGACCTGGTCGAGTCGGCCCAGCAGGGCCAGCATCCTCAGCGACTCGCCGGTGGCCGGCGCGGTCACCAAGGCGACCATCTGCTCCTGATGGGCTCGCTCCAGGGCGGCCGCCGCGAGATGCGTGCCGGCCACGTCGGCCGCCGGCGAGCGCCGGTGGTTCACCAGGCCCGAGACGGCCGTCCGCAGGCCGGCGACCAGGCCGACGATGCCCTGGGTGAGCGGGACGAGCCGGTCCGGCGAGGTCGGGCCGTACAGGTCGAACTCACGGACGAACTCGTGCAGCACGTGGGTGCCGCCGTCCACCGCGTGGGACACCCGTAGCAGGTCCTCCCGGTCGATCGGGGTGGTCAGACACCGGACGAGCCGCGTGCTCACCTCGTCCCGCAACTCCCGGCTCTGCCGCCTGTTCGCCTGTTCGCCTGTTCGCCTCCGAGCGCAGCGCCGCCTCCGCGGGGATCGACTCCCCCGTGCTGACCAGGTGGGCTTCCACCACCGCGGCGTCCGACATCGCCAACTGCCCCAGGATCGCCCGCTCCAGCACGCTGTCGGGACGACCGGACAGGGCGCCGGACAGCGCGCGCAGTCGGGGCCAGCCGGCGGCGCGCGCCGAGCGGCCTACCGCTCGGACGCCGTTCGACCATTCGTCGCGCGCGGCCGACCGGTCGTCCCGCCGGTCGTCCGGCCGCGTCAGCCCGACCGACCGCGTGAACCCGGCCCGCGGACGGATCCGTCGTAGCAGGCGGGCGCCCTGCCCGTCGTAGCGAGTTCTCTGGAGGCATCCGATGACCCAGCACGCAGCGGACCGGGTCGTGCTCGACCCGCAGGCCGCCGACCGCCCGGCCGAACGCCGCCGGCTGCTCGCCGCGGGCCCTGTCGCGCCGGTGGAGCTGCCCGGTCGGATCCACGCCTGGGCGGTCACCCGGCAGGAGGTGGCCAGAACCGTCCTGACCGACCCTCGGTTCGTGAAGGACGTCAACCAGTGGGGCGCCTGGCAGCGCGGGGAGGTCCCCACCGGCTGGTCGCTGACCGCGGCGGTGAACCCCACCCGCAGCATGGTGACGGTCGACGGCGCCGACCACCGACGGCTGCGGAGCCTGACGTCCGCCGCGCTCACCGCGCGCCGGGTCGAACAGCTGCGGCCCAGGATCCAGGAGATCACCCGCGAGTTGCTCGACCGCCTCGCCCACCACGACGGCGTGACGGTCGGCCAAGCGGTCGACCTGAAGCGGACCTTCGCGTTTCCGCTGCCGATGAGCGTCATCGGCGACCTGTTCGGCGTCGACCCGGGACAGCACCGCGCCCTGCGACAGCTCTACGACTCGCTGTTCGACAGCACCACCGCCCCAGCCGAGGTGCTGGCCACCATCAGCGCGCTGCGCGACCTCTTCGGCGAGATCATCGCGTCCAAGCGCCGGGCGCCGGGCGCCGGGCGACGACCTCACCAGTGCGCTGATCGCCGCGAGCGAGCAGGGCGACCGGCTCACCGAGGAGGAGTTGCTCGGGACCCTCAGCGTCATCGTCGCCGCCGGTCACGAGACCACGGTGAACCTGATCGTCAACGCCGTCCGCGCCTTGTGCGCCAACCCCGGTCAACTCGCGCTGGTCCTGGCCGGCACGCACAGCTGGGAGGACGTCGTCGAGGAGACCCTGCACTGGGCCTCGCCGGTCAACAACTTCCTGTTCCGCTACGCCACCGAGGACATCGACGTCGCCGGCACGCTGGTCCGCCAGGGCGAGCCCGTGTTGATGGCCTACGGCGCCATGGGCCACGACCCCGGGCAGCACGGCCCCGACGCGGACCGCTTCGACCTCACCCGGGGTACCGGCCGCCACCTGTCCTTCGGCCACGGGCCGCACATCTGCCCGGGCGCCCAACTGGCCCGTCTCGAGGCACGGATCGCGCTGGGTGCCCTCTTCGAGCGCTTCCCCGCGCTCACGCTCGCCGTGCCCGAGGAGGAGCTGGTGCCCTATCCGGCGATCGCGCTGAACAGCCTGCGCTCGCTGCCCGTCCGCCTCTGGCCGCGACGTGCTGCCCAGCAGTAACCGTGCGGGGAGTCGCCGGCGATCTGGCGGCTCGACGTTCTGGCTCTCGCAGGCTGCGCGGCCGGACGGTGTCGTACTGGCGCGAGTGGCGCATGGGCCTGCCGGCGTGGGCCCGGCGGAGAGGCAGACGGCAGTGACGGACGCGGTGACGTGGCTGATGGCGGGGACTGGACAGGGTGACAGGGCTCCCGTGGCGGACCATGGCACGAGCTCGGACGATTCGGGAGCCCGTCGTGATCGCCGGCTTCAGGCTGCGTCGGCGAGGATCTGGTGGACGGTGTCGATGTCGACGCCGGTCCTGCTGCGGATCCGCTCCGCTGTCCAGCCGCGGCGATGCGCCCGTAGGACTGCGTCGGCAGCTCCTTGCCCGGTGGCCTTGTAGTGGCGGATCGCGGCCATGAGTTCGGTCGTCTCGCGGTTCTGCGCGGTGTCGATGGCGCGGTTCATGGCGGCGAACCGCGCGCTGATCTGGTCGACGGGCACGCTGTAGATGGCGGCGAGGTCGCTCTCGGTGAGGCCTTCGGCGTCGCATCGGCGCAGCAGGGTGCAGTCGTCAGGGAGGGCCATGTTCGTCCTCTCGAGGTGGGGCGGCTGACCTTACCTCCGTGGCGGCCTGTTGGGTAGGTGTTGGTGCAGGTGGGCAGCTTGCGGGGGCCTGCATAGGTCTCGGTTTGACGACGGCTGCCACGATCTCATCACGATGAACACGGCGCAATGTCGTTAAGCTGCTGCAGGATCGACCGTCGTCTGGAGGCCCGCCCCGTGCAGATCCCGATACCTGCCGAGGACGACCGCGACGCGCGGCTCACCGCCCACCACGCCGTCGCCGCCGCGCTGAACGACTGCGGCGAGCGGGAGTTGGGCCGGCTGGTCGAGTCGGCCACGCCGATCGGCACCGGGATCGGCGGGGCGGTGACCCGGCTGGAGGTGGCCGGGACGCCCGTCTTCGTCAAGCGGGTGCCGCTCACCGAGCTCGAGCTGCTGCCCGAGCACCGCGGGTCCACCGCCGATCTGTTCGCGCTGCCCGCCTTCTGCCACTACGGCATCGGCGGCCCCGGCTTCGGCGCCTGGCGCGAACTCGCCGTGCACCGCAGGACGACGGACTGGGTGCTCGCCGGGCAGCACGAGGGCTTTCCACTGCTGCACCACGCCCGGGTGCTGCCCGGCCCCGTCCAACCCCTGCCCGAGGAACTGGCCGACATCGAACGGGCCGTCGCCTACTGGGACGGGCGAGCCGAGGTGCGCCACCGGATCGAGGCGCTAGCCCGGGCCTCGGCGAGCGTGGTGCTGTTCCTGGAGTACCTGCCGCAGACCCTGCACAGCTGGCTCGGCCGGCAGCTGCGCGCCGGCGAGCGGGCCGCCGACCGGGCGTGCGTGATGGTGGAGCGGGAGCTGACCGCCACCGCCGCCTTCCTGCGCGCGCGTGGGCTGCTGCACTTCGACGCGCACTTCGCGAACATCCTGACCGACGGCCGGCGCCTCTACTTCGCCGACTACGGTCTCGCGTTGGCCGACGATTTCGAACTGTCCTAGGAGGAGGCCGAGTTCGTCGACCGCCACCGCAGCTACGACCACTGCTACGCGCTCACCCACCTGGTGCACTGGCTGTTGACCGAGCTCCACGGCGGCGACGCCGCACACCGCAGGGCGCTGCTGCGCGCGTACACCGAGGGCACCCGCCCGGCGGCCGCGCCCGAGGTGATTCCCGAAGCGGCCGAGGCGATCCTGCTCCGGCACGCGCCGTTGGCGCTGGTGATGACGGAGTTCTACCGGCAGCTGCAGCGGGAGAGCCGCCGAACGCCCTACCCGGTGGCGGAGCTCCGCCGGGTGCTGGGCGAGGGCGGGCCCCTGGCTTCCTGATCCACGCTCGCCACCCACCACACCGCATGGGCGAGCGCCACTTCACCGATCCGAGCCTCGCCATTCATGACGTCGCGCCGATCAGGGCCGCGGTGGTGTTCGCGCATCCCCACGACAGCGTCACGCCGGCGCCGCCGTGGCCGTAGTTGTGGACGAGCCGGGTGCCGGGCAAGGTCTGGTCGTCCGCCTCCAGCCGGACGCCGCCGTGGCGCGCGGGGCGCAGTCCGACCAGCTGGCCGGTGATGTCGGCGCCGCGCAGTTCGGGCACCAGGGCCGTGCAGCGGCGCAGGATCGACCGCGCGGTCTGCGGGTCGACGGCGGTGTCCCAACTGCCCTCGTCGAAGGTGCCCCCGAGCACGACGTCGGTGCTGCGAGGGTGGACGTAGGTGTATCCGGCGGAGTTGTCCTGGACCCGGAGGGAGGTCGTCAGGCCCGGGTTGCGCACCAGGACGACCTGTCCGCGCACCGGATGCAGCGCCTGGTCGTCGCAGAGCCGGCGAGCGCCGAGTCCACTCGCGTTGACGATGGTCGATGCCCAACCACGCACCTGTTCCAGGGTGTTCAGCCGCTGCTGGATCAACTCACCGCCGGCTTCCAGGAACCGGTCCAGGAGCAGCGCCAGATACACCGGCATCTCGACGCAGGGAGCAGTGAACTCCCAGCCGCCCGCGTAGGGAGCCGCCAGCTCAGCCAGTTCGGCCGGCTCCAGCCGGCGCAGGTCCGAGACGGGCGCCCCCCACCACGGCACGTCCGGAGTGTCCTGGTGCGTCAGCATGCGGGTGGTGCGCATCGTCACCCCGGGGGTCTCACCGGCGGCCTGGCGGGCGAGCTCGGCGAACGTGCTCGCGGACCAGGCCCGGACCCGGCTGCCGTCCGCCACGCCGGACGGGTACCACACGGCCGCGGCCACGGCCGAGGTCGTCGACAGCGGCGGGTCGGCGGTCACGATCGCCACCCGGGCCCCCTCCCGCTGCAGGCGCAGCGCACTGGTCAGCCCGATGACCCCGCTCCCGATCACCACAACGTCCAGCATGAACTTCCCCTTCGGGTCCGCCGCTGACCGGACGTCGACGGGCTGAGCCCAGGAAAGCCGGTTCGCCCGAGGGTGTCCAAGACCGTCCTGGTCACGAGTGATAAGTGGCGCTTATCATCGGCTGATGGACTTGCGTCGGATGCGCTACTTCGCCGTGCTCGCCGAGGAGCTGCACTTCACCCGGGCCGCGCGGCGGCTGCACATCGCGCAGCCCGCCCTCAGCCAGCAGATCAAGGCCCTGGAGCGGCAGATCGGCGCCCGGTTGATCGAACGGGGCAACGCGGGCTGCACGCTCACACCGATCGGCGCGCTGGTGGCTGAGGAGGCGAACAGGGTGCTGGAGCAGGTCGCGGCCGCCGAGGAACGGATCACCGCAGCGGTCGACGGACGGCAGGGGCGGCTGCGCCTGGCCTACACCCGCTCTGCGCGCGGCGGTCCCGCCGACGCCCTGGTCGCCGCCTTCCGTCACCGCCATCCCGAAGTGGACCTCAGGGCGCAGACCGGCTGGACCGCGCACAACACCGTGGAACTCCTCGCGGGGCGGCTCGACGCCGCGTTCGTCCGCCCACCGCTCGACGTTCCGGACCTGGCCTGCCACGTCATCGCGGAGGAGGAACTCCTCCTGGCCGTCCCGGCCGACCACCCGCTCGCCAGGTCGCACTCCAGGATCAGCCGCCGCCGGATCTGCGCCGAACCGGTGATCCTGTGGCCCCGGGAGAACGGTCCCGGCATGCACGACCTGATCACCGGTCAACTCTGGCCGGGCCAAGGCCCCCGGATCGTCCGCGAAGAGCCCGACGACGAGCAACTGCTCCTCGCCGTGGCCGCCGGACACGGGATCGCCCCGATCCCCGAAGGCCGCGCCCGCACGCTCCGGGTCCCCGGAGTCCGGCTGCGCCGCCTGGCCGACCCCACCCCCACCGTCACCCTCGGCCTCGCCTACGACCCGAGAGCCGACTCCCGTACGGTGCGGCTCCTGCTGGCCATGATCGCTCCGGACGGCCCGCGTTGAGTCCCAGCGCCCAGGGTCTGCCCGATTCCGTCCGGCGACCCGCCGCGCAGCCCGCGCGGGTGCTGGGAGAGCGGAACGGCTACTCGCTCCCCTGATCCGCAGCCACCCGCCCGCCACTCGCCGCCGTCAGTCGCGCGCCGCGCAGGCCAACGCAGTCCAGTGCCCAGAAGGTCTCCGAGTACACGAAGGTGCCGGTCATCCACTCCTGGTGCGCCGACAGCCTGACCACCTGGAACGCGCCCGGCGGGTAACGCAACGTCGGCGGCCGGAAGCCCAGCTCCTCCGCCGGGAGGAAGCCCCGCTTGCGGTAGTAGCTCGGCGAACCCTCCAGGAAGACCAGCGGCACACCCTGCCGATCGGCCGCCCCGACCGCGTCCTCGATCAACCGGCTGCCGATGCCGCGCCCCTGATACTCCGGCAGCACACCCAGCGGCGACAGCGAGTACACGTCGACCAACCGGGGCAGCGCGTCCAGCCGGCCCGCGCTCAGCAGCACGTGCCCGACCACCCGCTGGTCAACGGTGGCGACGAAGGAGAGCGGCGGCAGCGCCGCCTCGGCGGCCCGGAGCGTGTCGACCAGCCTCGGCACCCGCTCGCTGTCGCCGAACGCGCGGGCGTGCACCGTGCGGATCCCGTCGTGGTCCTCGGGGGTCTCGGGCCGGATCAGCAGCTCGGCGGGGGCGTCTGTGGTCATGGCCGCGAGGGTACGTCACCACCGGCGCGAGTGCGGTTCGATTATCCGGCTGCTGTGCTGCGTGGGAACTCTCCGAGCGGCGCAGCAGCAGCACGCTGCGGTTCCTGGACCGAGCCGGGGTGGCGGCGGCGTTGGCGGGGGCCGGGTTGGTGGTCGAGGAGCAGTTCGGCGATCTGCACAGCGGCCCGCTGACGGACGCGAGCCCGGAGATCGTCACCATCGCGCGACGCGACAACGGCAGCTGAACCCCCCTCAGCTTCCGCTCCGGGTGCCGCAAGCAAGGCCCGGTCGATCTTGGCGGTCAGAGCCGCCGCTTCCTGATCACGGGTCACGCCTCGTCGTGATCGCAACGGCCATCGTCTTGTCCGAACCCGGCCCCCCACCTCGCCGACCGGCGCCAGCACCACCCGGATCACGAACTACACCTGCCGTGACCACCATCAGCCCCACTGGCGGATCATTCCCCAGGTTCGACCCACTGCGACCGCCAGGCCGGCGGGTCGAACGGGTCAGCGAAGTACTGCGTCTCCCTCACCACGCGTCCTGCCGAGAACTCCATGATGCTCACCGTCTGCGTGGGCTTGCCGTCATAGGTGAGCACGAACTCGGTCACCCAGAGATCGCCGGCTCCGAGGATCCTGCGCACGGTGAAGGTCCGGACCGCGGGATGTTGGGTACGCAGTGCCTGGATGTTGCTCCTGCCGCGGATGACCTCGCCGGACTGCGGGTACTCGACGATGACGTCGTCGGCGTAGATGTCGTGTTCCGCGTCCGCGTCACCGCTGTTCGATGCGGCCCAGTGCCGGTCCAGCAGAGCCCGGGCAACCGTCGCTTCCATCGTCATGGCCCTTTCGCTCGGAGCACCACGCGCCCGACGTCCTGGGTCGCGGGAACCGATCCACCCCGCCGGTATTCTCCCCCCTCCTCACCCAACCACGCTAGGCAGCCGCGCCGACCGCCCGCAAACCGGTGCTCCGTCGGCGGCCTTGGACGCGTATCGCGCCATCGACGGTGGCGCCCTCGGCCACGGATGCATCCGGTCACATGTGGTCGGCCGGAGAGCGAGTAGTTGCGGATGACCGGGGCGGCCCGTGGGCCCGGCCGCAGGCGGACCGTGAGGAACTGCCCCGGCAGCGCGCCTGGGAGCGGCTGTGCCTGTCCCGTGACGCTCCGAACCCCATGTGGTTCAGGGGATGACGCGACCGATGTCGTTGTCTCGCTGATGGATCTCTTCAAGCTCACCCCAGGGTGGCGGACCGCCCAAACGCCAGGGGACTTGCTTCGTGTCTGACGCGTGGATCGATCGCCTGGCAGCGTCGACGAACTCCCGTTGTGCAGCGTCGAGTTTCGTATGAATCTGACGAAGTAGCGTCATGTCCTTTGGTTCTCCAAACGGGAAGGCACTGAACTCCCCCACAAATGAGGCGAGTTGCTCCGCAGAGATCCCCACATCGGTGTCGGCCACCAGGCTGACCGACACCAAGGCGGCGTTCCACTCCTCCCAGTCGATCCCCACCGGCTCGCGCTGCTCCCAGTACGCGTGGCGCATGCCGATCTCGACCGCGCCGAAGCTCTGGAGAAGGCGCTCGTACGCCGCAATCTTCCGATCGCGTATCCACTGCCCGGATTCATTGCGGCGCCCGGCCCGGGTACCTACGAGGATGCCCAGGATCGTCGCGGCCACTCCGCTGGCGGTGGATATGAGGGTTCCCCAAGGGAGATTCATGATATTCCTACCTTTCAGTCGGACGTCCAGCCAAGGCTCAGTCGAGGCTTCTGTCAGGTCGGGTGTAGAAGGACTCGACGCCCCGCCAGGGCGAGGGGCCGCCCAGTGATCGGTCCAGGCGCCGTTGGGACGGGGCGAGGGAACAGCGGGCCGCATTGACGAAGCTCAGGTGAGCCTCGCCCAGTGCGGTATGAATCGGCCGCAGTTCTTCGAGGTCGGTCGGCTGACGGCCGTGGAAGAGAATGGTGAAGTCCTCCAGGGTCTCGCAGACCCGCTCGGCTGCTGTGCTGGTCGCCGGGTCGGCAACGAGGCTCACCGAGTGCTGGGCGGCCACGAACGGCACCCAGTCGACGGCGGGCCTCCGCTCGTCGAGGAATGCCTCGCGCAGCTCCGCCTCCACGGCCCCGAACGCCTGCAGGAACTTCTCGTAGGCGGCGGTCTGCGTCCCCTGCAGCCATTGCTGGTGCTGGCCGCGGCGCCCGACGACACCGCCGGCGATGACGCCCACGACCGTTGCGGTGACACCACCTGCCGTGGATATCAGCAGATCCCATGAGACAGTCAAGCCAGGTCTCCTCACGATGATGAGCGGGGCGCCCCGGGCAGCCCCGCGCTGAACGAAGCCAACGGAATGAACATCAATTCTTGCCCAGTGTCGATGAGATGGATGCTCGAAGTCTTCTACTCGGCCCTCCAGAGACGCCACCGGGGCGCGTGGCGGGCCTCAGCGCCGTATGGATGTGAATGTCGAGGAGGTCGGCCAGTACCGGTGCGGGTAGCTCGGTGGCGAGGGCGATGAGGGCTGCGGTGCGGGCGGCTCTGGTGTGGATGCCCTGGCGCGCGAGCCGGTCGTTGAACGCTTTGCGGCTGAGTGGACGGCCGGGAACGACGCCGGGGAACAGCCACGGCGGCTGACCGGTGAGGGTTCGGGTCATGGCGGAGCGCTGGTACGGCGCGTCGGCGAGTTGGTGGAGGAGTTCGGCCAGGGGTGGTGGGATCCACAGCCTTTGCGGGTCTGGCGGCCTGAGTGATCGGCAGGTCTGCATGAACACCGCGCAGCGCTTTCTGGTTGCCGAGCAGGGCTTCCGTGTTCTCACGGCAGCAGTAGTTCGGCGATCTGCCCAGCCGCCGGTTGACGGACGCTCGCCCGGCGACCGTCACCATCGCGCGACGCGCGAGCGGCAGCTGAACCCCCCTCAGCCTCCGCTCCCGCTGCCCCCGCGCCGGGCCCGGAATGCGGCGGCCTTGACCCGGTTCTGACACGCCGTCGAGCAGAACTGCTTCGCCGCGTTCCGCGATCCGTCCACGTACACCCGGTCGCAGCGCGGCGCCTGGCAGACGCCCAACCGGCCGGCCAGGTCGCTGCCGATGGCCAGCGCCAAGGCGGTCGCGCACCCGGCGCTCCAGCCCACCGCGAGGGTGTCGTCGCGGCCGTGGAAGTGCAGTTGCCACGGTTCCCCGGCCACCCGGTCCAGCTGCGGTCGGGCGCCGGCGGCGCGCAGCAGCACGTTCAGCGTGGCCGCGGCGGCGTCCAGGTCGCCGGCGTCCACCGCTTCGAAGATCTCGCGCATTCGCCAGGCCGTGGCGATCAGGTGGTCGGCCTGGGCCGGACCGATGGCGTCGGGGTCGGTGCCGGCAGGCGGCAGGGCGGCGACGATCGCGGGCGCCGACTCGGCGCCGCGCGGGGCGGTGTAGGGCCTGCCCCGTGCGCTGCCGTCGGTCAGCGCGTTGACCAGAGCGACCGAGGCGTCCAGCAATCTCACGACGTGACTGTCGAACATCACTTGACCAGCTACTCCTTTGCCTCTGGACCTTCGGTGAGATGCGGCCGTCGCTGGCATGGACCGAGCGGGATCCCGCAGGAGTGGCCCATGGTTTGAACGATGCGGACCCCGGCTTCGGCCGAGGCCTCCCGCCATGCCCACCGCATCAGTTCAGTGGTTCCTTCATCATCACGGAGAATACGGGCGAGTCCGATCTCAGGCATGCGCTTCCCTCCGATGGTCAGTCCAGGATCGGTTGTGTGGACTGCCGGGAGCGACCTTGGCGAGCGTGGCCGTGAACTGGTCAAGCATGTGTCCGGTCCGTCCATGGCTCGCGGAAAGCGGCACCGGCTGAGCCGTGGCCACCGCCGCTTCGAGCTCCGTCTGCCGAAGCTGAGCACTGGTGAGATCGGTCAGCGTCAGGTGGCGGATCCGCTGCACGGAGGGACGCAGGAGGGCCAGGTTCCGGTGAGCATGCGCTTCAGCACCAGCCCACAGACCAGCCTGGGCCAATTTGGGGCGGCGAGACCTTGGTGCGACTGGGCTACCGCGCCCAGCGTCCCATGGCCGGCGCGGTGCCGATCAGGCACTCGATGCCGGTCGGGAAGCCGGCGAGAGCGTAGGCGGTCAGGCGCAGGTGGCCCTCAAGGCAGACCAGGGATGCGTCAGAACCTGCTCGGCCTGCCCGGCTGCCGCCAGATGTGACCGGAGGTTCTGGCCGAACCTCCGGCTGGACAGCTCGCCACTCAAGAAGCAGGCGACCATCTCGTCCTCACTACTCACGCCCAGTACCTGCACGACCGTCAGCATAGGACTGACCCGGCTGGGCACCGCAACCTGCTCGCACGTCATCTCGTCCACAGGTCTTGACCATTGCTCGAGTCTTCTCGACATCGCAGAGACCGTGCTCAGCTCCTTTGCAGCGAACGGGCGGCCACCGCGCGGGCGTTACCGCCTTGCCGTCTCCCAGCACGAACAACGCGTCTGGCTCCATGGGACCGATGGCCCGGTGTGGCACCTGGTCCGACCGGGAGCCCACCCCGCGAACCGCCCCGTCCGGGGCCCTCTCTGCTGCGTTTTCGGAGGTCGTAAAGAGCGAAGCCGACACACGGGAAGACCCCCGCCGGTCAGGTTCTCTCCTGGCTCACGGGGGTCTTCGTCACTTCTCAGGCGCGGGCCGAGCTGTAGCATTCGTCACTGACGATACATGGTTCACCAGTGACGATTGGCATCCACATGCGCTTCGGCCCGAGCCCGGCAGGTTCGCCACCACTGCCACGTACCGTCCGGCTGCTCGTCGCGGCCCGGGCGATGAACCGGCTCGCGGCCTTCTCGCTGCCCTTCCTCACCGTGCTGATCAGCACCGACTTCCACGCTTCCACCGCCACCGCCGGACTGGTCGGCACCGCCTTCGGACTCGCCACCATCCCCTCCCGGCTGGCCGGCGGCAGACTGGCGGACCGGCTGGGCCGCCGACGCACCATCGTGCTCGGACTGACCGGCTGCGCCCTCGCGCAGCTCGGGCTCGCGGTGGCGGGCAGCCTGGCGGTCGCGGCCGGGTTCGCCGTGCTGCTCGGGCTCGCCTTCGAGCTGTACGAACCGCCGAGCCAGGCGATGATCGCCGACGCGGTGGACCCGGCCGACCGGGTGCGCGCCTACAGCCTGCTCAACGCGGCCCTGGCGGCGGCCGGGCTGGCGGCCGGCGTACTGGCGGCCGCGCTCGGGCGGTGGGACCTGCGCTGGCTCTTCGTCGCGGATGCGGCGAGTTGCCTGGCCTGCGCTGTGGTGGTGCATGCCGTGCTGCCGGCAGACCGGCCAGGCGGGTCCAGTGACCCCGGTTCTGACGAACCGTCAGTAGTCGGCAGCCCCTGGCGGGATCGCGGGCTGCTCGCCATGCTCGCCTCCGGCACCCTGTTCGCACTGGTCTACCTCCAACTCACCCTCGCGCTGCCGCTCTCGCTGGCCCGGCACGGCCTGCCGCCGGCCGACGCCGGGCTGCTCTACACCGCCTCGGCGCTGACCGTGCTGGCCGGCCAGCCGCTGCTGCGCCGGCCACCGCTCGCCGGTCTCTCGGCGCCGGTCGCGCTCCGCGCGGGCTACCTGCTGCTGGCGGCGGGCCTGGCCGGCTACGCGATCGCGAACGGTCCGGCCGGCCTGCTGGCCTCCACCGTGGTGCTGAGCCTGGGCGACCTGCTGCTGCTCGGCCGCGCCTACGCCATGGTCGCCGACCTCGCCCCGCCCGGCGCCGCCGGCCGCTACCTGGCCGCCTACGGCACCAGTTGGGGCATCGCCGCCGTGGCGGCACCACTGCTCGGCACCCAGTTGCTCGCCCGCGCCGGGACCGGCGCCCTCTGGTTCACGATGGCGGCCGGCTGCCTGCTGCTGGCCGCCGGACAGCCGCTGCTGCTTCGGGCCACCCCTCGCAATGGCCAGCCAATCGGTCGCTGAAGCCTCGCAACTGCCGGGCGGACCCGCTGTTCGATCACCCAGGAAACCGCCGGCCGCTCGGTGTCCGGCACCAATCGCCCCACCGGTCGCCGCCCTGTTTGGATAGGCCCCGGCCCCACCGCACGGGGCCCGGCTCGCGGCCTCCCCCACCACGCGAGCCCTCGGCGGCAGCCGCGCCCTGGCCCAGGGTGCGGGGGGCCGTGCACGTGGCCTGACCTCAAGCAGGCACACCGCACGCCCCTCCGCACACTCCACCACCGCGCGGCTGCCGCACGAAGCGCCACCGCCTGAGTGTCAGTGGTGTGCGGCACGCTGTCCGTATGCGTGCACCTCGGATCCAGTGCCCCACCTGCAGCCGCCTGGTCGCCCTGATGCCGACGACCCGCCGTCCCGGCTACGGCGTGGTCCACGACCACAAGAAGGACCGCCGCTCGCTCGTGCTCTGCGAGGCGAGCATGCAGCAGTTGCCGACCGCCACCGCTGACGCCTGGCAGGACGCCCTGCCCGGCGCCGACGGCCAACCGGACGCGGCGGCAACGCTGTTCTGAGCGGCTCGCCCACTGCTGCTTCAAGCAGCTACGCCGCCCGACCGCCCGGTGGCCACGGATCAAGGCCGGACGCAACGACGACCTCGGCACCTCATCCGGCGATCATCACCAACCGCACCGTCACTGAGTTCAGGATTTAAGCAGGTGCGGGGCGGCAGGCCGTCAGCTAGCCTCCGGCCCATGACCTGGCTGCCTGCTGATTTTGTCCATCCCGTCCGCGTGCCACTCCCCGGCGGCCACCACCTGCGCCCGATCACGGGCGCCGACACCGAGCTCGACTACCCGGCTGTGATGGGTTCGCGCCAGCGTCTGTGGTCCATCTACGGCGAGGCATGGGGCTGGCCGCCGGCCACCATGACGTATGAGCAGGACCGGGAGGATCTGGTGCGGCACGAGGTCGAGATCGCGGCGCACAAGTCCTTCAACTATGCGCTGTTCGATGACGCGGGCACGGCCCTGCTCGGCTGCGTCTACATCGACCCGCCGGAGAAGACCGGCGCCGACGCCGAGATCTCCTGGTGGGTGGTGGACGACCAGGTCGGCACCGAACTCCAGCGCGCGCTGGACACCCTCGTCCCGCGGTGGATCGCCGAGGCATGGCCCTTCGAACGCCCCCGGTACGTCGGACGGGACCTCTCCTGGCAGGACTGGCTGGCCCTTCCGGATCTCACCTGACTCAGCTCGATCTCTGAACTCCGCCCGTACCGACGGCCGACCCGATGCGGCGACAACGCTGTTCCGAGCGCCACAGCGTGCGACGATGTCGGTCAACGAGCTTCTGCCGTCGCGAAGTTACGAGAGGGGTCGGCGATGAGCAACCGGGTCAGCGGGGTTGTCCGGTGGTACAACCAGGTCAAGGGCTACGGCTACATCGACGGGGACGACGGCCGCGAGGTGCTGGTGCACCGCGCGGCCGTGGAGGACTTCCCGTTCCTGACCGAGGGCCTGCGGGTCACCTACCTCATGGTCACCGACGAGGGCGACGACTCGGGCGAGGTGCACGCGGAGCAGGTCCATGTCGTCCAGTGACCTCGCCTACCGGGACTCACCGCTCCCCCGTCCCCGCTCATGCAGCGCCTGCCACACCTTGTCGCGCAGGAACGGGGCCTCGGTGAAGCGGATGCCGGTGGCGTCGCGCAGGGCGTTGGCGAAGGCGGGCGGGACGGGGTTGAAGGGGCTCTCGCTCATCGACTTGGCGCCCAGCGGGCCGATGGAGTCCGAGGTTTCGCTGAAGTGGACCTCGGTGCGCGGGACATCCGCGTAGGCGGGCAGGCGGTAGCGGCGGAAGGCGGCGGTGGTGACCTCGCCGCGGTCGTTCAGCAGGACCTGCTCGAAGAGGGTCGCGCCGAGCGCCTGGGCGACCCCGCCCTCGACCTGGCCGCGGCACTGCAGCGGGTTCATCACCTTGCCGGCGTCGGCCCCGTGGACGCTGCGCAGGATCCTGATCTCGCCGGTGTCCGGGTCGACGGCGATCCTGAACCACTGCGAGTTGAAGGCCACCGAGCGGGGTGAACCACCCCAGTGCCCGTCGGCCGACAGCTCAACTCCCTTGCCGCGCGCGGCCTCGAAGATCTCCTTGAGCGAGACCGGGCGCCCGTCGCAGTCCACCGCGTCGGCGGTCAGCCGCAGCAGGCTGCGCGGTGTGCGGGCGTACTCGGCGGTGAACGACAGGAGTTGCTCGGCGAGCGCGTTGGCGGCCTTCATCACGGCCTTGCCGGCCACCACCGTGCCCGCCGAGCCGAAGGCGCCGGTGTCGTGCTTGACCACGTCGGTGTCGGACTGCCGGATGGCGATCCGGTCCACCGTGGTGCCCAGCGCCCCGGCGGTGATCTGCTTGTGGACGGTGGTGGTGCCGTTGCCGAACTCCGCGGTGCCCACGGCTATGTCGTACGTGCCGTCCTCCAGCAGCTTCACCGTCGCGTCGGCGAAGTGGCCGCCGGGCGGGCCGGTGGCGATCGCGGACATCGCGAAGCCCTGGCCCACCAGCCAGCCCTCGGGGGCCAGTTCGGCGCTCCGGTCGTCGGCGAGGGCGTTGCGCACCACTTGTAGGCACTGGTCCAGGCCGTAACTGGCGATGTGCAGGTCCTCCTCCTCGCCGCACGGGCCCTCCATGTGCTCGCCGGGGCCGATGACGTTCTTCTCGCGCAACTCCAGCGGGTCGATGCCCAGTTTGCGGGCCAGTTCGTCCATCGCCGACTCCAGCGCGAAGGTGACCTGGCCGAGCCCGTAGCCGCGGAAGGCCCCGGCGGGCACGCCGTTGGTGTAGACGGAGTACGCGTTGACCTTCTTGTTCGGCGCGCGGTACACGCCCATCGACTCGCCCACGCTGTGGAACATCACCGCGGGACCGTGGTTGCCGTAGGCGCCGGTGTTGGCGACCACCCGGAACTGAATGGCCGTCAGAGTGCCGTCGCTCCTGGCGCCGAGCTTCACGGTGACCTTGAACGGGTGCCGGGTGGTGGCGCCGTAGAACTGCTCGGGGCGGGTGAACTCCAGCTTGACGGGGCGGTGCAGCTTCATCGCGGCGAGCACCGCGATGTCCTCGGTGAGCATCTCCTGCTTGCCGCCGAAGCCGCCGCCGACCCGGCCCGCGATCACCCGGACCTTCTCCATCGGCAGGTCGTACAGGTCGCAGAGCGCGCGCCGGGTGAGGAACGGCACCTGGGTGCTGGAGCGGACCACGATCCGCTCCGCACCACCCTCCTCGTTCTCCTCGTTCTCTTCGTTCTCTTCGAAGTAGACGACGCAGCCGTGCGTCTCCAGGCTGGCGTGCTGCACCCGCTGGGTCTGGAAGGTCTCCTCGTAGACCACGTCGGCCTCGGCGAAACCCTGCTCGACGCTGCCCAGTTCCCCGTGCACCTCGCCGCAGACGTTGTCCGCGGCGCGGAAGATGCGGGACTCGGGGCCCTTCGGGTGGATCACCGGCGCGCCCGGCAGCATCGCCTCCTCCGGGTCGATGACGTACGGGAGTTCCTCGTAGTCGACGACGATCCGGCGGCAACCCTCCTCGGCGGCGCCCTCGCTGTCGGCGACCACGGCCGCGACGCGCTGGCCGACGAAGCGGACCACGTCGTCGAGCACCCGGGTGTCGTCCGGGTCCTCGGTGGGGTGCTCGTGGCGGGCGGAGGAGTAGTGCTTCTCGGGGGCGTCGTGGTGGGTGAGGACGGCGTGCACGCCGGGCACCCGCAGGGCGGCCGAGGTGTCGATGGAGCGGATCCGGGCGTGCGGGTGCGGGGAGCGCAGCAGCTTCAGGTGCAGCAGGCCCTCGACCTCGACGTCGAAGGTGTAGCGGGCGGTGCCGGTGACCACCTGCGGCCCGGCGGGGGCGCCGAGGCTGCGGCCGACGGCCTGTCCGGCGCACGGCCGCTCGGTGTGCTTGACGCCGCGGATCGCGTCCTCGATCGCCCGGTAGCCGGTGCAGCGGCAGAGGTTGCCCTTGAGCGAGCGGGGCAGGTCGGTGAGCTGCTCGGCGTCCAGGGCGGAGGTGGTCATCAGGAAGCCTGCCGTGCAGAAGCCGCACTGGAAGCCCTGGGCGTCCAGGAACTTCTGCTGCATCGGGTGCAGTTCGCCGCCTTCCTCGGCCAGACCCTCGACGGTGGTGACCGAACGGCCCTCGGCGCGGACCGCCGGGAAGATGCAGCTGTGCACGGGCCGGCCGTCGACCTGCACGGTGCAGGCACCGCAGTCACCGGCATCGCAGCCCTTCTTCACGCCGAACCAGCCGCGGTCGCGCAGGTAGGTCCGCAGGCACTGGCCGGGGCGGGGCTCGGCGTCGAACTCCTGGTTGTTGACGCGGATCGAGTAGCTCATCGTCCGGCCTCCTGGGTCTGGGTCAGTTCCCGACGGATCTCCTGCGCGTAGCGGAAGGTCAGGTGCCGCCGCCAGGCCGGGAGTCCGTGGATGTCGTCGAAGTACTCGTGCGGCTCGACGGCGTTCTCGACGGCCTCGCGCACCGCCTCGGCGTTCGGCGGCACCGGGAAGCGCAGCTGGATCGGGCGCACGGTCGAGGCGGTGATGGTGAGGGTGAGGGTGCCGTCGAACGGGTCGACGGCCCCGATCAGCAGCACGCCGGAGCGGCCGAGACCGTAGAGCGAGGCCTGCCGGAAGGCGGTGCGGGCGGCCAGTGCCCGAGCGGGCAGGGTGACCGAGCGCAGCAGCTCGCCGCGCCGCAGCACGTTGCGCCCGGCCCCGAGCACGAAGTCCGCGACCGGCACCCGGCGCCGGCCGCCGTCCTGGTCGAGCAGCAGCGCGACGCCGTCCAGCCCGGCGGACAGCGAGATCATCGGCCCGGCGGGCAGCGAGTTGCACAGGTTGCCGCCGAAGGTGGCCATGTTCCAGATCTTCCAGGAGGCCAGGAAGGCCCGGCAGCACTGCTGGAAGAGCGGCGCCGCCCGCCACCCGGCCGGCTTCGGGTACTCGGAGAGCTCCGCGATGGTGCAGGTCGCGGCGATCTCCAGGTCGCCGCCGGTGGTGATCCGCAGTGGCTCCCAGCCGGTCCGGCTCAGGTCGATCAGCCGGCGCAGGTGGGGCTGCGGCTCGGAGAAGAGGTACGTGCCCCCGCCCAACCACGCGTCACCGGTCTGCCACGCCCCGCGATCGCGGGCGTCGCGCACCTCCACCACCGTGTTCAGATCCACGTCGTTCCACCGTCCTTGACAAACTGGATACGGCGATTGAAGCAACGCGTGTCGGCGGCGACGAGTGGTGCTGGACACCAGCTCCGGGGGGCTGAGTTGGATGATCGACCAGGCTGCCGGTGCCCGGTCCTACCGGTTCGGGACCGAAGCACCGCCTGCCAGAATTCCGGCCATGACGAACGACATCGGAGCGATATTCGAACAGGCCGGCTGCGAAGGCGCGCTGCGCGTCGAGTCGCTGGACGACGGCGCGGCCTTCGGCTTCCATCCCGACGAACCGGTGGTGCTGGCCTCGGTCGCCAAGGTGCTGATCGCCCTGGAGGCCGAGACCTGGTTCGCCGACGGCCGACTGGACCCGCGCGAGCCGGTCACCCTGCCCGCCGCCGACCGGACGCTGGGCCCGACCGGGATCTCGCTGTTCGAGGACGACGCGGTGGTGTCCTGGCGGGACATGGTCGTGCTGATGCTCACCATCAGCGACAACCACACCACCGACGCGCTGCTGCGCCGGGTCGGCGTCGACAGCGTCAACGCCACGGCCGCCCGGCTCGGGCTGGGCAACACGGTGCTGGTGTCCGACCTGCGGACGATGATCGACTCGCTCGCCCAGGACCTCGGCCGCGCCGACTGGGCCGACCTGCTCACCTGGACCGCGACGCTGTCGGAGGCGGAGATGGCGCGGGTGGACGAGTTGCTGCCGTCCACCCGCGCCCTCGACCCGGCCCGGGGCACCCGCAGCACCCCCCGCGAGATGACCCGGCTGCTGCGGCTGCTCTGGGCCGACCAGGCCGGCCCGGCGGCCGCCTGCGCCCGGGTCCGCTCGGTGCTCGGCAAGCAGCTGACCCGGCACCGGCTGGCCGGCGGCTTCCGGCGCCCGGTGCGGGTCGCGGCCAAGAGCGGCAGCCTGGTGGGCGTGGTGCGCAACGAGATCGGCGTGATCGCCTACCCGGACGGCAGCCGGTACGCCGCCGCCGTCTTCACCCGTTCCCGACCGGGCGCGGACGACGCCGCGATCAACACCGCGATCGGCAGTGCCGCCGCGCGGGCGGTCGCCACGCTGCGCGGCGAGGCCGCCCCCGATCTCTGACGGTCCGTCAGTCGGCGGCCCGGCGCGCGAAGTGCACGGTCTTCGCGGTCAGCAGGAACAGGTCGGGCCGCCGGTCGACGCCTGCCGGGTCCGCGGGGTCGAGCAACCGGTCCAGTGTCGCCCGGTCCTCGGCGGTCAGCCCCGGCGCGCTCTGCGAGGTCTGCGGGTCCTCCGGCGGCCCGGCGAGCACCTCCCGGTAGCGCTCCAGCATGCTGCGCACCCAGCGCCGCGGGCCCGCCGCCAACGGGGCGGGGAGGTCGATCAGGAAGGTCCGGCTGCGGGCCTCGGTGAGTCCGGCGGCCCGCAGCATGGCGGGCCAGTCCTCCACCAGGGCCACCGAGCCGGGCAGTTCGGCCCGCATCCGGCTGAACCGCGCCGCCTGCGCCGCGTCCATCCGCTCGAGCAGGCCCGGGCGTCCGAAGCCGAGGTCCCGGGGCAGGCTGCGCAGCGGCAACCCGCCCTCGACCACGGCCAGCACGCCGCCCGGCGCCAGCAGCCCGGCCAGCTGGTCGAGCGCGCCCTGCTGGTCCCCGACGTGGTGGACCGCCTGCCCCGACCAGATCAGGTCCGCCGAGCCCAGCCCGGCCAGCCCCGCCGGGAACTCGGCCTGCTCCGTGCGCAGCCGGACCCCGAGCCGCTCGGCCCGCTCGGCGGCCCGCGCCAGCAGCTCCGGCGTGCCGTCCACGGCGGTCACCTCGGCCTGCGGGAACGCCGCCGCGAGGCTGCAGGCCGCCACGCCCGGGCCGCTGCCGATGTCGAGGATCCGGCGCGGGTTCAGCCCGGGCAGGTCGGCGAGTTCGCCGATGGCCTGCCGCACGTAAGGGCTGTGCGTCTCACCTTCGAGCTCCAGCAGTTCGGCGAGGGCGGCCCAGTCGAACTCGGTCCCCGGCCCGTGTGCGTGTCCGTGTGCGTGTCCGTGTGCCTGTGTGTGCGTGTGTGCCTGTGCCATGGGTGAGCACCTCCTGCAGCGACCATGCCCCGGGCCCGCGTGGCTTGACAAAAACTGTTGCCGATTCAGCAAAATGGCTCCATGGCACACGATCACGCCACGAACTCCGCCGAGCTCTCGGCCACCGCCGACAGTGCCGACAGTGCCGACACCGCCGATGTCCTGGCCGGGGTCGGCCCGCGCCTGAAGCGGATCCGCCAGCAGCGCGACTGCACCCTCGCCGCGCTCTCGGAGGTCACCGGGATCTCGGTGAGCACCCTTTCCCGGCTGGAATCCGGCGGCCGCAAGCCGACCCTGGAACTGCTGCTCCCGATCGCCCACGCCCACCAGGTCCCACTGGACGAGCTGGTCGGCGCACCGCCGGTCGGCGACCCCCGGGTCCGGCTGCGGCCGATCAAGGCGTACGACGCGACCGTGCTGCCGCTCAGCCAGCAGCCGGGCGGCGTTCAGGCCTTCAAGATGATCATCAACGTCACCCGCAGCACCCCCGAACCCCGCACCCACGAGGGTTACGAGTGGCTCTACGTGCTCAGCGGAAAGCTCCGCCTGGTCCTCGCCGACCACGACCTGATTCTGAAGGCGGGCGAGGCCGCCGAGTTCGACACCCGCCTGCCGCACTGGTTCGGCAGCACCGGCCAGGCGCCGGTGGAGGTGCTCAGCCTGTTCGGCCCGCAGGGCGAACGCATGCACGTCCGAGCCCGCCCGACTGCCGGCTAGGCAGCCTGACCACACGCAACGACCCCCTGACGCTGTGCCTCGTGCGGCTCTGCGCATAGGCTGCCTTGTCGGACCTCAGCGGGGTCGGCAACGGTGTCGCCGGACCGGCCGGACAGGAACGGGTGTGGACGCATGACGGAGTCGTGGAGCGGGGCGGGGCTGCCGCCCACGGCCGCGGCGCGGGTCGCCGAGGCGAAGGCCAGCGGGACGTGGTCGTCGGCGCTGTCGACCGGCGAGTTCGCCGCGATCAGGTCGGTCGGATTCGAACCGGTCGGCCAGGTGATGGGCTCGGCCGTCTACCAGGTCGCCCGCAGCGGCCGGTACTGGGGCTACCACGACTGCCTGTATAGCGGCGGGGGACTGATGGGCGGCTACGGCATGGCCGGCATCGCCCTGTCGGGCAACGGCGCGCCCTCGGCCGGGCTGGTGCAGGTGATGGACTCGGCGCGGCGCACCGCACTGGGCCGGATGACCACCGAGTGCGCGGCCCTCGGCGGCGACGGCGTGGTGGCGGCCCAACTCACGATGGCTCCGTTCCCCGCGATGCCGAACTGCCTGGAGTTCAAGGTGATCGGCACCGCCGTGCGCGCCCAGGGCACGGTGCGGCCGCGCCGCCCGTTCACCTCGCATCTGGACGGCCAGGGATTCGCGAAGCTGGTCACGGCCGGCTGGGTGCCGGTGGACCTGCTGGTCGGGATGTCGGTCGGGGTGCGCCACGACGACTACCAGACCCGGCGGCAGAACTTCTCCTGGAACAACCTGGAGGTCGACGGCTGGACCGCCCTGGTCCACCAGGTCCGGGCCGACGCCCGCACGCAGCTGCACCGGCAGGGCGTGGAGCACGGCGGCGACGGGGTGATCCTGGCCGACGGCAACCTGCGGGTCTGGGAGGAGCGCTGCATTCGCACTTCCGTGAACACCGAGCAGACCGACCACATCGCGGAGAGCACCCTGATCGGCACCGCGATCGCCCGCTTCGCCGCCAAACCGGCCGAGCCGCGCACGCTCTCCGTCATGCCGCTGAACGGCGGCGGCGACCTGCTGCGCCGCCGGCTCGCCCAGGCCGGACGGCCGACCGCCCGCCGCTAGCCCGGCGCCAAGGCACGCCCCGGGCCGCCCACCGCCCGGCGCGGCTCAGCACCAGCAACGCTGTCATCCACACCGTCACGGGAGAACAACCCACATGAGCAGCTTCGATCCCAGCGCGCAGGGCGTGCCCGCCGACGCGATGCGGCGGCTGGCCGAGTTGGAGCCCGGCAAGCCCGGCTCCATCTTCACCAGCGACCTCTCGGTCAACGAGTTCCTGCTGGTCCGGGAGGCCGGGTTCAAGCCGATCGGCCTGGTCCTGGGCAGCTCGATCTACCACGTCGGGATCCAGCTCGGCCGCTGGGGCAAGAACCAGGAGCTGGAGACGCTCAGTCAGGCGATGTACCACGCGCGCGAGCTGGCGATGACCCGGATGGAGGCCGAGGCGGCCCAGCTGGGCGCGGACGGCATCGTCGGGGTCCGGCTGACCGTGGAGGCCCGGGAGTTCGGGTCGGACATCGCCGAGTTCATCGCGATCGGCACCGCCGTCAAGGCGGACCAGCCCGCGCCCGACGGCACCAGCTGGCGCAACAACAAGGGCCAGCCCTTCACCTCCGACCTGTCGGGGCAGGACTTCTGGACGCTGATCCGGGCCGGCTACGCGCCGCTGGGCATGACCATGGGCACCTGCGTCTACCACATCGCGCACCAGAAGATGGGCTCGGTCTTCTCCAACATCGGCAAGAACGTGGAGATCGAGCAGTACACCCAGGCGCTCTACGACGCACGCGAGTTGGCGATGGCGCGGATGCAGGCGGAGGCGGAGGAGCTGCACGCGGAGGGCATCGTCGGCGTCCAGCTGAACGCCCACAACCACCGCTGGGGCGGGCACACCACCGAGTTCTTCGCGATCGGCACGGCGGTGCGACCGCTGCGGGCCGACCACGAGATCGAGCGGCCGACCATGGTGCTGAGCCTGGACGGCTGAGCACCACCAGGACCACCAGCACCGCCGACCAACCGCCGGACCACAGCACATCGCAGCGCATCACAGTACATCGCAGCGCATCGCGACAAGGAGCGACATGACCGACCACGGCGAGATCGAACCCGCTTCGGAGGGCGAGGGCTCGATCGACCTGCTCGCGGCCGCCCTGCGGCGGGACGCCGCGGACCTGGAGGTGTACACCCAGGTGCTGACCGGCGCGCTGGCGGACGCGCTGCCGGCCGACGCGGTGGCGATCGAGCGCAAGCGCAGCGTCGGCGACCGGATGGCCGGGCGGCCCGGCCGGATCGAGCGGGTCGAGGTCTCGATGGAGGATCAGCGACTGATCCTCAGCGTGGCCCAGGGCCGCCCGACGGGCGAGGTGTGCCGGGTGGTCCGCGGCGTTATCCTCTCCCGCCGACCGGTGCCGCTCGACGAGTGGGCCCATGAGCTGGCGGCAGCCGTGACCGCCCGCGCCCGCTCGGACGCGCGGGCCCGCGCAGCGCTCGAACGGCTGCTGCTGGGCGAGTGAGCGAGGCCACCAACGGACCGCGCCGGGCGGCTCGGTAGGGTGTGGACCATGATCAATGACTGGCGGACGGACCGGATCGGCAGCGCGCTGCGGGGTGAGAACCCGACCGTGCTGCGGCGCCTCGACGAGGGGTTCGCGGTGATCGGGGACGTCCAGTTCCTGCCCGGGTACTCGGTGTTGCTGACCGACCAGCCAGCGGTCCAGCGGCTGTCGGAGCTACCGAGGGGGCGGCGGCTGCGGTTCCTGTCCGACATGGACCGGCTGGGCGAGGCGGTCGAGCGCGCCTGCCGCCGGTCGGATCCGGCCTTCCGCCGGGTGAACCTCGAAATCCTCGGCAACACCGACGGCTTCCTGCACGCGCACGTCTGGCCGCGCTACGAGTGGGAGGACGCCGAGCTGGTCGGCCTCCCGGTCTGGCTGTACCCACACGAGAACTGGCGGGCCGAACGGTTCGCGCTCGACGCACGGCACGACGGCCTGCGCGTGGCGATCGGCACCGAACTCGACCGGCTGGCCGACCAGCACTGACGCCCGGTCGGCCCAGCCGGTGCGACCTCCGAGCGCCGCGCCGACCGGCGGGCGCACGACAGCGGGGGCGGACCCGAAGGCCCGCCCCCGCCACGCTATCTGACGCTAGGTCAGCTCGCGTTCAGCGCCGTGTCGTCGATCACGAAGCTGGTCTGCAGCGAGGAGTCCTCGGTGCCGGTGAACTTGAGGGTGACGGACTTGCCGGCGTAGCTCGACAGGTCGAAGCTCTTCTGCACGTAGCCGGTGTTCGCGTTCACGTTGGAGTACGTGGCGAGGTTGGTGCCGTTGGCCGTGACGGCGAGCTTGTCGTAGGCGGTGCTGCCGGTCTCGGCGGTGTCGATGTGCAGCCAGAAGCTGAACGTCGCCTTGCAGCCGGCCGGGATGGTGACGGTCTGCGACAGGGTGTCGGTGTGGGTGGTGCCGTAGCCGTCCAGCCAGGCGTCGTAGCTGCCCGAGTGAGCGGGCTCGGAGGTGGTGTCGCTGTTGATGACACCCGCGGTCGCGGTCCACGGGGACGCGCTACCGGTCTCGAAGCCGGGGTTGCCGAGCAGCTGGCCGCCGCCGGTGCAGCCGCCGCTGCCGGAGCCGATGGTCCAGCTGAAGCTCGCCGAGCCGCTGGCGCCGGTGGTGTCCTTGGCGGTGACGGTCACCGAGGAGGTGGCCGCGGTGGTCGGGGTGCCCGAGATCAGACCCGAGGAGCTGATCGACAGACCCGCCGGCAGACCGGTGGCCGAGTAGGTCAGCGTCTGACCCGAGGCCGAGTCGGAACCGGAGACCTGCAGGCTGACCGCCGTGCCGACGGTGCCGGACTGGTTGCCGGGGCTGTTCACGGTGACCGTGTTACCGGTGGTGGAGGAGACGGTCCAGCTGAAGCTCGCCGAGCCGGAGGCGCCGGTCGAGTCCTTGGCCGTGACGGTCACCGAGGAGGTGGCCGCGGTGGTCGGGGTGCCCGAGATCAGACCCGAGGAGCTGATCGACAGACCCGCCGGCAGACCGGTGGCCGAGTAGGTCAGCGTCTGACCCGAGGCCGAGTCGGACGCGGAGACCTGCAGGCTGACCGCCGTGCCGACCTTGCCGGACTGGCTGCCCGGGTTGGTCACGGTGACCGTGTTGCCGTGGTTGAGGATCGGGTGCGAGATGGCGCACGCGTTGGTGTCGTTCGACCAGCTGGCCTGCTCGGCGAAGGTGCCGGTGCCCATGGTGATCATGGCCGCGCCGCCCGCGGTGCCCGGAGCGATCCAGGCGCACTCGTCGGAGTTCTCCTGGCCGTTGTTGGCGCTGCCGCTCTGCTGGTTGGTCCAGCCGCCCGCCGGGAACTGGTCGGACATCATCTCGTGGTACTCGTGGCCGAGGGTCATCGTCCAACCATCGAGCGTTCCAGGCGAGTTGACGAAGCCGACGCCACAGCCCGAACCGGAGTCCATGTTGTAGGGCTGGTTGGAGAACGCGAGGTCGCCGTAGGGCGAGTTGACCGCGCCGCCGGTCAGCGAGCTGTCACCGGTGTAGTCGTGCCAGGCGCAGTACTGGCCCTGGTAGCTGTCCGGGTTGGTGCCGGTCGGGGACATGATCACGTAGTACGTGTGCCGGTTCGACGCGGCGGTGGTGTTGCCGAAGTGGGCGGCCGCGTTGACCGCCTCCTGGCCGAGCTGGTTGCCGGTCGTGGCGCTCGGCGAGGCAGCCGAGTTGTCGTACCACACGCCGGACAGCACGCCGCCGGCCTGGTACGGGACGAAGCTCGCGTTCGAGGGGCAACTGGTGGCCCCGGCCGCGACGTTCGGACCGTCACACCACTGGGTCAGGTCGGCCGACCACAGCTCACCGCCGGTGCCGATGCCCTTGAACATCTCCTGGGCCACCGGCGCGGCACCGTCCTGGTCACCGGAGAAGGTGGCGTCACCGGAGCTGTTGGTGCTCTGCGTGCCCCACTGCGAGCCGTAGAAGACCAGGTAGACCTGTGACTTGCCGTCGTTGACGCCGACCCCGTTGACGCCGCCGCCGTAGGAGAGGGTCTCCGGGCCGGTCGTGGCGGTGGTGGAGTGGGTGTCCGCCCACGACTTCATCTTGGCGTTCTGCTGCAGCGTCGGGATGACGCCGTGCCGGTACGCGTGGTCGGTGCTCGGGTTGTACGGATTGGCGGTCGCGCTGCTCGACGCGTTCGTCGAGGCCAGCGCCTCGGGCGCGGTCACGGCGAGCATGGCGCCGGTGACGAGCGACAAGGACGCGAGGCCGGTCAAGGCTACTCGGGCCGAGCCGCGGAAGCGGGGGATGCCCATCTTGTGGGGGGTTCCTCTCTCCTGCAGACCGCCGGGCGCTGGTCGGCGCGGGCGATCGGGTCTGCTGCACGGGACAGGGTGACGAGGGCGCACCGGGCCATCGGCCGGCGATCGCACGACAGGACGGAGCGAAGGGTCACGCGCGAGCTTCGCTCAGGTTGGGGACCTGGCGGTGAGGGTTCGGTGCACGGCGTGGCGGTTCGCGGAGAGCTACTCGTCCTGCCCTGATGAAGGGCGGTGGAACCAACCGTGACGACTCGCACGGTGTCTGGCGGTCTGACAGGTGGTGCGCCGTTGCTGCGGTGAAGCAAAGCAGAGTTGGCTCACCCCGGTCAACGGTGCAGACAGGCTTTTCAGGTACCGACCGACCGATCGGTCGTGCCGTCCCGGAGGGCTGACGATTCCTCTGGTGACAAACTGTCAGTAGTGCTCCGAGTCAAGGGTCCTGTCCGGTGGCGGGCGGTCCCGCAGCACGAGCGGCGGCCCGCTGAAGGGATGCCATTCAGCGGGCCGCCGGGCGGTACGACACCTCTCGCTCAGCGGACGGCGGCCTAGGGCCTGTACGGCGGATCTTTCCGCGTCGCGCGCCCGGCAAGATCCGTAAGAGAGGCCCTAGGACCGGACCTTGCGCCAGGCGCTCTCGCGCAGCAGCCGCAGGCCGTTGAGGCCGACGATCACGGTGGAACCCTCGTGTCCGAGCACGCCGAGCGGCAGCGGCAGGGTGGTGCTCAGGTCCCAGACCACCAGGCCGGTGATGAACACCGCGGCGATCACCAGGTTCTGCACCACCAGGGCACGCGCCCGCCGGGAGAGCGCCACCACGGTTGGCACGGTGGCCAGTTCATCGCGGACGATGACCGCGTCGGCCGTCTCCAGCGCCAGGTCCGAGCCGGCCCGGCCCATCGCGATGCCGGTGTGTGCGGCGGCCAGCGCCGGGGCGTCATTGACGCCGTCGCCGATCACCAGCACCTTGCGCCCGGCCCGCTCCAGTTCCCGCACGGCGGCGACCTTGTCCTGTGGCAGCAGGGCCGCCCGCACCTCGATGATGCCGACCTCGGCGGCCAGCCGGCCGGCCGCCCGCGCGTTGTCCCCGGTGAGCAGGACCGGGGCCGCCCCGGTCAGTTCGGTGAGGGCGGCGACCGTGCCGGCGGCGTCCGGGCGCAGCCGGTCGGCGATGCCCAGCAGGCCGGCCGGCCGTCCGTCGACGGTGACCAGCACGGCGGTGCGGCCGTCCTCCTCCAACTCGGCGGCCAGCTTGGCGACCCCCTCGGCGTCGGTACCTTCCAGCAGCCGGGCGGGCGCGCCGACGGCGATCACCCGCCCCTCGACGGTGGCGCGCACGCCGACGCCGGGAGTGGAGTCGAAGTCCGTCGCGGTGGCCAGGACCAGACCCCGGCCGCGGGCGGCGTCCAGCACGGCGCGGGCCAGCGGGTGCTCGCTGGCGTGCTCGGCGGCGGCGGCCAGCGCCAGCAGGGCGTCCTCGGTGAACTCGGTGCGCTCGGTGAACACAGTGCCCTCGGCGAACTCGGCGCGCGGCAGCGGTCGCAGGTCGGTGACCCGCGGCGTGCCCTCGGTCAGCGTGCCGGTCTTGTCCAGCGCGACCGCGTCCACCTGGCCGAGCCGCTCCATCACCACGGCGGACTTGACCAGCACCCCGTGCCGCCCGGCGTTCGCGATCGCGGAGAGCAGCGGCGGCATGGTGGCCAGCACCACCGCGCACGGCGAGGCGACGATCATGAAGGTCATCGCGCGCAGCAGCGAGCCGGTGAGGTGCGCGCCGAAGGCGAGCGGGACGGCGAAGACCGCCAGGGTCGCCAGCACCATGCCGATCGAGTAGCGCTGCTCGACCTTCTCGATGAACAGCTGGGTGGGGGCCTTGGTCTCGCTGGCCTCCTCGACCATCGCGACGATCCGGGCGATCACCGAGTCGCAGGTGTCCCGGTCGACCCTGATCCGCAGCGCGCCGGTGCCGTTCAACGTGCCGGCGAAGACCTCGTCGCCAACCGCCTTGGCCACCGGCAGCGGCTCGCCGGTGATGGTGGCCTGGTCCACCTCGCTCGCGCCGGCCAGCACCCGGCCGTCCGCGCCGATCCGCTCCCCCGGCCGCACCAGCACGGTGTCGCCGACGGCCAGCGCGTCGGTCGCGACGCTCTCCTCGGTGCCGTCCGCGAGCAGCCGGGTGGCGGTGGTCGGTGCCAGGTCCAGCAGCCCGCGCACCGAGTCCGCGGTGCGGGCGGTGGCCAGTGCCTCCAGCGCGCCGGAGGTGGCGAAGATGACGATCAGCAGCGCGCCGTCCATCACCTGGCCGACCGCCGCGGCCCCCAGCGCGGCCACGATCATCAGCAGGTCGACGTCGAGGGTCTTCTCCTTCAGCGCCCGCAGTCCCGCCCAGGCCGGCTCCCAGCCGCCGGTCAGGTACGCCAGCGCGTACAGCGGCACCCAGACCCCGGCGGGCGCGCCGGTCAGCTGCAGCGGGAGCGCGAGCAGGAAGAGCGCGGTCGCGGTCGCCGCCCAGCGTGCCTCGGGCAGCGCGAACACCCTGGTCCGCCGCCGCGGGGCGAGGTCGGAGCGTACGGGCGCAGCGCTGGTGGGACGGTCGAGGAGGGTGACAGGCATGGTGACGGGGTCCTTCGCGGCACGGCGGGTGGGAGCTGGGCGGCAGGACCACGATACAGGAATATATGAACAGCTCTTCATTCATTGGCATCGAGCCACCCGGGCACTGCCGTCGAGCCGTCCGGGCACTGCCGTCGAGCCGTCCAGGCACTGCGGTCGAGCCGTCCAGGAGCACAGCCGGTCGGGAGTCCGCGGACCGCTTTGTAGGCTGACCTGGTGACCTCTTCTGAGCAGGCGTCAGCCACCATCACCTCCCCGGTCCCCCTCGCGGCGCTGATCGCCGACCCGCACCCGAGCTACGCCGCGCTGCGCGAGGCCGGTCCGGCCCACCGGATCATCGGCTCGGACGGCCTGCCCGTCTGGCTGGTGACCCGCTACGCCGACGTGCGCCAAGGTCTCGCCGACCCGCGCCTGGCCCTGGACAAGCGACACGCCAGCCCGGGCAACTACCGGGGCCTGGCCCTACCGCCCGCACTGGACGCCAACCTGCTGAACATGGACCCGCCGGACCACACCCGGATCCGCCGTCTGGTCGGGCAGGCCTTCACGCCCAGGCGGGTCGAGCAGCTGCGCGAACCCGTCCAGCGGATCGCCGACGAGCTGCTCGACGCGATCGCCCCGCTCGGCCACGCCGAGCTGATCGCCACCTACGCCGGACCGCTGCCGATCACCACGATCTGCGACCTGCTCGGCGTCCCGACCGACGACCGCCGCGACTTCCGCGCCTGGACCGACACGCTGATCGCGCCCGATCCCGGCCGCCCGCAGGACGCCCGGGCGGCGGTCGGCGCGATGCTCGCCTTCTTCACCCGGCTGCTGGCCCGCAAGCGCGCCGAACCGGGCGACGACCTGCTCTCCGCGCTGATCGCGGTGCGGGACCAGGAGGACCGGCTCTCCGAGGACGAACTCACCTCGCTCGCCTTCCTGATCCTCTTCGCCGGCTACGAGAACACCGTGCACCTGATCGGCAACGCCGTGCTGGCCCTGCTCCGGCACCCCGAGCAACTGGCCGCCCTGCGCGCCGACGAGCGGCTGATCGGCCCCGCCGTCGAGGAGCTGGCCCGGTTCGACGGCCCCGCGCCGGTGGCCATCCGCCGCTTCGCCCGCGAGGACCTGACATTCGGTCAGGTGACCGTGCCGGCCGGTGAGACGGTGCTGCTCTCGCTGGCCGCCGCCAACCGGGATCCGGAGCGGTTCGCCGAGCCGGAGCTGCTCGATCTGCGGCGCGCGGACAATGGCCACCTGGCCCTCGGGCACGGCATCCACTACTGCCTGGGCGCCCCGCTGGCCCGGCTGGAGACCGAGATCGCCCTCACCACGCTGCTGCGCCGCTTCCCCGCGCTCGCCCTGGCGGAGCCCGCCGAGCAGCTGTCGCACCGCCCGTCACTGCGCGCTCGGGGGCTGCTACGGCTGCCGGTGCGCTTCTGACGGGACGTCAATCACTCGCGACCCAGCTCTTCTGACGGAACGTCAGTCGAGTGGCGATGACGGCCGGGCGCTGCTGGCGGCACAGCAGCCAACAGCGCCGGGCGCGGCCGCCTCACGCCAGCGCCCGCCCGCGCAGCAGCAGGAGCGCCACGGCGATCGCCGCCATCGCGAGGGTGGCCAGGAACGGCCGGCGGCTGCCCACGTCGCCCGCACCACCGCCCGGCCTGACGACCGCCACGCAGAGAGCGCCGGTGAGGGCGAGCGCCGCCCAGCCCGCTGGTCCCACCGGCCCCGGCGGGCCGAACACCAGGACCGCGCAGGCGCCGAGCAGCGGCACCGGCGCCAGCGCCCGGGCCCGGCGCCGGCCCAGCCGCTGCGGCAGCCCGCGCACCCCCGCCCGCAGATCGTCCTCGATGTCCGGCAGCACGTTGGTGACGTGCGCGCCCACCCCCAGCAGCGCCCCGGCGGCCACCGCCCAGGCGGGCGGCCACGGGTGGCCCGGCAACCCGAGGGTGACGAAGGCGGGCAGCAGGCCGAAGCCCAGCGCGTAGGGCAGCCAGGACGCGGCGGTGCGCTTGACCCCGAGGTTGTAGCCCCAGGCGGCCGCGACCCCGGCGAGGTGGGCGGCGCCCGCCGACCAGCCGCTCGCCAGCGAGAGCGGGACGCACAGGGCCAGCGCGGTTGCGGCCGCGAGCGACACCGTCCGCCCGTCCAGGTCCCCGATCGCCAGCGGCTTGTCACGACGCCCGGCCGCGCGGTCCCGCTCGCGATCGAGCCGGTCGTTGCACCAGCCGACCGACAACTGCCCGGTCAACACGGCGCACCCGACCAGCAGCGTGCCGATCGCCCCCCGCCCTGCGGTGGCCGCGAGCGCGGTGGTCAGCCCGGTCACGGTCAGCGCGGGCTCGAGGTGGCCAGCCCGCAGCAGTGCGAGCGCCACTGCGCCGGGCTGACGCGAGGTCACCAGCGCGGGCTGGTCGGGGTCGTGAGCAACAGCGCTGCGCACTCCGGGGCTCGGCACCTGATGATGGTAAGCCCGTTTCACACCTTTCCTCCCTATGCTGTGCCAATGACGCGAATCGCCGCTGTCCACGGAGTCCTGCCGGCCCACGAGTACCAGCAGCACGAGATCACCGACGCGCTCGCCACCATGGGCCTGGCGCCGCAGGGCAACCGCGCGGTACTCGACCGGCTGCACGCCACCTCCACCGTGCGCACCCGGCGACTCGCGCTGCCGCTGGAGCGGTACGCCACGCTGAGCGGCTTCGGCCAGGCCAACGACCTCTTCATCGAACTGGCCGTGGAGTTGGGCGAGCGAGCGCTGAAGGCGGCGCTGGAGGAGGCCGGAGTACGGCCGGGCGAGGTCGACCTGGTGATCTTCACCTCCGTGACGGGGATCGCCGCCCCGTCGATCGAGGCCCGGCTGGTCGAGCGGGTCGGGCTGCGTCCCGATGTGAAGCGAGTGCCGATCTTCGGACTCGGCTGCGTGGCGGGCGCCGCCGGGCTCGCCCGGTTGCACGACTTCCTGCTGGGACAGCCGCGCGGCGTGGCGGTGCTGCTCTCGGTCGAGCTCTGCTCGCTGACCCTGCAGCGCGCCGACGCCTCGACGGCGAACCTGGTGGCCGGCGCGCTCTTCGGGGACGGCGCGGCGGCCGTGGTCGCGCTCGGCCGCGAGCACCCGAGCCGACGGCCCGACGACGGGCCGGTGGTGGAGGCGACCCGCAGCCGTCTCTATCCGGGCACCGGACGCCTGCTCGGCTGGGACATCGGCGACACCGGCTTCCAGATCCTGCTCGGCAGCGACCTGCCCGACCTGGTGCGTCGCCAACTGGGCGACGAGGTCCGCGCGTTCCTGGCCGACCACGACCTGAAGCCGCAGGACGTGACCGCCTGGGTCTGCCATCCGGGCGGCCCGAAGGTGCTGGAGGCTGTCCGCGATACGCTCGATCTCCCGGCCCGGGCACTGGAGTTGACCTGGCGCTCGCTCGCCGAGGTGGGCAACCTCTCATCTGCCTCGGTGCTGCACATCCTGCGCGACACGCTGACCCTGCGACCACCGCTGGCCGGGACGCCCGGGGTCGTGCTCGCGCTGGGCCCGGGCTTCTGCTCCGAAGCCGTCCTGCTCCGCTGGTAGGCACGCGATGACTCCGTTCCTTGGTAGACCACAATGACGCTGCTCCTGGTAGGCCGCCGATGACTCCCTTCGCCGCACTCGTCCTGCTCGTCGCCGCCGAACGGCTGGCCGAACTCGCCGTCGCCCGCCGCAACACCGCCTGGAGCCGGCGGCACGGCGGGATCGAATACGGTCGCGGGCACTACCCCGTGATGGTCCTGCTGCACACCGGCCTGCTGGTCGGCTGCCTGGCCGAACCCGCCTGGGCCGACCGGCCGTTCCTGCCCGCCCTCGGCTGGCCGATGCTGGTCCTGGCGGTGGCCGCGCAGGGCCTGCGCTGGTGGTGCATCAGCACGCTGGGGCCGCGCTGGAACACCCGGGTCATCGTGGTGCCCGGGCTGCCGCTGGTGACCGGTGGGCCGTACCGGCTGCTGAGCCATCCCAACTACCTCGCGGTGGTGGTCGAGGGCGCCGCGCTGCCGCTGGTGCACAGCGCCTGGCTCACCGCGACCGGGTTCACCCTGCTCAACCTGCCGCTGCTGGCGGTGCGGCTGCGCTGCGAGAACGCGGCGCTGGGCACGGCCGTGAGCCCCCTTCCCGCCACCGCCGGCGTGACGCCGTGATCGACCTGCTGGTGGCCGGCGGTGGCCCGGCCGGTCTGGCCACCGCCATCAACGCCGCCCGGGCCGGGCTGCGCGTGGTGGTCGCCGAACCACGCGGCACGCCGGTGGACAAGGCCTGCGGCGAGGGGCTGATGCCCGGGGCCGTCCGGGCACTGGCCGATCTCGGCGTGCCGGTGGCCGGGCATCCGTTCCACGGCATCCGCTACCTGGACGGCCGGCAGCAGGCCGTGGCGTACTTCCGCGAGCGGCCCGGCCAGGGCGTGCGGCGTACCGAACTGCACGCCGCGCTCGCCCGGCGGGTCGCCGAACTCGGCATCCCCGTCCTCCCGTTGCGGGTCGCCGCGGTCCGGCAGGGCCCCGACAGCGTGACCGCGGCCGGGATCACCGCCCGCTACCTCGCCGCCGCCGACGGCCTGCACTCGCCGATCCGCCGCAGCCTGGGTCTGGGCCTGGACCTGAGCGCCGGTGCTGGTGGCGGTGACAGAGCCGCTGCCGGTGGCGGCACGGGCCCAGCGGCCAGGTACGGGCTGCGCCGGCACTTCGCCCTGCCACCCTGGACGGACTGCGTCGAGGTGCACTGGTCCGCGCACTCCGAGGCCTACGTCACCCCGGTCGGCCCCGGCCTGGTCGGCGTCGCGCTGCTGAGCTGCGAACGCGGGCCCTTCGAGGAGCAGTTGGCCCGCTTCCCGTGGCTGGCCGAGCGCCTGCCCACGCCGGCGACGGCCACCCGGGGCGCCGGACCGCTGCGCCAACGGGTGCGCGGCCGGGTGGCCGGACGGGTGCTGCTGGTCGGCGACGCGGCGGGCTACGTCGACGCGTTGACCGGTGAGGGGGTCGCGATGGCGCTGCGGGCGGCCGAGCAACTGGTGCGCTGTGTGGTGGCCGACCGGCCGCAGGAGTACGACCGGGCCTGGCGCCGCGTCTCCGCGCGGTACCGTCTGCTGACGGGTGCCCTGCTCCGGCTGCGCAAACACCCCGCGCTGGCGCACCGGATCGTCCCCACCGCCGCCCGCTTCCCCGCCCTCTTCGCGGCGGCCGTCAATCAGCTCGCCTGAGCGCCCGCCTGCGGCGCCTGATCCGATACACCGTCAGAAAGCCGGCCAGGGCGGACGCGGTGGCCACACCCTCGGCGATGGCGGAGGCGGCCTTCTCGGTGAACCAGATCGGTTCGTACATGTTCGGCAGCGGACCCAGGGTGCCCACGTCGACGTACCGGTACAGCAGGACGGCGCCCACCCCGGCGGCGGCGACCACGAACGCGAACGCCCAGACCACCAGCCGCCGCCCGGCCACCAGCACGAGCAGCGCGGCGAGCGAGGCGGCGGCGGCCTCGGCCCGGAACAGGGTGCCCTGGCTGACCTGCTTGCTGACGGAGTCGTACTGGGAGGCCAGGTCGGCGTGCACGTAGGCGTCCACGGCGAGTGCCGCCGCCGTCAGCACCTGCAGCGTCCACAGCACCGACTCCTCCACCGGGCGCCGATCCATCGGCCCACCTCCTCATCCTCTCCGGCAGCCTGACGCACGCTCACTCCCCCGGCGGGCGCCGCCGGGCTGTGCCGACCGGCGTTCCACCCGTTCGGACGGCGGCTCCGGGAAGTTACTTATGAGTACACATTTTTCTTTGCACAGAACCCTGTGCAAAGAACCTTGTGATGTCATACGGTCATCGCATGGACGAGGAAGACCCCACCGGACAGCCCGTACCGCCCGCACGGCCCGCACGGCCCGCACAGGTCGAACCGGCCGAAGAGCTCGCGCAAGTCGCCTTGGACGCACGGAACCTGCGCGGGATCGCGCACCCGCTCCGGGTGCGGATCCTGGGCATCCTGCGGACCGACGGACCGGCCACGGCCTCCACCCTGGCCCGCCGACTGGACGTCAACACCGGCGCGACCAGCTACCACCTGCGGCAGTTGGCCGAGCACGGCTTCATCGCCGAGGTGCCGGCCCGCGGGGTGCGTCGCGAGCGCTGGTGGCAGGCCGCGCATGCCAACACGGTGGTGCCGGACAGCGAGCTGCTGACGGATCGTCAGAGCCTCGGCCCGGTCTTCCTGGAGTCCCTCTCGCGGGTCTGGGCCGACAACCTCGTGCGGGCCGTCGAGGCGACCCCGACGCTGACACCGGCCTGGCGCGACGCCCAGGACTTCGGCGACTACATGTTCAACCTCACGCCCGACGAGGCGAAGCACCTGATGGCCGAGCTGCACGAGGTGCTGAAGCGCCGTCACCGCACCGACGCCAAGGACGAACCCACCGAGGGCGCGGCCCGGATGACCTTCCAGTTCCAGTTCTTCCCCAATCCCGAGGACCAGCGCACCAACGCCCGCACCAGCCCCCGCACCAGTCCCGGCACCACCCCCCGCACTGCCCCCGAAACGGAGTGAGACGATGACCACCGCCAGCAGGGCCACCACGGACCTCCCGAACCGCCGCTTACTGCGCGGGCTGATCGGCATCCTCTCGGCCAGCGCCGCCTCCCTCTCCGCCAACCGGGTGCTCTCGATCGCGCTGCCCTGGTTCGTGCTCACCACCACCGGCAGCATCGCCAAGACCGGCCTGGTCGCCTTCTGCCAGGTGCTCCCCTACGTCATCTGCCAGGCCCTCTCCGGCCCCATCATCGACCGGATCGGCCCCAAGCGGATCAGCGTCCTGGGCGACCTCATCTCGATGACGGCGATGGCCATCGCGCCCGTGCTCTACCTCAGCGGCGCGCTCTCCTTCCCGGTCCTGCTGGCGCTGATGGCCGTGATCGGCATCGCGGACGGCCCGGCCAACGGCGCCAAGGGCCTCTTCCTGCCGGGTGCCACCCGCGCGGCCAGGGTCTCGATCGAACGCGGCACCGGCCTGTGCGCCGTGGTCGAGCGCACCGCCACCACCGTCGGCCCCGCGCTCGCCGGCGTGGTGGTCGCCTCCTTCGGCAGCATCTTCGCGCTCTGGATCACCGCCTCGCTCTTCGCCCTCTCCGCCCTGATCGTCTCCACCACCCTGAGCAACCCCGTCCCTGACCCCCACGAGCAGCGGACCGCCCAGGACGCCGGCTACTTCACCCGCCTCCGCGAGGGCGCCGACTTCCTGCGCAGCGCAGGTCTGCTGCGCTCGATCATCCTGATGCTCGCCGCGACCAACCTGCTGGACCAGACCTTCATGTCGGTCCTGCTGCCCGTCTGGGCCAAGCACTCCGGCAACGGCGCCGCCGCGATCGGCCTGGTGGTCAGCGTCTTCGCCGCGACCTCGATCATCGCCGCCCTGGTCGCCGCCGGCGTCGCCGAGCGCCTGCCGCGCCGCACCGTCTACCTGGTCGGCTTCGTCATCGGCGGCATCCCGCGCTTCGTCGCGATGGCCGCCGGCGTCCCGCTCTGGGGAGTCCTGGCCGTCCTGGCCGCCGGCGGCCTCGGCTCCGGCTTCGTCAACCCCATCCTCGGCGCGGTGACCTACGAACTGATCCCCACTGCCCTGCTCGGCCGGGTCAAGACCCTGGCCCAGGCCGTCACTTGGGCCGGCATCCCGTTCGGCGGCCTGGTCGGCGCCGGCCTGGTCACCGCCGCCGGCGTGAGCGGCGCCCTGTGGATCACCGGCGGCCTCTACCTGGCCGCGATCGTCCTGCCGGGCCTGAGCGGCGACTGGTCGGGGATGCGCAAGCAGCAGCCGGCGCAGGCGGAACAGACCGAGCAGGCGGCGCAGACCATGCAGACCGCCGAGGACGGCGCCGCAGCCACCGTCCCGGAGCTCGCCACCAGCTGAGCGCCGCGGCTGGGCCTCATCGAGCAGCCTCTCTCCCCGTGGTCCCGGATTCTCGATCGAATCCGGGACCACGGGGAGAAGGGCATTTCCGCGCCGCCAGGACGCCGACGCCACCTCCGAGGCCGAACCCGACAGCTCAGGGCCGCTGGAAGGTCACCTCCGGATTCGCCGGTGACGGTCCGTCGAGCAGCGGCTGCGGGATGCCCTTCAACTGGAGGTCGAAGAAGGCCCCGAGGTACTCGCGAGTGAGCTCCAGACCACGCGACGGCGAGAGCGGCTCGGGCGGCTCGGGTATCCCTGCCTGGGAAGCGAGCAACGGCACGTCCGTGGCGCTGCTGTGGTTGGCACCGGCGATGGTCAGCCAGCGCTTCCAACCGTCCAACCGGGTCCAGCCCTGACTCCAACTGGGGTCCTGGCCCGGGCTCTCGTCGGCCTGGGCGCCGAGCAGCAGGAAGGGGCGGCCGTCCAGCCCGGTGGCCGGGATCGGTGCGAAGAGGGTGCCGTCCAGGTCGACGCCGGCCCGCACCCGATCGTCGGCGGCCATGGTCGCGGCGGCGCCATCGCCCCCGATGGAGTGGCCGGCCAGGCCGATCCGCTGCGGGTCGATCAGGCGGGCGTACCGCCAGGCCGGATGGCGGTCGGTCAACTGGTCGATGACGAACGAGAGATCCTTCGCGCGACTGCTGGCCACGGCCGCGGGGCCGCCTGCCGGGGGCCGGTCGCAGATGACGCAGCCGAGCGTCCGGCCGTCGGGAAAGGTGATCCCTGGTGCCTCGTAGGTGTGGTCGACCAGCGCGACGACGTACCCGCGGCTGGCCAGATCGACAGCGACGCTGGTCAAGGTGGCACGCGGCATGGTGAGACCGGGCGAGAGCAGCACCAGCGGGAACCGCCCGGGCGCTGGGCGCGCGTCGGCGCGTGCCCAGCTCCGGGTGACGCTGACCGCTTGGGCGAGACCGGTGGCGTTCGGAATGTTGTCCTGCTGCAGCCAGGCCAGCGCCTCCGCGGTGGTCATGTAGGCGGCAGGCCCGCCGCTCCCGGGACGGGCCGGGTAGACCATGGACACCATCAGCTGCCGGGGCCCCGCAGCGGGCACCCAGGGGTCTGGCCGATCCGCGTCGACCAGGTGCAGCGTGTCGAGACCGACCGCGAACGGGCCGGTCGGACGCGGCAGTTCCGCCGAGACGGGAGCCGGAGACGAGGCGGCCGCGATGGCGGTGGCCGGGCCGGTGACTGCGCTGGCCGCGGTGGCCGCCCCGGCGATCGGCAGCGGAAGGACAAGCGCGAGCACGGCAGCCACGGCCGTACGACGAAGTGTGGTCATACCCAGGAATCTAGGCCGCCCACCCAGCTCCTGACGTCCCCTCAGGGGCGGATCACCACGTCCCCTCCCGGGCGGACGAGCACGTCCGCCCAGAGGCGGACGGACATCCACCTGGCGGCGGACGAGATCTGCCGGCTTCGGTCAGCACGGTGTCGATCGCCCCCCGGGGGATCATTCTCCGGAGGTTCCGTTGTACTCGTCAGCTCGACCCGGATCGGGGCTTCTGGGGCTTCCGGTGCTTTCCTGTGCCCGGCCCGAGCGGGTTTGGCACTGGTGGTGAGGCCACAGGCTCCTGTGCTCCCGGATACAGGATGCGCTGCGCCTCTGCGAGGTTGGCCGCCACTGCGAAGGGCTCCCAGATGTGCCCGTTCCACCTCTCGATAGCGCGCGGCACGTCCGGGTTCAGGTGCGCCCCCTTGGGGCCGTCACCTGTGCTTATCGGGGCGGCGCGGAGCTGTCCGATCTTCGCATCACGGCGTTCCGCCCACTCGGACAGCGGCTCGTCGTCCATCCTGCGGTTCCTCACGTAGGAGCTGGCTCGTGTGCCAGGGTACCGACTGGCGGCCCGCTGCTCAGGCGAGACGGTGCTCCCAGCGAAGCTCCGGGGAGTCGCCGATCCAGTACGTGTGGCTTGCCTGGGTGACCCGGAGCTGCACGTCGGTGATGTCCGGGCATCCCGAGTCCTGCCAGGCGATGAGAGCCCGCTCAATGTCGTCCCACAGCGCGACGGGGCCGCCCTGGCGAACGGTCCACATGTCGTCCTCAGCGACGAACTCCGCGAACGACTCACGTTCGGGGTCGAACAGGAACAGGAGCTGCGCGCCGCCGGTTGTCGCGGCGTGGACGAGCTGAGCGCCCGGTGCTGACAGCTGGGCGAGGAAGGCCGGCATCCACCCGGTCAGGATGGTCGGCGGCAACTTCGCCTCCCGCTCGCTGTCGGGGTAGGCCGTGCGAGCGGACAGGTCGCCAGTCACCGGCACGATGGCCTGGGACCTGGCCTGCATGAACGAAGAGCGGTCGATGATCTGCCCCTCGGCCGTCCCGTCCTCGCCGACTGTGACCTTTGCGAGGGCCGTTCCGTACCCCCAGGAACCGAGGGTGGTCAGGATGGTCCCGCCCGGCTTGGTCTGGCGAATCCACGTGTGAGGGATACGGCGAACAGCACAGGTGGCGATGACCCGGTCATAGGGCGCCCGGCGAGGGTGCCCGAGAAGACCGTCCCCCGTGACCGTCCAGGTGGAGAAGCCGGCCGACTCCAGCGCGACATCCGCGCGTTCGGCTACCTCCGGATCAACCTCCACGGTCGTGACGTTGTCCACGCCGAGCCTGTGGCACATCAGGGCGGAGGAGTAGCCGGTGCCAGTGCCGATCTCCAGCACTTGGTGCCCATCGACTACGTCCAGGTGCTCGATCATGCCCAGCACCGTGACAGGCGTCGTGGACGACGACGTGGGCGAGCCGGTCACGAGGTCGGTGACCTGATCGGCGGTCAGGTGGCCGTCGAGCTGGGTGGTCAACGATTCCTCACGGTAGGCGATCTCCTCCCACTCAACCGGGTCCGTTCCGGAGGGCGTGACGGGTCGCCAACGGCCCCCGTCCACCGGCAGGAACACACCGGGGTTCAGGAACTTCTCGCGCGGAACGGCCTCCACAGCGGCCCGCCAGGCGGGAGTGACAAGGACGCCGGCCTTCTCCAGCCGGTCAGCGAGAGCACGCCGCAGCGGTGCCGTGTCGCTCATGTGGTTTCTCCTTGAGTCAGCAGATCAGCGAATGCAGCGGACATCTCCAGTCCGGTTTCCCCTTCCAACCACGCCCATTGGCCGTTCGGATTCAACTCCAGCCACCAGTAGTCCCCGGCTCGGTCGATGGCGAGATCGAAGGACCCGGACACCAGCCCGAAGTGGTCCAGGAACGCCAGGAGGGCCTTCTCCAGGCCGCCGGGAAGGTCCACCACCGAGTACGACAGAGCCGAGTAGTCCTTGCGCCAGTCCAGCATGCCGGAGTCGATCCGCACCGCGAACACGCGGCGGCCGACCACCAGCACCCGAACATCGGCAACCTTGTCGATCCGGACCTGGAACAGGTGGGGCGCCACGCGCACGCTGTCGTCCAGATCGGCAGCGGTAACCGGCTCAGCCCAGCCCGTTACCGGAACCCCGTCCCGTTCGTACGGTGTCCATCGCAAAGTCTTGAAGATCACCTGACCGTGTGCGGCGATGAACTGCTTCGCCTCGTCAAGGTCGTTGGTGACAATCGTAGGTGGCACAGCCAGCCCGAGCCGTTGAGCCGAGGCCAGCTGCGTCGGCTTGTAGTCGGATGCCGCCGCGCGAAGCGGATGATTGACCCACAGCGGACCGTCAAGGGCATAGAGGATGCCCCCAAGTCCGTACCGCACCTGGGCGGTTGCGAAGCGAGCGTCGTCCTCGTTCAGACCGCAGCCCTGAAACGTCGGCCACACCGGCCGACGCCAGTACACCGCGCGAACACGGGACAGCTCGGCAGTTCTCGACGGGGTGCGAACCTGCCCGGCCACGGGGGCCGGGCAGGTTCCGAACCGAGCCGAGACCGTCAACCCCGAACCGATGTCGGCGGGGTTGAATCGGAGCACCGGCACACCTCGCCGGTTGAGTTCCGTGATCACCATGTCAGCGGTGACGTCTGCTGCCTCGGTGGCCACGAGCACCGGCCTCTCCTCGGTCGATGGCATCAGTCCTGCTGGCTGTCCTGGTCGTGGCCCTGGTCGTTCGCCGAGTCGGAGTTGGTGGTCGTGCTGGTCTCGGTGCCGCTGCTGGTGCCGTGCTTGCCCATCTCGACCACCAGGCCGGTGCGGTCCCGGAACACACCGAGCTGGGTGCCCGCGTCGATGCTGACCGAGGCGTACGGGAGGCGGGTGCTGGTCGGGTACGGCGCGAGTCGGCCTGCACCCCACGGGCGGGTGGTGGTGAGCTGCGTTGCGGTTGCAGTCACGAAGACTCCTAGGAAGTAGGAACCGGCTGCCCTCTTGGGCGGCCGGGTGGTGCAAGCCCTCGCTGGGGCGACGACCCTTTCAGCACCAGCAAGGGAGCAGTGAGCCCATGCCAGGAGACGGGGGAAGAAGCTGAACGCCGCCCCGGGCACGGGAGTTCATGGGGGCGCCTCAGCGCCGTGTCTTGTGCGGACTGAGGGGGTGGGCCGGTGCGCCCAGTACTGCTGATTGATGTGGACGGACCGCTGAACCCGTATGCCGCGAAGCCGCATCGGCGACCGGGTCAACCCGCGGTCCGGGCTGACCATCGATGATTTCAGCGTGCTGGCGCAGTGGGCGGCGGGCTTGGCGTGGCTGCTCCGCCGGCGGCTGGTGCGGCCTCCCTGGGAGGGCAGGAAGTCAATCGGCTGCGTTCCGGTGCTGCGGACAGTCGCAGAGCGGCCAGCTCTCCTAGCGGGGTACGCAGGTGCGGTCCTCGCCGCTGGCGACTTCTTCGCGCTTCACCTCCGCCCATTCGCCGGTCTCGTCCTGTTTCCTGACGGTGAAGGTGAAGAACGGCTTCTCGGTCATGCCGGGGCCACCGTCAGCGCCGTGTCGGCGGCGACCAGGAAGTGGACGGCTTTGCCCGACGCGTTCGGCTCCCAGCCCCACGAAGATGCGAACGAGGCGACCAGGGCGAGCCCGCGCCCCGAGCCCGTCTGCCAGTCCGGCTTGAGGACGACAGGAAGTCGCAGCGAACGGTCCGTAACCTGGACCTTCACATGGCTGCCGGTCCACGCGACCCGCACCCAGCACTCGCCGCCGGCGTGGATCAGCGCGTTGGTGATCAGCTCGCTGGCGCACAGTTCCACGTCGGCCAGTGAGGCACCCGACAGTGGGAGGTCCCGGATCAGACCGACGATCCGGGTCCGGGCCTGCGACACCGCGCCATCGCTCCACCGCACCCGGAACTCGTCGACGGTCGAGTGGTCGTTCACCGCGCGCTCCTGGACCGGACATTGATGGCCACGCCGCACAGCCACCGCCCGCATCCGAGCGCACACCGACCGCCATCGCTCCGGTGCTCATCCAGGACGATCCGATCGGTAGTGGCGGTGCGGCCTGAGGTCGATGACGGTCCGGCCACAGTCCGACGGGGCAGGAGGCGCGTGTCGGGGTCCGCCAAAGCGGAGGTGGGGCGGCTGAGGGTCCACGGGTGAGTGGAACGGCTACGGGATACAGCGTCGGCCATCGATTTCTCCAAGGGGTTCGGCTCAGATCTTCAAGCGGCTGATCCCAGTTCATCGCGTCACAGCCAGGCGTGGGCGTCGCTCAACCGGACGTTTCACCGGACGTTTCGGGTGTGGCCGACTATCAAGCGTGGCAAGGTATCGCCAATCGTCGGAGGCTGGGGGGACATCGTGGTCGCACGCTCATTGGCCGAGCTGAGGAAAGCTTCCGGGTACACGCAGGAAAGGTTCGCCGCGGCGTTCTCTTCCATGGCGAGGCACCTGGGTGTCGACGCGGCTGTGAGCGTCCGTCAGCTGCGCCGCTGGGAGGCGCCCGACCCGCCGCTACCGCATCCGGGGCAGCAGGCCGTGCTGGAGGCGATGCTGGGAGTACCGCTTGCTGAGCTGGGCTTCACGTTGCCGCCGGAAAGGATGCGCGGCGTCGTCGCGGGCGGGCACGATGAGGTCGTGCACCGCCGCCGGTTCGTCACCGATGTGGGCGCGGTCCTTGGCGCCTCGGTTCTCCCCGTTGCCCGATCCGGATACCGGATCGGCGCCGTCGATGTGCGGCTACTCCGGTCTGAGGTCTCCGAGCTGTATACCCTTGACCACTCGCAGGGTGGCAGAGCCGCGCGGCAGGCGGCCCTGCGGGTACTGCGACGGGTCGAGAAGGCGACCACGGACGGGTCGTACCTGGCGAGGGTCGGCCGGGATCTGCATGCCTTGATCGGCACACTGCATTCGCACCTCGGATGGATCGAATTCGACGCCGGGCGGCCGACGAGGGCCAGAGCCGCGTGCGCGGAGGCACTGAGTTCGGCCCGGCTGGTCGGCGACCCGCTGCTGGAAGTACGAGCGCTGGACAGCCTGTCGCTGCTGGCAGTTGAGCAGAAGCGGCCGTGGGAGGCGGCGGCCGCAGCAACTGCCGCAGGAGATCTGGCTCAGGCACATGGCGGCCCCAAGGTGCGGTCGGTGATCGCACTACGACAGGCCCGAGCGCTGATGTCCGCCGGGGATCACTCAGCGGCGCGGCAAGCTCTGTCTCGGGCTCTCAGCTGGCAGGACAGGTCCGACAAGGACACCGACGCCCCAGCATGGACGGCCTTCGCCGGACAGGTTGAAGTGGACTACGCGACTGCCGCCTGGCACGTGGAGACAGGTCATTCCTCCTACGCGATCCCGTTCCTGCGGTCCGCCGTCAACGGGCTCGGCCCGAACTACAGCCGCAACGCCGCCCTTTACCGCGCCCGGCTGGCCGAGGTACTGATGAAGACCGGGGAGGTGGAGGAGGCGTGCACCGAGGCGGTGGCCAGCGCCTCGACAGCACAGGGCATGACCTCGACGAGGTTGGCGGAAAGGTTGCGTTCGGTGGCAGCCTCGGCCTCGATGACGGACACGGCAACTGCGCGGGACTGCGTGGAACAGCTGCGGACGCTCGGCGTGGCAGCGAGGACGGGGAGAACCAGGTGAGGGTGACGCTTCGTCTGCTGAACGGCACGGAGACGCTTCAGCTGGAAGGGCAGTTGAGAGAGGTCTACGCCGAGGCCTTCGCCGAGCCGCCCTACCACGAAGGACCGGCCGAGGTGGAGCGGGCGTTTCGCCGCTTCCGGTCGCAAGTACGCCGGCGCGGGTTCCGGGCAGCCGTGGCGTTCGACGGCGACACGGTGGTGGGCATGGCCTACGGGTATCCACTCCCGCCGAGCACCGGCTGGTGGGACACCCTGACCGAGCCCGCGCCCGAGGAGCTTCGGCGCGAGGACGGGCAGCGCACGTTCGGACTGTTCGAGCTCGCGGTGCGGCCCGCCTGGCGCAGGCAGGGCATCGCCTCCCGGATGCATCGCCTCCTGGTCGACGGGCTGGGCAACCGGCGGGTCATGCTGAACAGCCACTGGGAGGCCATCGCCGCGCAAGCCGCCTACCGAGCGTGGGGATACCGGCGGGTGGGCTCGACGATCCCGTGGGAGGGTGCGGTCGAGCACGATGTGCTGATCCTCGACCTGGCGCCATAGGTCACGTCCCCCGCGCAATGCTGCTCCAGGCGTTCTGCGCGGGCCGGGAGCGGTGGGCGGCCCTGCTGCTTCTTCTCGACCGACTCAGCCTCGAACAGCCCATCCCCGCACTCACCGTGGTTCGTCCGCATCGCCGATCACCAACCGGAGGCAGGCCGCTACCCGGTCGGATAATCCGAGTGCGGACCGGCCATCCCGCGTGATAGTCCTCCCTGTCATGGACGATCTCGTGACACCACGCCTGACGCTTCATCCGATGAGCGTCATCGAGGCGAAGCGGGTAGTGGCGGGCGAGCCGGACGACGGTGCCCGGTGGGCACCCGGATACCCGTCCGAGGGTGTCGTGACCGGGGCCAGGGGATTCCTCAACACCTGTGCGAACACCGGTGATCCCCAGCCGTTCGGCGCCTACGAGATCCGTCGCCGCGCAGACGGAGAAGCCATCGGCGGGCTGGGCTTCCACGGACCTGCGGACGAGAACGGGAGCGTCAGGATCGGCTACGGTCTGATCCCGTCAGCGCAAGGCCAGGGATACGCCTCCGAGGCTCTCCGTGCACTGCTGGCATTCGCGCGCGGACGCGGCGTCAACTGCGTGGAAGGCGACACGACGCACGACAATGTCGCGTCCCAACAGGTCATGACCGCCGTCGGCATGCGTCTCGTCGCAGCAGACGAACGGCTCAAGCACTACAGGATCGCCTGGCCCGATGCGATGGCGGGTGTCGACCCGCGCTCCGAGCCTTCTAGCTGAGGTCCGCGACCGCCGCGCGGAGTTCGTCGAACGCTGCTCCCGTGAGGGCTGCCAGCTCGCCGGGGTCGTCGTCGCGAGCCGGGTCCGCCCACCGTGCGTATCCCAGCCTGAACGCGAGCACGCCCAGTTCGGCGGCCACCTGGGCCGTGGGTTCCGCAACGCCGCGCCGTTTCAGTGCGTCGACCATCGCCGCGGCCATGCCGATGCTCTTCAGCGCCTCGCGACTGCGCAACTCCTCGTTCGCCTCGATCGCCGCGTGCAGCAGCGGACCGAGCGAGCGGTTGAACGCCGTCATCTCCCCCGACGCGCGCTCCAGGCCGGCCGCGACGGCCGTCATCGGCGTCGCCTCGTCGGGAGCGGCGTCGATGCCTTCTGCCAGCAGTCGGCTCAGAGCCTGCTGCCCGGCGGTGAGGATCTCGCGCTTGTCCGCGAAGTGGCGAAAGAACGTGCTGCGCGTCAGTTCGGCGCGCTCGGCGATCTGCGCGACCGTCGTCTCGTCGTAGCCCTGCTCGGCGAACAGCCCGAGCGCCGCCACGACCAGACGCTGACGCGCATCCGGCTTCCATCTAGGCATGTCCCCATCCTAGACGACGGGACACGTGTCGCATCATGCGGTACGGTGATGGGACACCAGTCGCATCACTTCTTGGAGCTCGTCATGCGCGTCTTCATCACCGGCGGCACCGGCCTCATCGGCTCGGCCGTCGTCGCCGAACTGCTCTCCGCGGGACACTCGGTCACCGCCCTCGCCCGCTCCGAGGCCTCCGCGGCGCACGCCAAGGCCACCGGCGCCGAGGTGCTCAGCGGCGCACTCGCCGACCTCGCCGTGCTGCGAGCCGGCGCGGAGCGGGCCGACGGCGTCATCCACCTCGCCTTCAGCAACGACTTCAGCTCGCCCGAGGCCCTGGCCCAGGGCATCGCCGAGGAGGCTGCCGCGCTCGCGACGCTCGGCGACGCCCTCGTCGGCACGGACCGCCCGCTCGTCACCGTGGCCGGCACGCCCTTCCTGCCGGGGCGCACCTCCACCGAGGCTGACGCGTTGCCGACCGAGGGGCCGGTCGCCGGCCGCAGCCGGTCGGTGACCCGCGCGCTCGAACTCGCCTCGCAGGGCGTGCGCAGCTCGGCGGTACGGCTTCCGCGCACGGTCCACAACGAGGGCCGGGGCGGGTTCGCCGGGCTGCTCACCGACATCGCCCGTCGTACCGGCGTCGCCGGCTACCCCTCGGACGGCGCGCAGCGCTGGCCGGCCGTCCACGCGCGGGACGCCGCCGTGCTGTTCCGGCTCGCCCTGGAGCAGGCGCCGGCCGGAAGCTCCTGGCACGCCGTCGCCGACGAGGGCGACGCGGTCCGCGACATCGCCGCGGTCATCGGCCGACGGCTCGGCCTGCCCGTCGAGCCGGTGCCGCAGGAGAACTTCGGCCCCCTCGGCCCGATCTTCGCGGCCGACCAGCCCGCGTCCAGCGCCCACACCCGCGCCGCCCTCGGCTGGCAGCCGACCCACCCGAGCCTGCTCGCCGACCTGGAGAACATCGAACCCTGAGACGCGCCAGGACGGCCCTGACGAGTACCTCCTGCTCACCCTGTGAGGAACAAGTTCCCATGACCTACGGACCGCACGACCCAGCGGCGACCTACGTCGCTCACGACTACCCCGAACACGCCTTCGACACCGGGGAGATCAGCCTCAACTACGCCACGACCGGATCGCCCGACAGCCCCGCCCTGCTGCTCATCCCCGCACAGGGCGAGTCCTGGTGGGGCTACGAGGCGGCGATGAGGCTGCTCGAGGACGACTTCGAGGTCTTCGCCGTCGACCTGCGCGGCCAGGGCCGCTCCAGCCGAACCCCCGGCCGCTACACCCTCGACAACATGGGCAACGACCTGGTCCGCTTCGTCTCCGGACGGATCGGACGCCCGGTCATCGCCTGCGGTCTGTCCTCCGGCGGCGTCATCGCCGCATGGCTCTCCGCCTACGCGCCGCCCGGCATGCTGCGCGGCGCGTACTACGAGGACCCGCCGCTGTTCTCCTCGGAGATCCAGCCCGCCTACGGCCAGGGCATGAACCAGGTCATCGGCCCCTGGTTCGAGCTGATGAACAAGTACCTCGGCGATCAGTGGTCGGTCGGCGACTGGCCGGGCCTGAAACGAGCCATGGCCACCGACCTGCCGCCGGCACTCGCGCGAGGCCTGGCGGCGATGGGCGACTTCCTGGGCGGGGACGAACCACCCCAGACGTTCAAGGAGTACGACCCCGAGTGGGCCCGCGCCTTCGCCAGCGGCTCGGCCAGCGCCTCGGTCGACCACGCCCGGATGCTCGCGGCGGTGAAGGTCCCGGTGCTCTTCACCCACCACTTCCACCACGTCGACGAGGAGTCGGGCCGACTCCAAGGCGCCATCTCGGACTTGCAGGTCCGGCACGTACGCGAGCTGATCACCGGCGCCGGCCAGCGGTTCGACTACAAGACGTTCCCGAAGGCCGGCCACGTCATGCACGGCAGCGATCCACAGCTCTACAGCCGGACCCTGCGCGAGTGGAGCCGCACACTCGACATCTGACGACCCGATCCGCGCCCCAGGGCGCGGATCGAGTTGCGCGCCTTGCTGATCCGGATCAACGACCTCACACCCGGACCGCCCATTGATCAGGGCTCGATCGGCGCCCTAAGGTCAAGCTGAGACATCGTCAGTTCCCGTCCGCAGCGGCCGGGGCGGAGCCGGAGGGGTCGAGTTGGCGGAGATCATGGTCATCGGCGGGGGCATCGCCGGCACCGCGGCGGCGCTGGGGCTGCACAAAGCGGGGTTCGACGTCACCGTCCATGAGGCGCATCCGGACAGTGGTGCGGACGGTGGCGCGTTCCTCAGCCTGGCGAGCAACGGGATGCGGGCGCTCGCCGAGTTGGATGCCGCGGCCGCGGTGGCCGAGCTCGGCTTTCCGCTCGCCACGATGCGCGTCCTGGACGAGGCGGGGGCGCAGCTCGCCGACGTGCCGCTCGGGGAGCACGATCAGGTGCTGACCAGCTACCGCTGTCTGCGCCGGGCCGAGCTCGCCGAGTGCTTGCGGCGGCTGGTCCGTGACCGGGGGATCCCGATCCGGCACGGGGCCCGGCTCGTCGGGCTGACCGAGGGCCCCAGCGGCGTCACCGCGACCTTCGCAGACGGCAGTTCGGCCACTGCGGAGCTGGCGGTGGGGGCCGACGGGCTCAACTCCGCGGTGCGCGGACAGCTCGACCCGGGCGCGCCCGGACCGGAGTACGCGGGCCAGCGCGTCTTCTACGGCTACACCGCCGACGCGCCGGCCCCGTCCGAGGAGTGCGCGGACCGGATCACCATGGTGCGCGGCAGCGGTGCCGCCTTCGGCTACGCCTACTCCCCTGCGGGCGAGGCGTACTGGTTCGCCCGGGTGCCGGGGCCGCCCGCGAGCGCGGCGGAGCTGGCCGGCACGGGGCCGGCGCAGTGGCGCGAGCAGTTGCTGCCGCTGCTGCGGCCCGACCGCACGCCGACCGCGGACATCGTCGCCGCCACCACCGACCGGCTCATGGTGACCAACGCCCAACACCTGCCCGCTGGCGGCAACTGGCGCGGCACGCGCACGGTGCTGGTCGGCGACGCCGCCCACGCGGCATCGCCCGCCACCGGCCAGGGCGCCTCGATGGCGCTCGAGGACGCTGTGGTGCTCGCCAAGGCCCTGCGCGACGCGTTGCCCGACGCCGACGCCAGGCCGGCGGCCCTGGAGCGCTACGAGCGGCTCCGCCGCCCCCGGGCGGAGCAGAACATGGAGACGAGCGCCAAACTCACCGCCAGTCGCACCACCACGACCGCAGCGCCGCGCGACTCCGCCCACCCCGCGCCCCGGGTGGACGACGGCCTGCTGCGCCTGCTCGACTGGCACACCCCGCTCCCCGAGGACGGCCCCGAGGCCTGAGCGGTCACCCGGCCGCGCACCCCGGCGCCCGCCGTCGGCACCGCCATCGGGGTACGCCGTCGGGGTGCGCCGTCGGGGTGCGCGCCGGTCAGGACCGCGTGAGCCTGGCCGAGCCGAGCTCCCGTTGGTCAGAAGTACCCCGCCCACCGCCGGGTGAAAGTGCCCAGTTATCCCGTCAGGCCCCCTCTGCCAGCCTCGATATCGGCCAACGGCTCAACCGGAGCTGGTCGATGACGAGGATCTGGTGGACTCATGACGACGAATCCGACGGCGGAACCGAGGCGCGACGAGCTGTCCCCGGCCCAGCTGCGCATTGCCGGGATCTGGCAGGCACTGCTCGGGGTCGAGGTGACCGACGGCGACCGTGACTTCTTCGAGCTCGGCGGCGACCACGCCGCTGCCGCGGCGATGGCGGAGCGGGTCGCGGACGAATTCGGCACCGCCTTCCGGGCCGACGCGATCAGCGGGCCGCTGACGGTGAGTTCGATCTCCTCCCACCTCGCCGAGCAGGCGATGCTGCAGGCGATGCGGATGTTCGAGGAGGGCGCCGAACTCGAACTCGAGGCGAGCGGCCCCGAGGAGCCCGCCATACCCGCCGCTGTCCGGGACGGTAGCCCGCTGCCGATGAGCTTCGCGCAGCAGCGGCTCTGGTTCCTGGACCAGCTCGAGCCCGGGCGCGCCGAATACCTGATCCCGATCGGGCTGCGGATCACGGGGGTGCTCGACACCGCCGCGCTGCAGGCGGCGCTGAGCGGGCTGGTGGCGCGGCACGAGGTGTTGCGCACCCGGTTCGTCGCCGACCAGGACGGGCAGCCCGCGCAACTCATCGACCCGCCAGGCACGGTGACGATGAGCGTGCACGATCTCCGGCATCTCACGGACCACGGCGCCCGGGAGGAGAGCGCCCGACGGATCGTGGACGGCGAGGCCTTCCAGCCGGTCGATCTGGCGCGCGGGCCGCTGCTGCGGGCGGTGCTGGTGCGGGTGGCCGACGCGGATCACCTGCTCGCGGTGACGGTGCATCACATCGTCTTCGACGGCTGGAGCACCGGGATCCTCTCGCGCGAGCTCACCGAGTTGTACGCGGCAGCGGCAGCCGGCCGGGACCCGGTCGCCGCGCTGCCCGCGCCGGCTCTGCAGTACGCCGACTTCGCCCTCTGGCAGCGGCGGTGGCTGAGCGGTGACACGCTGGAGCGCCAACTCGGCTACTGGCGCGACCGGCTGGCCGGCATCGAGCCGCTGGAGCTGCCCACCGATCACCGCCGCCCGGCCCGGCGCAGCGGCGACGGCGCCGAGCTCACCTTCACCGTCCCGGCCGGGCTGGTCGAGCAGGCGCGCGCGCTGGCCGCCGAGACCGGCGCGAGCCTCTTCATGACCTTGCTGGCGGCATTCCAGCTGCTGCTCGCCAAGTACAGCGGCCAGCAGGACATCGCGGTGGGCACCCCGATCGCCGGCCGCAACCGGGCCGAGATCGAGGAGATGATCGGGTTCTTCATCAACACCCTGGTGCTGCGCACCGACCTGTCCGGTGACCCGAGCTTCCGGCAGCTGGTCGAGCGGGTCAAGGAGACCGCGCTCGGTGCCTACGACCACCAGGACCTCCCGTTCGAGCGGATCGTCGAGGAGCTCGCCCCCGAGCGGGACCTGAGCCGCAACCCGCTCTTCCAGACCATGTTCCTGCTGCAGAACGTCCCCGACACGCGCAGCTGGAAGCTGGCCGGGCTGGGCGTCGAGCCGATGGAACTGGAGGCCCAGGACGCCAAGTTCGACTTCAGCTGGTATCTGACCGAGGCGCCCGACGGCAGCCTCGACGGGATGGTCGTCTACACCACGGACCTGTTCGAGGCATCCACCATGCAGCGCATGGTGGGCCACTTCCAGGCCCTGCTGGCAGCCGCCACGGCCGCCCCGGACCGCCGGCTGTCCGAACTGGAGCTGCTCACCGCGGCCGAGCGCCGGCAACTGCTGATCGACTGGAACGGTCCGAAGACCGACGGCCCGGATGACGTGACGATCCATCAGCTCTTCGAGCGACAGGTCGAACTGCGCCCCGATGCCGTCGCGGTCCACGCCAGCACGGGAGAGTTGACGTACCGTCAGCTCAATGAGCGGGCCAACCGGCTCGCCCACCACCTGCGCGGCCTGGGCCTGACTCCCGGCTCCCCGGTCGGCGTCTGCCTGGAGCGCGGCCCGGACCTGATCTGCGCGCTGCTCGGCATCCTCAAGGCCGGCGCCGCCTACCTCCCGCTCGACCCCGAGTACCCCGCCGAGCGGCTCGGTCACATGGTCACCGACAGCGGGGCGCCGCTGATCGTCACCGAGCGCGCGCACAGCCGCCACTTCCCGTCCTCGGTCCCGCAGTTGCTGATCGACCAGGACTGGCCGACCGGCGACACCGGCAACCCGGAACCGCTGGCCGGCCCGGGCGACCTCGCCTACTTCATCTACACCAGCGGCTCGACCGGCCGGCCCAAGGGCGTGCAGATCGAGCACGGCGCGCTGCGGGCCCGGATGCGCGAGACCGTCCGGCAGCTCGGGCTCACCCCCGACGACCGGGTACTGCAGTTCGCCTCGATCGCCTTCGACTCCTCGGTCGGCCAGCTCTTCGCGCCGCTCAGCTGCGGTGCCTCGGTGGCGCTGCGTGACGCCGAGTGGGACCCGGCCGGGCTGGCGGAGCTGATCCGTGCCGCCGACGTGACCGTCGCCTGGTTGACCCCGACGGCCTTCGCCGCGCTGACCGCCCAGCTCGACGGACCCCAGTCGCTCTCTCCGGCGCTGCGGCTGGTCCGGCTCGGCGGTGAGGCCCTGCGGCAGGAGCAGGTCCGGCAGTGGTTCGAGCGCTGCGCGGTCCCGCTGGTGAACGGGTACGGCCCCAGCGAGGGAGCACAGGAGGCGGCCACCGCCCTGATCGAGGGACCGGGCCGGTTCGTCCCGGTCGGACGACCGGTGGCGAACACCGAGGTCTTCCTGGTGGACCGGGGCGGCCGGCTGGTCCCGGTCGGGGTTCCGGGCGAGATCCTGATCAGCTGCCCGGGCCTGGCCCGCGGCTACCAGAACCACCCGGAGCTGACGGCCGAGAAGTTCGCCGAGTACCGCGTCGACGGCGTCGCCCGCCGGGTCTACCGGACCGGCGACCTGGCGAAGTGGCACCCGGACGGGCAGCTGGAGTTCGTCGGGCGGGCCGACAACCAGGTCAAGCTGCGCGGCTACCGGATCGAGCTCGGCGAGATCGAGGCGGCGCTGGCCGACCACCCGCAGGTGGCGGCGGCCGTCGTCGTGCTGCGCGAGGACACCCCCGGGGAGCGCCGCCTGGTCGCCTACCTGGTCGCCCCAGCGGCCACGCCGACCGCGTCGAGCACGCCGACGACACCGACCACGCCGACCACCGGCGAGCTGCGCGCCCACCTCCAGCAGCGGTTGCCGGACCACATGGTCCCGGCCGCCTTCGTCACCCTCGACCGCTTCCCGCTCAACCCGAACGGCAAGCTCGACCGCCGCGCGCTGCCCGCGCCGGACGGCCACCGGCCCGAGCTGGACGCCGCCTACACGGCCCCGCGCACGCCCGTCGAGCAGGCGGTCGCCGCGAGCTGGTCCGAGGTACTGGGCATCGACACCATCGGCGTCCACGACAACTTCTTCCACCTCGGCGGGCACTCGCTGCTCGCCACCCAGGTCACCAGCCGGCTGCGCAGGACGCTCGGCGTCGAGCTGCCGGTCCGGGCCCTGTTCACCGCGCCGACGCCCGCCCAACTCGCCGCCGTGATCGAGGAGCTGGAGAGCGCCGAGACGAGCCGGATCACCCCCGCCGCGCGCGACCGGGGCCCGCTGCCGCTGAGCTTCGCCCAGCAGCGGCTCTGGTTCCTGGACCAGCTCGACCCCGCGCGGGCCGAGTACCTGATCCCGTTCGCGCTGCGGATCACCGGGCCGCTGGACACCGACGCGCTGCGGGCCGCGCTGCACGGGCTGGTGGCCCGGCACGAGGTGCTCCGCACCCGGTTCACCACCGGCGCCGAGGGACCTGCTCAGCTGATCGACCCGCCGGCCGAGCCGCTGCCGGCCGAACCGCTGCCGGCCGAACCACTGCTGGCCGAACCACTGCTGGCCGACCATGACCTGCGGCGGCTGCCCGACCCGGCCGAGCGCGAGGCGGCGGCCAGGCGGTTGGTGGAAGCCGAGGCCTGCCGGCCGATCGAGCTCAGCACCGGTCCGGTGCTCCGGACGCTGCTGATCCGGCTGGCCGAGCAGGAGTCGATCCTGGTGGTGACGGTCCATCACATCGCCTTCGACGGCTGGTCAGTGACCGTTCTCTCCCGTGAACTGACCGAGCTGTACGCGGCCGCCCAGCAGCAACGCGCGGCCGAACTGCCCGCGCTGCCGGTGCAGTACGCGGACTACGCCGTCTGGCAGCGCGAGTGGCTGACCGGCGACACGCTGGAGCAGCAACTGGCCTACTGGCGCGGGCGGTTGGCCGACATCGAGCCGCTGGAGCTGCCCACCGACCACCGCCGCCCCGCCCAGCGCACCGGCGAGGGCGCCACCATCGCGTTCGCCGTCCCGGCCGAGCTGAGCGAGCGGCTGAGGACCACGGCGGCCGGGCACGGCGCGAGCCTGTTCATGACCCTGCTGGCGGCCTTCCAGCTGCTGCTCGCCAGGTACAGCGCCCAGCAGGACATCACCGTCGGCACCCCGATCGCCGGCCGCAACCGGGCCGAGGTCGAGGAGATGATCGGGTTCTTCGTCAACACCCTGGTCCTGCGCACCGACCTGTCCGGCGACCCGACCTTCGCGGAGTTGCTCGACCGGGTGAAGGAGACGGCGCTCGGCGCCTACGAGCACCAGGACCTGCCCTTCGAGCGGCTGGTCGAGGAGCTGGCGCCACAGCGCGACCTGTCGCGCAACCCGCTCTTCCAGACCCTGTTCGTGCTGCAGAACGTCCCCGACTTCGACACCTGGCAGTTGCCCGGGCTGACCGTGGCGCCGATCCCGCTCACCGCGAAGGACGCCAAGTTCGACCTGGCCATGTACCTCAGCGAGACGGCGGACGGCGGCCTGGAGGGCGCGATCGTCTACAGCACGGACCTGTTCGAGGCACCCACCATGCACCGGCTGGCCGAGCACTTCCAGCACCTGCTGACCGCCGCGACCGCCCGGCCGCAGACCAGGCTGTCCGAACTGGAGTTGCTCGGGGCGGCGGAGCGGCGGCGGATCCTGGTCGACTGGAACGACACCGCCACCGCCTACCCCGACACCGCGACCCTCCACTCGCTCTTCGAGGAACGGGTCGCGTGCGACCCGGACGCCACCGCCGTTACCTGCGGCGAGGAGACTCTGACGTACCGTCAGGTCAACGAGCGGGCCAACCGGCTCGCCCACCACCTGCGCGGCCTGGACCTGACCCCCGACACCCCGGTCGGCGTCTGCCTGGAGCGCGGCCCGGACCTGATCTGCGCGCTGCTCGGCATCCTCAAGGCCGGCGCCGCCTACCTCCCCCTCGACCCCGAGCACCCAGCCGAACGGCTCGCCTACCTGGTCGAGGACACCGCGACACCGCTGGTCATCACCCACACGACGCTCAGCGACCGGCTGCCCCCCACGACCCCGCGCCTGGCCCTGGACGCCGACCGCGCCGCCCTGGCCGGACAGCCGACCGGCAACCCGACGCCGCTGGCCGGCCCCGACGACCTCTGCTACCTGATCTACACCAGCGGCTCCACCGGCCGGCCCAAGGGTGTCCGGATCGAGCACGGCGGGGTGGTCAACTACCTGGCGGGCATGCAGAACGAGTTCCCGATCGCGGCCGGCGAGGGCTTCCTGCAGGCCACACCGCTCTCCTTCGACGTCTCCGCCTACGAGATCTTCTGGCCGCTCTGGCGCGGGGCGAACGTGGTCCTGGTGCCCGGTTCGGATCGGCTCGACATGACCAGGGTGACGCGCCTGATGCGTGATCACCGGATCGTCGGGCTGCACTTCGTGCCCAGCCTGCTCGACCTGTTCGTCACCGAGGCCCGCCCCAAGGACTGCACCCACCTGCGGTACGCCTTCGCCAGTGGCGAGCCGCTGCAGCCGGCCCTGGTCAGCCGGTTCCTCGACCGGTTCCCCGGCGACCTGATCAACCTCTACGGCGCCACCGAGGTCTCGGTCGACAGCACCTTCTGGCGGGCCAACCGCTCCGCGCCCGGCGGCCCGGTGCTGGCCGGGCGGCCGATGACCAACCAGACCGTCTACGTGCTGGACCCGGCCCAGCGCCCGGTGCCCTCGGGCGTGCTGGGCGAGGTCTACCTGGGCGGGGCCAGCGTCGGGCGCGGCTACCACAACCGGCCCGAGCTGACGGCGGAACGCTTCCTGCCGGACCCGTTCGCGGCGGCTGTCGAGGGCGACCGGCCCCCTCGGATGTACCGGACCGGGGACCTGGGACGCTTCACCGCGAGCGGTGAACTCGACCTGCTCGGCCGCGTCGACCGCCAGGTGAAGCTGCGCGGGGTGCGGATCGAACTCGGCGAGATCGAGGCCATGCTGCTCGGGCACGAGCCGGTCGGCAGCTGCGCGGTGATCGTGCGCGAGGACACCCCCGGTCAGAAGCAACTGGTCGCGTACTGCGTCGCGGCGCCCGAGCAGCGGATCGACCTGGCCGGCCTGCGGGCCTGGGCCGGCGAGGTGCTGCCCCGAACGATGGTGCCCAGCGGCTTCGTGGTGCTGGACGAACTGCCGCTCTCCGCCAACGGCAAGGTCGACCACAAGGTGCTGCCCGCGCCCGACGGCGCCTGGACGGACCACGGCACCGACTTCGTGGCCCCGAGCGACGAGATCGAGGTCGCACTCGCGGAGGTCATGGGCGACGTGCTCAACCTCGACCGGGTCGGCATTCACGACAACTTCTTCGAACTCGGCGGCCACTCGCTGCTCGCCACCCAACTCGTCAACCGGATCGAAGCATTGACCGGTGTCCGCGTGAGCCTGCGGAAGCTCTTCCTGGTGCCCACCGTCGTCGGGATCAAGAGCCAGCTCGTCGAACTGCTCGGAGCACTCGATGAACTCGATGAAGGCGATGAGATCGGTGAACCCGCCTGACCCGACGGCTGGTTCAGACCGGCTCGGCACGGAAGAACGGCTCTTTCTGGGAAAACCGTCCGTCCGCATCACGTGGACAGTGAGGAAACGAACCATCATGAACGAGATTCCCGATCCAAATTCCAGCGTCACGTCCGTCCAGTCGCGCCTGCTCTCCCGGATCCGCCGGCGGGCGACCGCCGACCGCATCGCCCGCCGGGACATCAGCGGCCCGCTGCCACTCTCCTTCGCCCAGCAACGACTCTGGTTCCTGGACCAGTTGGAGCCCGGCGGCGCCGAGTACCTGATGCCGTGCGCGCTGCGGATCACCGGGACGCTCGACCTGGACGCGCTGGAGGCCGCCCTGTCAGGGCTGGTCACGCGGCACGAGGTGCTGCGAACCCGGTTCGTCGCCGACGACACGGGCCAGCCCGCCCAGCTGGTCGAGGCGCCGTGGCCGGTGTCCGTGACCGTCCACGACCTGCGGACAGACGGTGAATTGACTGACCGTCAGGCTGCGGCGCGGGAGCTGCTGCGCAATGCTGCGAGCCTGCCGTTCGAACTGGCGGCGGGGCGGCCCCTGCGGGCGGACCTGGTACGGATGGCGCAGGACGAGCAGTACCTGCTGCTGACCGTGCACCACATCGCCTCGGACGGCTGGTCACAGGGCATCCTCGCCCGCGAGCTGCGGGCGCTCTACGCGGCAGCGCTGACCGGGCAGGCGGCCGAACTGCCGGAGCCCGCCGTGCAGTACGCCGACTTCGCGCTCTGGCAGCGCCAGTGGCTGACCGGCACCACCCTGGAGCGCCAGCTGGGCTACTGGCGCGCACAGTTGGCCGGCATCGAGCCGCTGGAACTGCCCACCGACCACCGCCGGCCCGCGCGGCACGGCGGCAGCGGGGACACGGTGCTGTTCAGCGTTCCGGCCGAGGTGACCGAGCGGCTGAAGAGCGCGGCGGCAAGTGAGGGCGCGAGTCTGTTCATGGTCCTGCTGGGGGTGTTCCAGCTGCTGCTGTCCAAGTACAGCGGACAGCAGGACATCGCGGTGGGCACCCCGATCGCCGGCCGCAACCGGGCCGAGATCGAGGACGTGATCGGGTTCTTCGTCAACACGCTGGTGCTGCGCACCGATCTCTCGGGGGACCCGACCTTCGGCGAGCTGCTGGCGCGGGTCAAGGAGGCGGCGCTGGGCGCGTACGACCACCAGGACCTGCCGTTCGAGCGGCTGGTGGAGGAACTGGCGCCCGAGCGCGACCTGTCGCGCAACCCGCTCTTCCAGACGATGCTCGTGCTGCAGGCTCCGGAGAGCAGCGGCGAGTCCGCGGACGGGGGTTGGGGGCTCGCCGGCACGCGGGTGGAACCCGTGGAGCTCAAGCGGGGTTTCGCGAAGTTCGACCTGACGCTCAACCTGGTGGAGAGCGGCGACGGCCTGCTGGCGGCTCTGGAGTACCGGACCGATCTCTTCGAACCAGCCACGATGGAGCGGCTGGTGGGGCACTTCCAGACACTGCTCGCCGGGGTGGCCGCACGGCCGGAGGCGCGGTTGAGCGAGCTGGAGATGCTGACGGCGGCGGAGCGGCAGCAGATCGTCGTCGACTGGAACGCCACGGGAGGTGACTACCCGGACACCGCCACCATCCACTCGCTGATCGAGGAACGGTGCGAGCGCGATCCCGACGCCATCGCCCTCACGTACGGGGAAAGTGTTCTGACGTACCGTCAGGTCAACGAACGGGCCAATCAGCTCGCTCACCACCTGCGCGACCAGGGCGTCACTCCCGACACGCTGATCGCCGTCTGCCTGGACCGCAGCCCCGACCTCATCTGCGCACTGCTCGGCATCCTCAAGGCCGGCGCCGCCTTCGTGCCGCTCGACCCCGACTACCCCACCGACCGCATCACCTACATGATCGAAGACACCGCCACACCCCTGGTCATCACCCACAGCACCCACGCCGAGAGGCTGCCAAGCGGCACACCGCTCCTGCTGGTCGACCAGGACTGGCCCACCGCAGCCGCAACCAGCAACCCCGCACCCATCGCCACCCCCGACCACCTCGCCTACCTCATCTACACCAGCGGATCCACCGGCCGACCCAAGGGCGTCCAACTCGACCACCGAGGCGTCGTCAACTACCTCCACTGGTGCGACCTGAACTACCCCACCCAGACCGACAACGGCATCGGCACCCTCCTCTACTCCTCCGTCACCTTCGACCTCACCATCACCGCCCTCTTCCTCCCCCTCATCCAAGGCCAACAACTCGCCATCCCCGTCCCCGCAGCCGACCAGAGCGCCTTCGACGCCGCCATCGACCTCATCCTCACCGGCACCGAGATCAGCTTCCTCAAAGCCACCCCCTCCCACCTCGAACTCCTCACCACCCACCTGGAGCACAGCGGCAAGCACCACAACATCGCCACCATCGTCGCCGGCGGCGAAGACCTCTCCCCCACCCTCGCCAACCGCATCCTCACCACCGGCACCGGCCACACCGTCATCGCCAACGAATACGGCGCCACCGAAGGCTCCGTCGCCAACGTCATGAGCCTCAACACCACCATCGACCCCACCGCCGGAACCACCCCCGTGGGGACAGCGATCACCAACACGACGGCCTACATCGTCGACCGCCACAACCACCCCGTCCCCATCGGCATCCCCGGCGAATGCCTCCTCGGCGGCATCTGCGTCGCCCGCGGCTACCACAACCGCCCCGAACTCACCACCACCCGCTTCGTCGACCTGGACCTCAACGGCGCCACCGAACGCGTCTACCGCACCGGCGACCTCGTCCGCTGGCGCGAAGACGGCCACATGGAGTTCATCGGCCGCATCGACAACCAAGTCAAACTCCGCGGCTACCGCATCGAACTCGGCGAAATCGAAAACAACCTCCTCACCCACCCCACCATCACCGCCACCACCGTGGTCCTGCGCCAGGACACCCCCAGCGACAAGCGCCTCGTCGCCTACCTCGTCTCCACCAACACCCCCACCACCACCGAACTACGCACCCACCTCCAACACCACCTCCCCGACTACATGATCCCCACCACCTACATCACCCTCCCCCACCTCCCCCTCACCCCCAACGGCAAAATCGACCAGAAAGCCCTCCCCACCCCCGACCACCACCGCCCCGACCTCGACGCCACCTACACCCCACCCCGCACCCCGGTGGAAGAGGCGATCGCGGGTGCCTGGAGTGCGGTGCTGGGCATCGAGCGAGTCGGCATCCACGACAACTTCTTCGAGCTCGGCGGGCAGTCGATCAACGCGGTCCGGATCGCCTCCCGGATCAGCGAGGCCGGTTGGCGAGTCAGCCTGCAGCAGATCATGCGGCACACCACGATCGCCGAGCTGGCGGCCGCGCTCACCGAGCCGTCGCCCAGCGGAACGGCCGCTACCGCCGCTCCCGCCGGGCTGATCGTCCACCTGTCGGATGCCCAGGCGGTCGGCCTCCCGCGCCTGTTCTGCGTCCACCCGGGCGGCGGCAGCACGCACTCGTACCGGCAGCTGGCCGCCCGGCTGGCCGGTGCGTTCGATGTCTACGGCGTGCAGGCGGCCGGGTTGAACCCGGGCGAGGCGCCGATCATCGGCATCGAGGCGATGGCGGCCCGGTACTGGGCGGAGATCCGCTCGGTCCAGCCGGAGGGGCCGTGCCTGCTGCTCGGCTGGTCGACGGGAGCGGTGGTGGCGCACGAGCTGTGCGTGCAGCGCCCGGATGACGTCATGGCGGCGTTCCTGCTCGAACCGGCCGTCACCGGTCCGGAGCAGCGCGCGCGGTTCGAGCGCTACACCGAGGTCTACCAGCAGGTCAACGCCCTCTGGCAGCACGGCCAGCGGCAGACCGGGGCCGACCGTGCCGCAACCGAACGCGCCCTCAAGCAGCTTGCGCCGCAGATGAACATCGAGGTGGACGCCGTCACCCTGGACGAGTGGCTCCCCTACGAGGTGCTGGAGGCGGAGGTCCGCTCGCTGGCCGCCTACCAGCCCGGCCGCGCTTTCACGCGCGGAACCCTCTTCGTCAGCGAGTCGGTCCGCACCGCCGGCCCGGAGGACAGCGCCGACGAGGTGGGCCCCGCCGAGTACACCGCCCACTGGCAGCGGTGCTACCCCGCCGGCCTGGAGATCCTGGACCTGCCCGGGCGACACCTGCAGATGGTGAAGGGCGCCGAGCAATTGGAGGCACTGGCCTCGGCGCTCGACAAACTGGAGCGGAATATCTGACCCGTCGTCAGCTCTTGTCTGGGTGACCAGGGTTTTTGTCCTGGTCACCCAGGGGCGCTTTCCGAAAAGACCGTCGTCCACGAGTCACGTACCCGCGAAACATGCGACACGGCAAGCAAAATGCGGTGACGGATCGCGGTCAAACCTCATCGCCAAATCGGCCAAAGAGGAATCGAATCCAGCCTTCGAACAGATCGACCTCCGTTGCTGCGACAGCGCGCCACCCTTGGCGAAGGCGTGGCCGGCGTGGCCATGACCCACCTCGCTCTGCACCGCCATGACCGGGACGAGCGGCACCTGGACCGCGCGGCACAATTGCGCGCGACCATCCCGGACGATCCGGAGCTGACGCCCCTGCTCGGTCCCGACGACGCCACCGGCCTGCTGCACGGCAGGCCCGGGGTGGCGCTGCTCGACTACTACCTGCACCACCTCACCGGCGACCCGACGGCGATCCGGCGCGGCCTCGCCCTGCTGCGCACGGAGGCCGGGCGCGCGGTCGAGTATCCCGGGGGCGGCCTGGCGTTCCGGATCTCCACCACCGACAACCGGTTGTTCCCCTACCTGCATCGGGGCTCGGCGGGCCTGGCCCTGGTCGCCGACCGCTACCTGCCGCACCTCGACGAGTCGGCCGGTGCCGAGTGGACCAGCACCGAGTTGGCCACGCTCATCGAGAGGTGCCTGACGCCCGGCTCCGTCCCGACCACCGCCTACAGCGGCCTGTACGAGGGGCGCGCCGGGCTGGTGCTCGCGCTCGCGGACCACGCGACCTGGACCGGCTCACCGGCCGACCGCGAGACCGCCTTGGCCGCCGCCCGCCGGCTGTACTGCCACGCGGTCACCCACCCCACCGGCGTGCGGTTCTCCGGCGAGCACACGTTCCGGCTCAGCGCCGACCTGTGGAGCGGTTCGGCCGGCGTCCTGCTCGGGCTGACCCGGCTGCTCGACGGCCCGGTTGATGCCTTCTTCACACTCGACGACCTGGTCCGGTCCGCTGCTCCGCGCTGAGCATTCGAACTGGCCGAGCGACTGTCACAGCCGCTCCCCCCAGATGTCCCCGGTCGGCCGGGGCACACGCAACCGGTCCTGCGCACAGGGACCGATAACAGAAGGGAAGTCTCCGATGTCCGAGGTTCTCGCTCTGCAGATGCTCGAGGAGCCCAACAAGCTGGTCGTCCTCAGCTGTGAGGGCTGCACCAGCACCACCGCCAGCACGGGCTGTGGCTCGTGACCCTGTCCTGATCGACGGAGAAGGGGCCCGGCCGATGCCCGTTCGATCTCCCGGGCCCCTGACCGGAATCTGACGGTCAGGCAGTGCGACGGTGGGTGACCAGGGGTTCGTCCCCTGGTCACCCACCGGTGCTTCCGTGTCAGCCGACGACGTACACCCACGGGCTCTCGCCGCCGTACCAGTAGGTGGGGCTGGTGAAGTACGAGACGCCGTAGTACGTTCCGGTGCCCACGGACACCCAGTTGGAGTAGACCGCCCCGTTGGGGCCCCAGACGACCGCGCAGTTGCGGCTGCCGTTGACCACGTTCTGGTTGCTGTCCACGACCTCCGCGCAGAGGGTGATGTCGGTGTTGTTGGAGCCCGACGTGAAGGCGCCGGACTGGACGCCGTTCCCACCGTTCCCGCCGACGCAGGTCTGGATCGAGAGACCGTCCGCCGGCAGGGGGGCGCGACAGCCCCCGACGGAGGTGGAGGCCGAGGCGGACCCGGCGGTGGCGAGTCCGGCGGCCGCGGCGAGCACGACGGCTCCGGACGCGGCGGCGAGGCGAAGCTTCAAGGTATCTCCCTCGTAGTCGAATTGGCGGCAGCTAGAAGCCGTCAGGCTCCCCCGTGCGCCGCTGAGCCCACCCTGACGCCCCGCGCTCACCGCCGGCTCACCGATGCCTTACGCCACTGCGCGCGGGCCCGGCCCGGGGCCGGCGCGGGTCACCCGTCCGTGTGAAAAACCGCCTGACCCCGGTAGACCAGCGGTAACGTCAAGGGCCATGAATCAGCAGACCTGTCCACGCTGCGCGGGCACCGGGGTGACCGAGAAGGTCCGGTACACCGTCGAGACCTGCCCTGACGGGCGGCAGCAGCCCAGGACGGAGAGCTACCTCTCACCCTGCGACCACTGCGGCGGGAAAGGCCATGTGAACTGAGATGCGACTTGTCTTCCAGTGCACCGAGTGCGGGATCAACTACCTGCCGCCAGAGGGTCTCACCTACGGAGACGGCAGTCCGGCCAGCCCACTGTGGTGCACCGAGCATCTGAGCGTGATGCGTGAACGCGGGGTCAGCGAGCCCCCGTCGGCCGTCGCCATCGCGCTGCTGGCCGCCCGGCAGCGAGCAGCGGACCCGGCCGTCGAGCAGGGCGCACCCCGACCGGACGTCCGCCCCTCCCGCCCGACCCGCACCCGCCGCGGGGCGAAGTCGCCGGGGGGCGGGCGGTCGAAGCTCCGCTGATCCCGCGGTTGCCTGCCGCGTCTCGGGAGGGCAGCAGGTTGCTCTGACTGCTTGGTACTGCAACCGCATCGCAGCGCACCAGGCATCCGCTCGCCCTCCCTCGCGCTGCTCGGTTCACTCGCTGGTCGGCGACGTCGGTTCGGCTTCGCTCTCCGCCGCCGATGTGTCCTCGGCGGTCGTGTCCGCCGCCTCCGTCGCCGCGGTGGTCTCCTCGGCTGTGTCCGTGCTGGCGTCGCCCTTGTCGGCGCGGCCACCCCCCCAACCAGGCATACCTTCCCTCTCTCCCTTGTGCTGTCAGGTCACTCGCTCGACGGCTCGGCTTCGGCCGCCTGTGGTTCCTCGACGATGCTCTGCTCCTCAGCCCGCTCCGCCGCGGGCTCGGTGTTCGTCGCGGTTTCGGTGTTCTTGGTGCCGCCGCCGGTCACGTCAGGCATGCGCTTTCCCCCCCAGCGTGGTTCCCGGTTCCCGTTCTGAGCATCCCCCAGAGGATTCGGGGAGCAGCGGCCCGGCCGCCCGTCATGGGGCAGCGGGGCTGTTTCAACCGCCCCAACCGGTGAAGTAGATGTAGTTCAAGGTCGCGTGCAGCTGGCGGGGCGGCGTGTGCGGCTCCCCCTCAGCCGCTCACCAACCTAGGACCGGCGACGCATCGTGTGAAGTGCCAAGTTGCACGGTGAAGCGGGGGTTCCGGTGCCGGACTGCACTGTGAGTTCTGTTGTGCTCCTACCAGCCCGCTGCCTATTCTGTGACCGCACCAATCTGCGAATGTCTCTCGGGGGCGAGATGCAGGGTGATCTGCGTGCGGACGTGGCGTCTGTCGGGCGGATTCGACGGGCCGACGATTTGCTGGACATGCAGCGTGCTGCCCGAAAGGGCGGCACCCCGCTGGTGCTTCGCTGGCTGGCTTGCCGCATCGGCGCTGACGTGTTTCTGATGAACTCTGCTGGCACTCTGGCCCACCCGCCCCAGGCTCCCCTGGGCGACGCCCGGCGTGGTCTCGCGCTGCGCGGTGCAAGAGAGTTGGCTGAGCGGCGGCTGGGTTCGGTTGCCATCGACCAGGACGGGCTTACGTGCATCGTCCTTCCCCTCGACGGATCACGGGGCGCCTCCGCACCTCTCCTCGCCGCCGTGGTGCCCCGGCCGACCCCGCCTGAGCTGCCCCTCCTGCTCGCCGATGCCACCTCCGTGCTGAGCCTGAGTTGGCTGGCGGAACACACCCGGCGCCAACAGCGTCGGCTGAGGATCGCCGACGCCGGGACTCGGGAAGCAGTCCTCCACTTGCTGCTGAACGGTCATACCTCCGCCGCGCGCCAGGTCGCGGGGGCGCTGCGCCCGGCTCTGCCTGCGGTGGTACGGGTGTACGTCATCGAGGGGCCGCCGGAAGTTCGTGGCCGGCTGGCCAGGGAACTGGCCAACGTGGCCGAAGGCGCATGGATCGTGCCGTGCCCGGTGTACTCCGATCACCACTTCATGCTCGCGCCTGGCGACGGTGCCCCGACCCGGGTGTGGCCGTCTGAGCTGGCGGCCGCCTGCTGGATCGGAGAGAGCAACGCGGTGCCCCTGCGGGAGACCGCAACCGGCTACGCTCAGGCGTTCCACGCCCTCGCCACCGCACGTAGCTCCTCAGAACGGCACGCTTCGTTCACGGCCAACCCCGACCTGACGCTGACCATCGGGCCCGCCGCGGCGACCTGGGCCGAGACCTTCCTCGCGCCGATCCGCGCCCACCGCCCCAGGCGGCCCCAGGACCCCGACAGCACAGAACTTCTGGCGACCGCCGCCTCATGGCTCAACTTCCACTCCAGCACGACAGCCCACCTGAAGATCCACCGCAACACCCTGAGCGCGCGCCTGACCCACATCCAAGAACTGCTCGGCCTGAACCTGCATCGGCTCGCCGACCAATCAGCGCTGGCACTCGCTCTGCGGACGACCACCACCAGGATCCCGCCCCCGCGAAAGCACGACGCCTCAGGCGCGGAGCAGGCATCGCCCACCCTGGACGAGCTCTTACTGCTGCCCCGGACAGGGGCGTGGGCCCAACAGCAGTTCCGTCCTGTGACCGCGCCCGACGCGCCGGCACCCATCGCGGAAACCCTCACCACCTGGCTGCGCCTCGACGCACACATCGGCCCCACCGCGGACGCACTGGCCATCTCGGAATCCGCCGTGCGCAAGCGACTGACACGGAGCGAAGCACTGCTCAAACGCTCGCTGCTGCAGTCCCCCAGCGCTGTCCACGACCTGTGGCTCGCGCTCCGCGCCCTCGAACTGGCCGAGCCAGGCGAGCTTCGAGGTCGATGAGCTTCGGGAGATACCGACCGCGCTCGGCGAGCGCACCGACCTCCGAGCCGGACGGTCAGCCGCGTTCCGTCGCCGACTCGTCGGACGGGCACGGCTCGCCGCCCGGCGGGACGGGCTCGAAGCGCCAGGTGGTCGCCGTGTCGCAGGGCTGGAGGGTGCCGCTGCTGCCGGGGACGATGGTGGCGCACAGACCGGTCTCGACGTTGCGCAGCTTGGTGGGTGCAGCGGCGTCCGTCGGCACGAGCCACTGCTGCGGGAAGATGCACGGGTAGACGATCAGCTTGTTCGGCACGTCGCGGTCGAGGCACCTCTGGTCGCGTCCGGAGCTGGTGAGGTCGACGAGGGTGGCCTGGCCCGGGCGCTCGTTCTCGACCCGCCACCGGGTGCAGGCACCGAGGACGGCGGGCACCCCGCCAATCGCGGTGTTGCGGGTGCCAGGGGTGAGGCAGCTGCCCGTGGCGAGGTCGCGGATCACGTAGACGCCGTTGTCCAACGCCTGGGCGGGCGTGGCGAACGCGGCGGCGCCGGCGAGCGAGCAGGCCAGGGAGAGAAGCAGGGTACCGACACGTTTCACGGCTGGACGCTCCAGGAGAGGCGAGGGCGGCGGGCAGAAAGGTCCTGACGGTAGGAAGGTCACACGTCCGCCCGCCGCGCCCGCCGCGCCCCGCCGCTGCTCCCCCGGGCATCACCCGTCCGGTGGTCGGAGGCCGTCCGGCAGCACGGCCGGCGCGGGCACCGTGGTGGCCCGGTCGTGCGACGCCAGCCGCGTGCCCCGGGCGCTCACCACCGCGACAGCTCCGGGAAGAAGCCGGGGATCTCGGTGGCCCGCCCCTGTTCCAGGGCCGTCCGGTAGATGTGCGCGCCCACGGCCAGGTCCAGCACGCCCAGTCCGAACGGGGAGAAGATGGTGGTGCGGTCCTGGTGGAGCGTCACCTCGCCGCGCAGCACGTCCGCCAGCGTGCCGGTGATGAAGTCGCGGGTGCCGTACTCGAGTTCGGTGAGGTGTGGGGAGGTCTGCGCGGTCAGGCAGTGGTCCACGTCGTCCAGGATGTTGTGGCACTTGATCATCACGGTGGGGTGGATGTCGCGCAGCGAGAGGTTGAGGATCAGCTGGTCGGGGCGCAGCGTCTGCTCGTCGCTGAGCCACGGGGCGGGGGCGGTGGTGGCGAGGATGACCAGGTCGGCCATGGCGAGCGCGGAGTCGATGTCGTCGGCCCGCTGCGCGGAGGTCCAGCCGTGGGTCTCGCGCAGGTAGGAGGCGAAGTTGTCGGCGTAGGCGTCCACGTGGTCGTGGACCAGGCAGTCGCCGACCGCCAGGCCCCGCGCCGCGAGGAAGTTGGAGACCGTGCGCCCGATCACCCCGGCGCCGACGAAGAGCACGGTACGCGGGCGCTCGCCCGGCTGCAGCGTCTCCACCGCCAGCGCGGCGGAGGCGGCGGTGCGGGCGGCGCTGATCTGCGAGGCCTCCAGGCAGGCGAAGGGGTAGCCGGTCTCGGCGTCGTTGAGGATCAGCACGGCCGAGGCGCGCTGCAGGTTCTGCTCGACGTTGGGCGGGTAGCTGGCGATCCACTTGAGCCCGGAGACCGGCTGCTCGCCGCCGAGGTGGGCGGGCAGCGCGATGATCCGGCAGCTGGGCTTGTCCGGGAACCGCAGGAAGTAGCTGTTGGGGTTCACCGTCCGGCCCAGGCTGTGCGCCAGGTAGGTGTCCCGGACCAGCTCCAGGATCTTCGCCGGGGCGGCGGCGATCACCTCCTGGGTGAGGGTGCCGTCGACCACGTGGAAGGAGGTCATGATGCTTCCTCTCAATTGTTTTTGACGATCAGTCAGAACGAGAGAAGTCAGAACGAGAGAAGTCAGAACGAGAGAAGTCCGTACCGCTCCGCCACCCAGGCGTCGTTGTACACGGTGCGCAGGTAGCGCTCGCCGAGATCGGGCGAGATCGCGGCGATCCGGCTGCCGGCCGGGAAGCCCGCCGCGTAGTGGCGGACGGCCGCGAGCACCGAGCCGGTGGAGCCGCCGGTCAGCAGGCCGTGGTCACGGGCCAGCCGGCGGCACTCGCGGATCGCCTCCGGCTCGGCCACCAGCACCACCTCGTCGGCGAGTTCGGGCCTGCACAGCTCCGGCGGGCGGCTGGCGCCCAGGCCGGGCAGGAACCGCTGTCCGGGACGGGTGCCGAAGATCACCGAGCCGACCGCGTCGACCGCGACGATCCGGGTCTCGGGCGAGTACTCGCGCAGGTACTGGGCGCAGCCGACGAAGGTGCCGGTCGAACCGGCGCCGACGAACAGGTAGTCGATCTGCTGCAGCTCCTTGAGCATGCTGCGCCCGGTCTGCTCGTAATGGGCGCGCGGGTTGGCCTGGTTGGCGTACTGGTTGAGCCAGAGCATCCGCGGGTCGGCGGCGGTGCGCTGCTGGATGTAGGCGATCCGGGAGGCCAGAAAGCCGCCGTTGGCATCCAGGCTGTCGACCACCACGACCTCGGTGCCCAGCGCCCGCATGTGGTCGGCGCTGGTGGTGGAGGTGTTCGGGTCGACCACGCAGGTGAAGGGGTAGCTCTTGGTGGCGCAGATCGAGCTGAGCGCGATGCCGAGGTTGCCCGAGGAGGACTCGATGATCGGGGTGCCGGGCGCGAGCAGGCCGCGGTGCTCGGCGTCCTCGATCAGGCTGAGCGCGGTCTTGAGCTTGACCGAGCCGGCCGGATTGAGCCCCTCCAGCTTGAGGAAGACATCCGATCCCGCCACCAGTTCGGGCAGTTGGAGGAAGATGTCGTCGGTGACCATCTCGTAGCCGTGCCGGTAGATCATGATGAGGCCTCCCACAGATCCTCGTGGCCGAGCTCCGCGGTGGCGTACTTGCCCAGCGCGCTGATCAGCAACTTCATCTCCAACTCCATTGCCTGAAGCAGTCGTTCGAGCCCGTGTTCGGGGTCCTCGTCGACCGCGACCAGCGCCGCCCGGCCCAGGCCCACGGCCGAGGCGCCGAGCGCGAGCAGCTTGACCGCGCGCGGGCCGTGCCAGACCCGGCCGCTGGCCAGCAGGGTGCCCCGCCCGGTGTCGATCCGGCGCAGGCACTCGGCGAGCGGCAGGCCGACGTGATCCAGGAACGCGGTCGGTGCCCAGCCGGTGCCGCCCTCCGCGCCGTCCACGGTGACCGCGTCGGCGCCGGCCTGCCAGGCGACCTCGGCGGCCTGCCCGACGTCGCGGCCGGGGAAGAGCTTGACCCAGCAGCGGGCCCGCGGGTAGTTGTTGCGCATCAGGTGGATCTGCTGCCGGAAGATCTCCTCGGTGAACGTGCCGGGCGAGGAGCAGCGCAGCACCGGCCCGTCGACGACCAGGCGCTCGATGGCGTACTGGTCGTCCAGACCGGCGACCGCCGCCTCGCTGATCATGGTGAGCCCGCCGAGGCCGGGCTTGGCGCCCTGACCGACCTTCAGCTCGAAGGCCAGGCGTCCGGTCGCGAGCAGCTCGCCGACCGCCGGATCGCTGTAGACCTGGTTCCACACCTCGGAGTTGGCGTCCTCGGTGCTCTGCTGGACACAGATTCCTCCTACGGTGTCAGGGAGTTCCTCCAGGTACGCGTGGATCCGCTCCAGCAGGCCCTTGCGGTGCTCGTCGCCGCTGGTCCGGAAGCCGTTCATCGGGGCGACGTTCTCGCCGATGATCATCGGGATGCCGAGCCGCCCGGCCTGCCGGCTGATGCCCAGGCTGGTGTTGGCCGCCCGGGTCGAGCCGAGCGCCGAGACGTACACCGGCAGCGGGGAGTCGAGCCCGCCGAAGGAGGCGGCCAACCGGACGTCGGAGTAGAGCGGTTCGCGACCCAGGTCGATCAGCTTGGCGAGCCGGCCCGGCATGAAGAGCGGCGGGGCCAGGCGCAGCGCGTCGATGGCGTCGATGGCGTCGATCGCGTCGGCAGAGCCGGTGGCCGGGGGGCGGTGCGGGCCGGCACCGTAGACGGCGCTGCCGTAGTCGGCCAGCGGGGGGAAGACGGCGGCAGCGCCGTCCCGGGCCCGACGCCGGACCTCGGTCTCGGGGAAGCCGGGTGCGGTGAGGGCGTTAGCGGCGTTCACGGTGTTCATGGCGTTGACGGTGCTGGCGGTCACGGCGAGACCACCCCCGCGAGCTTCGGGAAGGCGGTGGCCTGCCAGACCGAGTCCAGTCCGGCGACCCAGCGGGTCAGCCGCTCGACGCCGATGCCGAAACCGGCGCTGTTCGGGATGCCGTTGCGGACCACGTCCAGGTACCAGGCGTACTTGGCCGGGTTCTCGCCGGTCTCCCGCATCCGCGTGATGATCTTCGCGTACTCGAACTCCCGCTCGCTGCCGCTGCACAGCTCGCCGCAGCCTTCCGGAGCGATCAGGTCGAAGTTGAGCAGGGTGCCCGGATCCTCCGTGCTCTCCTTGTCGTAGAAGCCGCGCGAGCCCTTGGGGTAGCCGACCACGAAGAACGGCGCCGCGGCGTCCCGGGAGATCAGCTCCTCGGCCTGCCACTCGATCTCGGTGCCGGCGGCCTGCGGGTAGCCCTTGGCGCGCAGCCGCTCGACCACCTCGCCGTGCGGGATCCGGGCGAACGGCGCGGCCACGAAGGCCTGCAGCGCGGCGGTGTCGCGCTCCAGCGCCGCGAGCTCCTCGGCGCACTCGGCCAGCACCTTGGTCACCGCGTGCCGGATCACCCCCTCGACCAGGTCCATCGCCTCGTCCCGGGTGGCCCTGGCCACCTCGACGTCGATCTGCCGGAACTCGGCCAGGTGACGGCGGGTGGAACTGGTCTCGATCGGCTCCAGGCGGACGTTGGGCGCGACCAGGAAGATCCGGTCGAAGGTGAGCAGCGAGGCCTGCTTGTACAGGATCGCACTGGTCATCAGCTTGTAGTGGTGGCCGTAGAAATCGATGTCGGCCTGCTTGGCGCCGCGCGAACCGGGATCGGTCACCGGGCCGATGATCGGGTGCGTCATCTCCACCGAACCACCGGCCCGCAGGTGTTCACGGGCGCCGGCCAGCAGCGCCTGCTGGATCCGCAGCGTCGCCCGGGTACGCGGGTCGGCCAGGTGCAGGCGCGGCAGCGGGAGGATGTCGGCATCGGGGACGGGCATGGCGGTGCTGAGCGGGCGGTCGATCTGTGTGGTCATCGTGGGATTCCTCTGGGTACTGGTTCCTGGGTACTGGGCGCTGGTTGTTCGATCTCAGGCGGTCTGGCGCAGGTCGGCCGGGTCGGCGGTGTCGGCGGTGTCGGCGGTGTCGGCGGTGTCGTAGCGGGACCGCACATAGCTCAGGGCGTGCAGCAGGCGGGTCGAGGTGAGCTGCGCCGAGCGGTGCGCGGGCGTCAGGTGGCCGATCGGCAGCGAGCCGGTACGGCTCCACTCCAGGCGCCCCTGCTCGGTGATCACGCTCCGCGCCCGGCCGGCGTTGTCCGGGTGCAGGCAGTACGGGACGTCCAGGTACCCCTGGGCGAAGGCCCGCACCAGCGCCTTGCCGATGTCCTCGTTCAGCCCGAGCACCGCGTCGATCAGTGCCCGCGCCTCCTCCTTGATCCCGGTCGAGACGGGAGCGGCCGGCAGGCGCTCGGTGGCCGCGCCGGCCCTGGCGGCGGTTTCGAGCGCGGTGACGTTCTCCGCGATCGACGGGATCCGCTGCGCCTCGGCGGCGGTCTTGACGATCAGCCGGGTGGAGCCGGTGCGCACCGCCAGCCGGGCCGCGTCGGCCACCAGGCTCAGCGCGCCCCGCTCGGTGCTCGGATACAGGCCCATGTAGGCGTAGATGACCACGTGCCAGCTGGTGTCGCCCAGCAGCTCCGCCGCGATCTCGTGCAGCGCGAGCACCGCCTCCTGGTCCTGGACGGCGTCGGTCTGCTGGGCGTAGCTCAGCGAGATGCTGTGGATGCCGTGCCGGCGGAAGAAGAGGCCTTCCAGCACGGTGATGGCGATCAACAGGGACGGCGGGCAGAGCTGGCCCAGCATGCAACCGCCGAAGCTCTCCAAGTGCGGCTCGACGCCGCGTTCGCGCAGCGCGGCGAGCTTGTGGCAGGCCTCTTCCCAGGCCTGCACGGACTGCCGGATCGGGGTGCGGCTGTAGGGCAGGCAGTAGGAGATCGGGCCGCCTTCGGTGGCGTCCAGTCCGGCCTCGATCAGGGCGTCGAAGATCCGGCCCGGCAGCGACGAACCATGGCGGACCTGGACCGGAAAGTCCCGGTCCCGGATGCCCGCCAGCATCGCCTCGGTGGTCGCGGTGGGGAAGTTGACGATCGGGTAGCCGTTCAGCGGCCGGCGCTCGCGCAGGGCTCGCTCGGCGGTGGCGAAGTCGCCGACCCGGGTGAAGCTGTCCAGCGTCAGGGTGCCGACCGTGGTGGCGTTCGCGGCCTTGGTGGCGCTCAGGCCCGCCCGCATCCGGGCCGGGTCGCTGAAACCCATCCGGGGCTGCACGACCAGCGCGCCGCGCCGGCGGGCGGCGTCCAGCACCGCGTGGAAGGTGGCACCGGGGCTGTGGTCGCGCGCGGCTCCGCCGCCCGTGACGGCATCGAGGGTGCGATAGGGCTCAACGGATCGCATCGGCGTAGGCCCTCCGGTCCAGGCCGCCGGCCGGCGGTGTGAGCGGGCGGGCGACCGGCTCGGGCAGCCGCTCCAGCAGCGCCAGCAGCTCCGGCACCGCCGTCTCGCCGACCAGGACGGCGTCGAAGCCGGCCTCCAGCAGCGGCAGGAAGTCCGCGTCGGTCCGCGATCCCGCGGTGTCGAGCTTGCCGCCGATCACCAGCGGCACCTGCCGCAACTCCTCGCTGGCCCGGACCGCGCGGGCCAGGTCCAGGCCTTCGTGCAGGCCGTGCCCGTTGACGGTGCTGATCACGATCAGGTCGGGCCGGACCTGCGCCGACTCGCCGACCAGGGTCGCCACCGGCACGCAGGCACCGAGGTTGGTGACCGCGCAGCCGTGTTCCTCCAGCAGCAGCTGCAGGTAGAGCAGGTTCCAGGTGTGCGAATCGGAGGGGATGGTACTGAGGACGACGTTGCGCGTGCCGAGACCGGGTGCGAACGCGTTGTTCGGGGACTGCTGCCGCAGTGCCACAGCCGACCTACCTCTCTCTTCACCGTGTGGAAGGCCGCGATCGGATCGACCGGGCCCGGTACCCCCGTGGCTGGCGCCGCCGGCGTCGACGCGCTCGTGGCGGTCTCCGACGGGCGACGGACTCATCGTGGCCAGCGCGCCGCTCCGGTGGCACTGGGTACTTGTGACCGCCCGCCCGGGCGGCACTTCCGACCACTGGGTCGCCGTCCGGGCCGGCCCTAGCGTCGTCATCGCGGACATCTCTCCGCGACGAGCGTGCTATGGACGACGTGTTGGGAGTGGAACGGTGACTGACCACCAGATGGATGACCGGCAGCGGACCTTGGCCGGCCTGGAGCCGCTGGAGCTGCCCACCGACCGTCGCCGGTCCGCGACGGCGTCCGGGTCCGGGTGCGGCGGCGACCGCGACGGCGTCGCCTTCGAGCTGCCGGGCGGACTTCCTACCCAACTCACCAGTCAGCACGCCTTGCTGACGGTGTTTCAGGTGCTGCTGGCGAAGTACAGCCGGCAGCAGGACATCGCCGTACGGATGCCTACGGACCGGGCCGGAGAGGGGGACGGGGACGGGGAGGTGGTGATCGTCCGCACCGATCTGTCCGGTGACCCGACCTTCGCGCAGTTGCTCGAGCAGGTTGCGGCGAACGCTGGCGCTGCTGCTCAACATCCTTTCTCCGAGCGTCAGTTCGGCGCTGACTTCGACGCACTTCGGCTGCCGGCCTTCGGCTTGCGCGCAACCGGCGAGCTGGGCCTGATCATCACCGGGTCACAGGCGGTGGTGGAGTACCGCGCCGACCTCTTCTCGCCGGCGACGGTGACCCGCCTGGCCGGACACTTCCGGACGCTGCTGGCGGCGGTCGCACAGCGGCCGGCGGCCCGGCTGTCCGAACTGGAGCTGCTCACCGCCGCCGAGCGGGAGCAGTTGCTGGTGGAGTGGAACGACACCGCCGTGCCCTTTCCGCAGGATATGACGGTCCATCAACTGATCGAGGCACGGGCGACCTCGCACCCGGAGATCCCGGCGATAGGCAACTTTACGTACCGTCAACTCAACAAGCAGGCCAACCAGTTAGCGCACCACCTGCGCGCCCGGGGCGTCGGGTCGGGCAGCCTGGTGACGGTCTGCCTGGAGCGCGGTCCGGAACTGGTCTGCGCGCTGCTGGGCATCCTCAAGTCCGGTGCGGCATACGTGCCGATGGACCCCGAGTACCCGGCGGACCGGCTCGCCTACCTGGTCGAGGACTCCAGCACCCCACTGATCATCACCCACACCCGCCACACCGACCGCCTCCCGGACAACGTCCCGCACCTGCTCGTCGACCAGGACTGGCCGGCCGGTGACAGCACCGACCTGACGCCCACCGCCAGCTCGCGGGACCTCGCGTACGTCATCTACACCTCCGGCTCCACCGGCAAGCCCAAGGGCGTCCAGGTCGAACACCGCAGCGTGGTCAACCTCATCCACTGGACCAACACCACCTTCGGCACCCGCCCCGGCGACCCCGTCGCTCTCCTCGCCGGCGTCGCCTTCGACGCCGCCGCCTGGGAACTCTGGCCCGCCCTCACCGCCGGCGCCACCTGCCACACCCCCACCGACAACACCCGCCTCACCCCCACGCTCCTCCAACAGTGGCTCACCAACCAGCACATCCGTGGCACCTTCCTCTCCACACCGATGCTGGAAGCCCTCGCCGCGCTCCCCTGGGACCAGGGCACGAGCCTGGAGTACGTGCTGACCGGCGGCGACCAACTCCGCCTCCCCGCCGGCTGCCGATTGCCGTTCCGCATCCACAACAACTACGGCCCCACCGAAGCCACCGTCCTGGTCACCTCCACCGAAATCACCCCCGGCGACCCCCTCCCCCCCATCGGCCGCCCGATCGACAACTGCACGGTCTACGTGGTGGACCAGTACGACCGGCCGGTGCCGGTGGGGATTCCGGGCGAGCTCCTGATCGGCGGTAGCGGCCTCGCCCGCGGCTACCTGGGCCGACCCGACCTCACCGACGAGAAGTTCACCCACACCCCCTACGGACGCGCCTACCGCACCGGCGACCTCGTCAAATGGCGCGGCGACGGACAGTTGGAGTTCCTCGGCCGAATCGACAACCAGGTCAAACTCCGCGGCTACCGCATCGAACTCGGCGAAATCGAAGCCACCCTCCTCACCCACCCAACGGTCACCACCGCCACCGTCCTCCTACGCGAAGACACCCCCGGCAACAGGCGCCTGGTCGCCTACCTCACCCCCAACAACCTCAACCCCGACCACCTACGCGCCCACGCCGCACAGCACCTGCCCGACTACATGATCCCCACCACCTTCATCACCCTCGACCACCTCCCCCTCACCCCCAACGGCAAGACCGACCGCCGCGCCCTCCCCACCCCCGATCTCGCCACCACCTACACCGCCCCGCGCACCCCCCTCGAGCGGACGGTCACCAGCATTTGGGCCGAGGTGCTGGGCGTCGACCGGGTGGGCGTGCACGACAACTTCTTCCAGCTCGGCGGCCACTCCCTGCTCGCCACCCAGGTGACCTCGCGGCTGCGCACCGCACTCGGCGTCGACGTCCCGTTCCGAGGTCTCTTCGCCGCGCCGACGCCTGCCCAACTCGCCGTCACGATCGGCGAACTGGCGACCGGCGCGGTGTCCGCGCTGACTCCCGCGCCGCGTGACGGCAGCCCGCTGCCGCTCTCCTTCGCCCAGCAACGCCTCTGGTTCCTCGACCAACTCGAGCCCGACAGCACCGACTACCTCATCCCGTTCGCTCTACGCATCACCGGCCCCCTCAACCCCACCGCCCTCCAACACGCCCTCACCACACTCACCACCCGCCACGAAATCCTCCGCACCCACTTCCCCACCAACCCCAACGGCGAACCCACCCAACACATCAACCCACCCACCCCACCCACCATCACCACCCACGACCTCCGCCACCACACCCACCCCACCACCCGCGAAACCCACGCCCAACACCTCCTCCTCACCGAAGCCCGCCGCCCCCTCAACCTCACCACCGGCCCCCTGCTCCGAACCACCCTGATCCGCCTCGCCGAGCAGGAGCACATCCTCGTCATCACCGTCCACCACATCGCCTTCGACGGCTGGTCGGTGTCCGTCCTCTCCCGTGAACTCACCGAGCTGTACGCCGCCTCGGTCGGCACGGACACCGCCGGGTTGCCCGACCTCCCCTTGCAGTACGCCGACCTCGCCGTCTGGCAGCGCCAGTCGCTGAGCGGTGAGCAGCTGGATCGCCAGCTCGACTACTGGCGCGAGCAGTTGACCGGCATCGAGCCGCTGGAGCTGCCCACCGACCACCGTCGCCGCCCGGCCGAACGCCATGCCCCCGCGGCCGCTGCGCACTTCACGATCCCCGCCGAGGTGACGGAGCGGCTACGGGCCACGGCCGCCGACAGCGGAGCCAGCCTCTTCATGACGCTGCTCGCCACCTTCCAGCTGCTGCTGGCCAAGTACAGCCGCCAGCAGGACATCACGGTCGGCACTCCGATCGCCGGCCGCAACCGAGCCGAACTCGAAACCATGATCGGCTTCTTCGTCAACACCCTCGTCATGCGCACCGACCTCACCGGCGACCCCACCTTCACCGAACTCCTCCACCGCGTCAAAGACACCGCACTCGGCGCCTACGACCACCAGGACCTCCCCTTCGAACGGCTGGTGGAAGAGCTGGCGCCGGAGCGGGAGCTGGCGCGCAACCCGTTCTTCCAGACCATGTTCGTCCTGCAGAACGTCCCCGACCTCGACACCTGGCAGCTGTCCGGGCTCGTCGTCGAACCGATCGCCCTCGATGCCCAGGACGCCAAGTTCGACCTGACTCTCACCGTCTTCGACGGGTCGGGCGTCGACCGGCCGGACGCGGGCCTGCGCGCGTCGGTCGAGTACCGCAGCGACCTCTTCGAGCCGGCGACGGTGACCCGGCTGATCGGCCACTTCCAGACCCTGCTGGCGGCGGTCGCACAGCGGCCGGCGGCCCGGCTGTCCGAACTGGAGCTGCTCACCGCCGCCGAGCGGGAGCAGCTGCTGGTGGAGTGGAACGACACCGCCGTGCCCTTTCCGCAGGATATGACGGTCCATCAACTGATCGAGGCACGGGCGACCTCGCACCCGGAGATCCCGGCGATAGGCAACTTTACGTACCGTCAACTCGACAAGCAGGCCAACCAGTTGGCACACCATCTGCGCGCCCGGGGCGTCGGGTCGGGCAGCCTGGTGACGGTCTGCCTGGAGCGCGGTCCGGAACTGGTCTGCGCGCTGCTGGGCATCCTCAAGTCCGGTGCGGCATACGTGCCGATGGACCCCGAGTACCCGGCGGACCGGCTCGCCTACCTGGTCGAGGACTCCAGCACCCCACTGATCATCACCCACACCCGCCACACCGACCGCCTCCCGGACAACGTCCCGCACCTACTCGTCGATCAGAACTGGCTCACCGGCCGCGCGGACAACCCGACCCCCACCGCCACCCCAACCGACCTCGCCTACGTCATCTACACCTCCGGCTCCACCGGCAAGCCCAAGGGCGTCCAGGTCGAACACCGCAGCGTGGTCAACCTCATCCACTGGACCAACGCCACCTTCGGCACCCGCCCCGGCGACGCCGTCGCCCTGCTCGCCGGCGTCGCCTTCGACGCCGCCGCCTGGGAACTCTGGCCCGCCCTCACCGCCGGCGCCACCTGCCACACCCCCACCGACAACACCCGCCTCACCCCCACACTCCTCCAACAGTGGCTCACCGACCAGCGGATCCGTGGCACCTTCCTCTCCACACCGATGCTCGAAGCCCTCGCCACCCTCCCCTGGGACTCCACCACTAGCCTCGAATACGTCCTCACCGGCGGCGACCAACTCCGCCTCCCCGCCGACACCCACCTCCCCTTCCGCATCCACAACAACTACGGCCCCACCGAAGCCACCGTCCTGGTCACCTCCACCGAAATCACCCTCGGCGACCCCCTCCCCCCCATCGGCCGCCCGATCGACAACACCGCCCTGTACGTCGTCGACCCCGACGGCCACCCCGTCCCCATCGGCATCCCCGGCGAACTCCTCATCACCGGCACCGGCCTCGCCCGCGGGTACCTGGGCCGACCCGACCTCACCGACGAGAAATTCACCCACACCCCCTACGGACGCGCCTACCGCACCGGCGACCTCGTCAAATGGCGCGGCGACGGACAGTTGGAGTTCCTCGGCCGAATCGACAACCAGGTCAAACTCCGCGGCTACCGCATCGAACTCGGCGAAATCGAAGCCACCCTCCTCACCCACCCGACGGTCACCACCGCCACCGTCCTCCTACGCGAAGACACCCCCGGCGACAAAAAACTCGTCGCCTACCTCACCCCCAACGACCTCAACACCGACCACCTACGCGCCCACGCCGCACAGCACCTGCCCGACTACATGATCCCCACCACCTTCATCACCCTCGACCACCTCCCCCTCACCCCCAACGGCAAGACCGACCGCCGCGCCCTCCCCACCCCCGAGGTCCAGCAGTCCGCCACGACCCACACCGCTCCCCGAACCGCCACCGAGCGCGCCGTGACCGCCATCTGGAGCGAGATCCTCGGGGTCGAGACCATCGGCGTGCACGACAACTTCTTCCAGCTCGGCGGCCACTCGCTGCTCGCCACCCAGGTCACCAGCCGGATCCGCCAGACCCTCGGCGTCGACCTGCCCGTGCGCACCGTCTTCGCCGCGCCGACCCCCGCTCAACTGGCGGCCGCCATCAGCACCTTGGACACCACCCAGGCGACCAGGATCACCCTCGCACCGCGTGACGGCAGCCCATTGCCGCTCTCCTTCGCCCAGCAACGCCTCTGGTTCCTCGACCAACTCGAGCCCGACAGCACCGACTACCTCATCCCGTTCGCCCTACGCATCACCGGCCCCCTCAACCCCACCGCCCTCCAACACGCCCTCACCACACTCACCACCCGCCACGAAATCCTCCGCACCCACTTCCCCACCAACCCCAACGGCGAACCCACCCAACACATCAACCCACCCACCCCACCCACCATCACCACCCACGACCTCCGCCACCACACCCACCCCACCACCCGCGAAACCCACGCCCAACACCTCCTCCTCACCGAAGCCCGCCGCCCCCTCAACCTCACCACCGGCCCCCTGCTCCGCATCGACCTCGTCCTGCTGTCGGACGAGGACCAGTTCCTCCAGCTGACGTTCCATCACATCATCGCGGACGGCTGGTCGGAGGGCGTCCTGGCCCGCGAGCTGCGCGAGCTCTACGCCGCCGCTCTCGGCCAAGGTGACACCGAGCTGACCGAACTCCCGGTGCAGTACGCCGACTTCGCGCTCTGGCAACGTGGCTGGCTGACCGGCGACGCGCTACGGGGTCAGCTGGACTACTGGCGCGAGCGGTTGACCGGCATCGAACCGCTGGAGCTGCCCACCGACCACCGGCGACCCACCCGGCGCGGCGCCGACGAGGACGGCACCGTCCTCTTCAGCATCCCCGCCGACCTCGCGGACCAGGTGCGAGCCATCGCCACCGACAGCGGGGCCAGCCTCTTCATGACGCTGCTCGGCACCTTCCAGCTGCTCCTGTCCAAGTACAGCCGCCAGCAGGACATCGCGGTCGGCACCCCGATCGCCGGCCGCAACCGAGCCGAACTCGAAACCATGATCGGCTTCTTCGTCAACACCCTCGTCATGCGCACCGACCTCACCGGCGACCCCACCTTCACCGAACTCCTCCACCGCGTCAAAGACACCGCACTCGGCGCCTACGACCACCAGGACCTCCCCTTCGAACGGCTCGTCGAGGAACTCGCACCGGACCGGGACCCGTCCCGCAACCCGCTCTTCCAGACCATGTTCGTCCTGCGGAACGCCTCGGAGGCCGCCGACTGGCAGCTGCCCGGCACCACCGTGACGCCGATCCCGGTCACCGGGCAGCAGGCCAAGTTCGACCTGACCCTCTCCCTCGTCGAGGAGGCCGACGGGGGGCTGCACGGCTCGGTGGAGTACCGCGCCGACCTCTTCGAGCCCGCGACGGTGACCCGGCTGATCGACCACTTCCGCACCCTGCTGACCGCCGTCACCGCCACTCCGCAGGCCCGGCTCTCCGAGCTGGAGCTGCTGGCCGGAGCCGAACGGCAGCAGGTCCTGGTGGAGTGGAACGACACCGCCGCCGACTTCCCGGACAGCACCACCATCCACCGGTTCTTCGAGGAGTGGGCCGAGCGCACCCCGGAGGTCGTCGCGGCCCGGAGCGAGACCGAAGAGTTGACGTACCGTCAGGTGAACGAGCGGGCCAACCGGTTGGCCCACCACCTGCGCGCGCTGGGCACCGTGCGGCCGAACACCGTGGTGGCCGTCTGCCTGGAGCGCAGTACCGACCTGGTCTGCGCGATCCTCGGTGTGCTGAAGTCCGGCGCCGGCTACCTGCCGCTCGACCCGGACTTCCCGGCCGAGCGGCTCGGCTACATGGTCGAGGACTCGCACGCACCGCTGGTCATCACCGACAGCCGGCATGCCGCGCGGTTCCCGGCCGGTGTGCCGCGGTTCCTGACCGACCGGGACTGGGACGGCCTTGCCGAGTTGCCCGACGACAACCCGCCGGCCCGCTCCGGCGCGGACGACCTGCTGTACACCATCTACACCAGCGGTTCGACCGGCCGCCCCAAGGGCGTCCAGGTCCGGCACCGCAGCCTGGTCAACCTGGTGCACTGGACGAAGCGGGACTACGCGCCCCGGGCCGGCGAGCCGATGGCCCTGCTCGGCGGGGTCGCCTTCGACGCCGGGGCCTGGGAGTTCTGGCTGGCCCTCACCTCCGGCGCCACCTGCTGCATCCCGACCGAGGCGGTCCGGCTGGCACCCCCGGTACTGCAGGAGTGGATCGTCGCGCAGGGGATCCGCGGCGCCTTCCTCTCCACCCCGATGCTAGAGTCACTGGCCGCGCTGCCCTGGGACGACGTGGCAGGCAGCCCGGACTACCTGCTCACCGGCGGCGACCAACTCCGGCTGCCCCCGGGCAAGCAGCTGCCGTTCCGGGTGGTCAACGGCTACGGCCCGACCGAGACCACCGTCATCGTGACCGCCGTCGAGGTGACCCCCGGCGACCCGCTCCCGCCGATCGGGCGCCCGCTGGCCAACGTCCGCGTCTACGTGGTGGATCGGGACAACCACCCGGTGCCGGTGGGGGTTCCCGGTGAGCTGCTGATCGGCGGCGTCGCGGTGGCCGTCGGCTACTACGGCCAACCGGAGCTGACCGCCGAGAAGTTCATCGACTTCGAGGTGGACGGCGGCACCCACCGGGTCTACCGCAGCGGCGACCTGGTGAAGTGGCGGGCGGACGGGCAGCTGGAGTTCCTCGGCCGGATCGACAACCAGGTCAAGCTGCGCGGCTTCCGGATCGAGCTCGGCGAGATCGAGGCCACCCTGCTCAGCCACCCGGCGGTCACCGCCGTCACCGTGATCGTCCGCGAGGACACCCCCGGGGACAAGCGCCTGGTCGCCTACCTGACCGTCGCCACCGGTGAACTTCCGCCCGCTGCTTCCGAGTTGCGCTCCCACCTGGAACCGCGGCTGCCCGGCTACATGATCCCCGCCGCCTTCGTCACCCTCGACCAGCTCCCGCTCACCCCCAACGGCAAGACCGACCGCCGGGCCCTCCCGGCCCCCGACCACCAGCGCCCCGAGGTGGCCGCCTACGCCGCTCCGCGCAACCCCGTCGAGAAGGCGATCACCGCCGCCTGGAGCGACATCCTGGGCCTCGACACCATCGGCATCCACGACGACTTCTTCCACCTCGGCGGCCACTCGCTGCTCGCCACCCGGGTCACCAGCCGGATCCGCCAGACCCTGGGCGTCGACCTGCCGGTCCGCACCCTGTTCACCTCCCCGACACCGGCCCAACTCGCCACCGCGATCCGGGAGATCATGCTGGCCGCGATCTCCGACCAGTTCGGCAAGGCGGGCTGACGGCCGCTCGACCAACCGCGTCGGGGCGCCCCCGGGGTGCGGGGGGGGCCCCCCCCCCCCGGGGGGGCCGGGGCGGAACCCGGGGGTGCCGCCCCCGGGGGGGTGCAACGCCCCCCGGGGGGGGGGGGGGGAGGGCCGCGGGGCG
>NZ_JBGCCO010000016.1:0-211859 GCF_041262605.1 Kitasatospora sp. GAS1066B
ACACCGGCGACACCAACCACACCGCCAGCACCGCCCACGCCCACCTCCTCTAACAAGCAACCCCAGCCACGCAACAACACCGTGGCTCCCGCCAACGTCGCTGGTGGGCAATGGTGTCTGAGCATGCGTCCCGTCGCCGTCAGGCGGCGGGACGTCGTGCTTTCGGGTGATCGATGCGTCGAGGCAGGGGGCGCGGCTCACCGCGGTGGTCGGCGAGCGGGTGCTGCGGGTGGGCCTTCGCGGCGAGTCCCATAAAGGCGGCCGGGCCCGGGTGGCCTGGCGGACGCGGTCGGCGGGAGGCCGCCCTCGGGCCGTCGGAGAACGGCGGGCGCTGTCGTGCAGGGCGGTGACCGCCCCAGGGCGGGGGATCGTGTCCCCGACTTAAGTCGGTTGGAATCGTCGCCTGCCAGCCGGTGCGAGGACCGGGACAGCCCGTAGCGTGGTGAACCTGCCTCGCCGAAACGGCAATTTCGATGCGAATGATCTGGAGGGGCCCAAGGACTTTCTTTTTCTCGCGGCTGCCCTGGTGGATGCGCGGATTGCCGCGCGGGTGTGGCGGCGTGCGGCCGAGTGGCCCGGCGGGGCGGGCACTGTCCGCGCTGGGGGCAGTAGGTCTGCCGGAGAGGCGCGGGCGGTATACGGGCGCCTTTTGACCTATGGGGCCATCGCCCTCCCCGGGGGCGGGTGGGAGCGGTAGCCGTGGCTGGCCCGCAGCGCGCTGCGGCCCTGTGGCTCGCTGACGCACCATCATGAGGGCCTTCGTTCCTGGCAGGTTGGCGGCCCTGCTCCCCGGGGCCGGACCTTCCCAAGCATTCGATCCACAAGTGAAGGAGCCATCGTGGACGCGCGTTTGGCCACACCGTCGGCAAGGTCACCGCGGCGGCACGCGCAGCCGCAAGGCTCGCCCCGGGTCTGCGCCGTGGTCGGCTCCTCGGCCACCGAGGAGCAACTGCGGGCGGCGCTGGCCGCGGTGGGGGAGCGCTGCGAGCCGCTGGGGGGCAGCTGGGCTATGCAACTGTACGTGAAGGGACAGCAGTTCACCGTTCACCGTCTACCGCGGCCGGTGAGCGCACCGCGCACCTTGGACGTGATTCTGCCGTCCCTTGCGCAGTTTGACGTCGTGCTCCTTGCCTGCGAGGGCGATTCCTCCGGGTCGGTTGGCGAGAGGTGGGTCATCGAGGCCGTGCGCCGGGCCGGAGCCGGTTTCACCGACCGGGAGCTGGCGGGGATCGATGCGGCCATGCCGCTGCTGGGCCGCTTCGCGATACCGGAACCGGTCATGGCCGGATGGGCTCTTGTCTTCCGTGACCACTACGTGGAGAACAGTGTTGGCTTCCTGGCCGCGATGGAGCGGGTGGGCGTACCTGCGCAGTGGGTCTATGCGCTGTCCAAGGGCGACCGCACGCGCAACCGCGACCAGGTGCACGAGACGTTCCTGCGCCGCGGCTACCGCAGCGATGTCCTGGACAACTCCTTCATCAACGCCACCAGCACGGCCGCGAAGCAGGACCACGCCCGTCAAAGCGCTGAGCGGGTAGCCGAGTTCATCCGCCAGGCCCACGCCGTGCACCGCCGGGTGCTGGTCATCGACAACGGGGGGTTGCTCGCACTGGGCCACGGCCCAGCCGGCGGTGCCCGGGCGGACGCGGCCATCGAACTGACCGTCAGCGGACTCAAGCGCATCAAGGCCGCCGGGGCAGTGGAGATCCCGGTGGTGAACCTCGCCCGCTCGGCCGTGAAGACCCACCTGGGCTACAACGAGATCGCCGACAGCTGTCTGCGCCGCCTGCGCGAGGTCGTGTCGGGCGAGAAGTTCATCGGCCGCCGGGTGGCGGTCGTCGATCCGGACATCCTCGCCCTGATCCAGGCCGCCGAGCAGGGCTTCGAAACCTACCGGACCATGGCGCAGGCGCTGAGCGCGACCCGGCCGCTGCTGATTGTCGGCACCGCGGGCGAACAGGTCATCGACTGAAGGGAATTGGCGTTGCTTGCGGACGGCAGCTACCTGGCCGGCTTCGCAACGAAGGACTTCGCTCTCCTGTCCGAGTGCACGTGCGGCAGCATCGAGTGCGCCGTCGCCGGCGTGCGCCACCAGCTGCCCGATGGCCGCACGGTGACCCTGCTGGGGGATGGCCGCTCGCTCAACCTGTTCGAGAACGAGGGCATCCCCAACCGCGGCTATGACGCGTACCGGGTCGGCACTCTCCTCGCCGCCGTGGCACTGTGCTGCCAGGCGCACGACCTGCCCGTCGGCCTCGACACCGCCCTGGCCGACCGGGTGATCGCCGAATCCGGGCTGTTCGAGGCGTACTACGACCTCTACCTGGGCGGGAGCTGAACCGTGATCCCTCAGCCACACCCCGCACACCCGCCCACCGGACTCCGGACCGCCATCGTGGGCCACGGAGTGGCCGGCCGACAGCACCGGGCGGCCCTGCGTGCCCTGGGCGCACACGTCAGCGCGGTCGTCGATCCCGCCCACGGCAGGTGGGCCGGCCCTGCGCACTGGACCGATCTGACGTAACCTGCCGCAGGAAGTGCTCACCGCGGTGGACATGTGGAGCGTGTGCTGCCCCACCGACACGCACCTGAGCACTGTGCGCACCCTACTGGAACGCGATCCGCGCGCCCGTGTGCTGCTGGAGAAGCCCGCCTGCCGCAGCGGTGAGATCGAGGAGTTCACCGAGCTGCTGGCTGCCCACCCCCAGGCCCGCCTGGTCCTGGTCGACCAGTACCGCTACTCCAAGGCCCCCGCCGTCCTGGCCGAGCTGCTGGCCTTGAGCACGGCCGCAGCACCGATCGATCAGCAGCATCGACATCACCTTCACCAAGGACCGCCGCACAGACATCGCCCAGGGCCGGTTCGTCGATCGGGACTACGGCGTCCTCGGCTACGAATGGCTGCACATCCTGGCAGTCCTGCGCACACTCATCGATCCGGCGGACTTCCACGGATATGTCACCGGCGATCTCACCTGCGCGCAGCTGACCCCGCGCCATGACCCCGACCTGTTCCTCAGCACACTCAGCGAGAGCGCGACTTCCCTCGGGCATCCGCGTCACCTGGCGCTCCCCCATAGTGGAGCCCGCCGGGCCGGCCGGCCGCCGTCGGCGCGCCGTGGTCCGGGCCGACCGGGCGTGCGGGGTGATCGACTTCGACCCCGTACTTCGCTGCGACGAACGCCCGATGGGCCGTAACTGCCACCGGGTGACCATCGAGGCGCCCGGCACCGTCCTCGAGAGGATACTCGTCGATTCCCCACTGACCACCGCGATCGGCGATGCCATCAGCCAACTGCGCGCGGCGCCCGGCCCAGCTCCCCTCGACCTGGCCCCGCTGGAGCGGATCGCCCGCATCGCGCACCGGCTGCGCCCCGCACTTCGCCCGTGAGACCCCGGCACCCGCACACCCCTGCGCCCGCTCACATGCCCGCCCGTGCCCAGGAGCACACTGTGACGCACATCTGCTTCGTCATCCCCGCCGACGAGTTCGAACGGTATAACGGCATTTCGTCCAATTCCCGGCCGACGTGGCCAACGCCGCAGCCCTGCTGCAGGCCGAAGGCTGCACCGTCTCGGGCTGGGACCAGCGGCTCCAAGCAGGCTCCCAGTTGCCGGCCGACAGAATCGACGGCCTCGTACTGGTGACCGCGATAGCCGACCGGGCCCAGTGCTACCCGCTGGACCTGACCCCTATACGGTCGCACCAGCCCTGGAGATTCGAGACCATGCTTCGCCCTGCCGAACGGCGCCTGGGAGAGTTGTTCGACCGTGCCGCGCCGACCTACGGCCAGGTCGGCATCGGGCTGTTGCGGCAAGCCGGCCGGCGCCTTGTGTAGCACGCGGAACTCGCCCCCCCGCGACGCGGTCCTGGTCCTCGGCTGCGGCGCATGCCTCCTGCCCGCTGCGGGAGCAGTCGGCCCCAGCGGATTGGCGCTCGGCCTGGACCTGCCCGCCGAGATGCTCCGGCGCGCCCGAGCTGAACGGCATCCGGGGCAGGCGAATGTCAGGAGCGGGGGCGGCGCAGGCGTGTCGGCGGTCGCTGATCGCAGGACATCAGCGGATTCTTGCGAGGAGCCCCTGGCGTTCACGGCTCCGTTGGGAATCCGCGAACCGGGCTGGGATCAGGCTGCCAGTTCGAGTGCGGCCAGGTGTGAGGTTCGTGTCTTGCCCCACCCGGCCCCGCGGCCGCAACGCCTTCGCATCCGCTGGGAGCGCCGCGACGACATCCACGACCCGTTCCCCTGCCTGCTGCGCCATCACCTACCGACGCGTCAAGCCTGGTGTCAGCTCCTCGGGAACCAGCCTCGCTTTCACTCAGCCCGCCGAGCGGGAGCCCCGCCGCGGCCCGGGGTTTGCGCGCAACTCCCACAGTCATGAACCCGCCTAACGCCGTTGACACGCCATCGGCGGCGTCATATCAGCAGGCGCGGCTCCTCTTATCACACGAGGAGACCGCCCCCGTGTCGCACGAGGGGTCCTCCTCCTTCTCGAAAGGAAGACCACATGCTTAAGACCATCAAGCGCACTGCTGCCCTCGCTACCGTTGGCGTGTGCGCCGCCGTCACTCTCGCCGCAGGCGCGCCCACCGCGTCCGCTTCGACGGGCAACTGGACCTTTGAGGGCGGGTCGGGCCCCGTCACGCTCCAACACGGTGTCAACGCGGTCGCCCCGGGCTATGGGCTGACGTGCCAGACCGTTGACGGGTGCACCCTCAAGGCCGGCACCCAGATCGTCTTCCAGACCGCGAACGGTGCGACCTTGCTACCGCCGTCGGTCGGGACCTGGCAGCTCGGCACCCCTTCAGCGGTGGCCAACTGCAACGTGACCAGCCCCAGCACCATCCAGTGCATCTTCACCACCGACGTCAGCGTGCCCTACAACGGGCTCATCAGCACGAACAGCTCCGCGGTGATGATCGTGCCGACCAATCTTCCTCCCGGCACGGTCGTGGGCAGGCAGACCTGGTTCGACCCGGGCGGGATGTGGGCTAACAACCCTGCCGAGAACAACCAGACCTTCTACGTGGGCGCGATCTGAGTCGCCGCAACTGAAGCTTGAGTGGGTGCTCACAGCGGGCAGGCGGCACACAGCCGGCCCCAGAGGGCAGTGATGCAGACCCGGTTCCCATGACGAAGAGGGAACCGGGTCCCGCATTGATCCAGGTCCGCCGAGCCAGAGCACCGCCATCGCCCGGGTTGCGCGCAGTGTGTCGTGGTGTCCGCTCGAAAGCAGGTGGTCGCCGTGCACCTCGCGGTGTGGACGCAGGTCGGCAGCGGTATGAGCATGGGTAGCGCCGTGAACGGGCAGACTGTTATGGCCATCGCCCGCCGGGTGCGCGCGGCAGCCCGTGCGGCCAACTCCGTGGCCCTGGCCGTGATCTGCCCGGTCAGGTGGACCGTCCGCGCTGGCGGCGTTCCAGTAGCCCGGGGATCTGTTCGCGAAAGGCCTCGCCGACAGGCCTCTGGCGGGGCACACCAGTCGGCGCAGGCACGGCGAGCACGACCCGGCGGGCATCAACCAACACGTCCGCGACCATCCGCCCGCGACAGCCTTGCACGCGGCCGGTCAGCGCACCGCAATCCGGGCACGCCGCCGGCTCACCCGAAGTCAGTTTGGCGGGCCTCGCAGTCGAGCACGGGCTGAGCAGACACGGCCTGGGCGGCGAGTCGGGAAGAACCCGTACAAGCCTGCTGTTCCCCGCCACCGCCCCCGATGGACCGCCGCTGCCCAGCGCGCGCGCTTCAACTGGCGGACGGACGCTGGAGTATGGCCAATTTGAGAGTTGAAATGCTGATCAACGGCGCATGGCGTGTGGTCCGGGAGATCGTCCCGGCCCCATACAACCGCGGCAAGGCCGAGGCCTTCGAGCGGGTGCCCGCTCAGGAGGACGAGCGCGCCCGCCTGGCGGCGAGGCTGGAGCGGTGCTTGAGGGGCCGCGCAGAGTTGTGGGTTGTGTTCGAGGACGGCGACGCGGTCCTGTTCCGTACCGAGCCCGAGGGTCCGTTTCGCATCGAGATGGAAGCGGAGCTGAGTGAACTGGCCGAGACCATCCACAAGGAGACCGTCTTCGATGAGCAGGCGCGATCGGCACCTTACGTGCGGTAACCACCGTTGACAGCCGCCTGCATGCAGCGGCGGCGCAGCAGGACGCGGACGGCGTCCTGAGGCGCAGTCTCGCCGCGCTGCAGGGGGATGTCGAAGGCCACGTCCTGCTCCCGCGTGGGCGTTGTCAGGCGAACCCGGCTCGTTGGGGCAGCAGGCCCGGCCCGGGGTATGGACGTTCACGGCGGCGGCGAGGGCACTCCAGGAACCCACCGGGGCGGACCTGACGGCACAGGACGTCTCGTTGAGGGGCGCCGTGGGATGCGGCAGACCACCTCGTTGAAGGCCATCGTGAGCGACCGCTCCGCCCACGTGACCTCAGCGTCTGTTCCTGCTTGCCGAGCTTGCTGAGGTGGACTGGCAGGCGTTCGAGGCCGCTCAGCGCGGGTGGGGCCGTATCCAGCGGCCGCTGAGTGCCCAGGAGTTTGACGTGTCCGATAGTCCGACGATTCTGGCCTCGGCCCGTCAACGGGCCGAGGCCAGGTATGGGCACGTAACGACGTCGCGGTGTGCAGACGGGTCACCGTGATGCCGCCAGCGCTGCCTGTGATCCCTCTCCCGGTCAAGGCAGCGAGTGATCGCACCCATCCCTGAGAAGGCGCGGTTCTATCTGGTCATGACGACATGCCTCCAGTGTCGGCCCGTTCGGTCTACGACTCTGGCCCCCGACGTGACGATGTGGAGCTGTGCCCTCGATGGCTTCGACACCCACGAGCTGTGCGGGAGGCCCTACGTTCATGCTCGCCCAGCCAGAAGACCACCCGGCCGAGTTGACGCCCTCGAACTCATGCTCGCCAAGATCGATAGAGCAACGGCTTCTGACCACCACACCGATGGTCCGAGTCAAAGCGGAGCAAGCTCAGGTGAGCAGCTGCCCCAGCGCGGACCTCGCCCACCGGTACCGCGCGGTGGTGCGCCCGATTGGGTGAGCTGTGCGTGCATCGCGTCATCGGGCACGACCAGCGCCGTCCTCTCATCAGGCCTGCGGTTCGGGGCGTCTGGCGCACTGGGATTCGGCACGGGACGACTTCCGGACGCGGCCCTGTTCTGACCCCGTGCCGAAAGGGCTCTCGGCACGGGGTCTTCGGCATGCTCGAGCGCCGCGAAAGGGAAACAGACATGGGGAATGTACCCAAAGGCATGAGCCGGATCCGCTGGTGGTGGGTGAGGCTGGTGACAGCCGGCCAGCCGACACGGTGCGTCTACTGGCCGGCGCAGGGGCCAACGGGAACGCGGACCCTGCGGATGTATGACCGGTCCGGGCGCCACGTGGCGGTCCTGCACTGGCAGGTGTGCGATGCCTGCCGCTACGGGAAGATCAAGGCGATCTATCTGTGGCGCGGATGGCAGGGGCGCGGTTACGGCCGCCAGCTGATTGCGCGTGCCCTGTGGGAAGGCCCGACTTATACCTGGATCACCACCCACCAGACCCCTGACGGTGAAGGGTTCTTCGCGGCGATGGCTGCTGAGACCGGAGCGGCATTCGACTGGCTTGACGCAGGCTGCCCACACCTGCACGACTACCCGACGCTGCCAGCACCCGCCGCACGCTCCACCCGCCCTCCGGTTGTGGAGCGTATGGACGCCGCCGGGGTCCGCCGATACCGGGCAGCTGAGGGCGCCAGCGCACGCGGCCCGATCCGCGGCGAGGACCACCCGCAGGCGGCATCGTCGTGCCCCTGATGACCCGACGCAGGATGCTCACCGTGATGGCCACTGCCGCGGGCGCCGACCTGCTGCCAGCGAGCGTGCAGCGCGCGCTGGCAGCAGGAACCCCACGGCGCGGCTCGCTGCAGGACGTGGAGCACGTGGTCATGCTGATGCAGGAGAACCGGTCCTTCGACCACTACTTCGGCACGCTGGCGGGTGTGCGGGGCTTCGACGACCCGCATGCTCTGCTCCTGGAAACCGGCCGCTCGGTCTTCCATCAGCCCGACAACTCACACCCGGACGGCTACCTGCTGCCCTACCGGCTGAACACCCGCACCACCAGCGCCCAGGCGATCCCCTCCACCGACCATTCCTGGCACGTCCAGCACCGGGCTTGGAACGGCGGGAAGCTCGACGCCTGGATGAGCGCCCACCGGGCCGCCGACGGCACGCACGCGCCTTACGTGATGGGTTACTACACCCGCGAAGACATCCCCTTCCACTTCGCCCTGGCCGACAGTTTCACCATCTGCGACCACTACTTCTCCTCGGTCCAGGGCCCGACCTGGCCCAACCGGCTCCATTGGATGACCGGCGGCATCGACGCCGAGGGCAGGCACGGCGGCCCGGTCACCGGATTCTTTCCCGACAGGGAACTGACCTGGACCACCTACGCCGAACAACTGGAGGCCGCCCAGGTGAGCTGGCGGGTCTACCAGGAATCCGAGAGCCGCGACTTCAACACCTTGGCCGCCTTCGCGGCGTTCAAGCACGCCAAGCCAGGCGACCCCCTCCACGACAAGGCGATGACCGCTCAGCCCGCCGGCACCTTCGAAGACGACGCCCGCGCCGACCGGCTGCCCGCCGTCTCCTGGATCCTGCCGACCACCGACCGCTGCGAGCACCCCAACGCCCTGCCCGCGGCCGGCGCCGACTTCATCGCCTCCAAGATCGAAGCAATCGCCGCCAACCCCAAGGTCTGGGCGAAGACCGTCTTCATTCTCAACTACGACGAGAACGACGGCCTCTTCGACCACGTCCCGCCGCCGGTTCCCCCCTTCGGCACCGCCGGCGAGTTCGTCCAGGGCGTGCCGATCGGAGCAGGCTTTCGAGTACCGTGCATCATCATCTCCCCCTGGACCACGGGTGGCCGCGTGGCCTCCGAACTCTTCGACCACACCTCGGTCCTGCAGTTCCTGGAACGCTTCACCGGCGTACGGGCCGCTTACGTCACCGACTGGCGCCGCCAGACCTTTGGCGACCTCACCTCCGCCTTCCAGTTCGACAAGGGCCCCAGTACAGCGCCCCCTCTGCTTGACACCACTGCACCACTGGAGCAGGCCAAGCACGACGTCGCCACCCTGCCCGCTGCCACCCCGCCCGGCGCAAGCCAGCAACTCCCACGCCAGGAGCCGCGGCGCTGAGACCATACATCCATGCTCCGCCGTGGCGCGGGCGGGCGAACACCACCGAGCGGCACCTTCCATCAGTGTGACTCCTCCCTGGCGTGAGCGCCGGGGCTTTTCGCTATGCCGGGTTGGCGTTGCGGCGGGCCAGCTCGGCCCGTCGAACATTGGCGGCTGCCAACTGTTTCGGTGTGCGCCTGGTGAGGTTCCCCCACTGACCTGGACAGCTCGATACTGGGACGGATGGTCCCGGCTTCGACTTCATGGCGCTTGGTGGCTTCCGGTACCGGTTGGTCGAGCATGGCTTGGAGGAGAGGGTCCTGGACCTGGTCCCGGAGCGGATCTGCGAGGTGGGGTCGTTGCGGGCAAACCCAGCGGGACGGCCGCACTCTGACGCTCCTACCCCGCGAGCAGCAGCAGGTCCTGGCGCAACGCCACATCGAGCAGCGGACTGCGCAGTCGAAGGCCCGCTACGACGTCCGAGCAGGTGCTGAGGGCACGATCTCGCAGGCCGTGCGGCGCACCGGCATCCGCCGAAGTCGCTACACCGCACTGACCAAAGCCCATCTCGGTCATGTATTCGCCGTCACCGCGATCAACATCATCCGCCTCGACGCCTGGCTCACCGGCACACCCCTCGGCAAGACCCGCACCTCACACCTGGCAGCACTCGATCTGGCAGCCTGATCCCAGCCCGCACTGCGATTTCCCAACGGAGTCGCTAATGGCCGGGATTCCCTGCGAAGATCAAGGGATGGCGGACCCGTGCACGAGGCTGCGGCGGCACGCCCCGCCGCACCCCCAGGTGTGCACCCGTGCGGTGAAGGCCAGTTGATAGCGAGTCGTCAATGGTCTGCCGTCAGCTCCGGTGGCGGAGTACGAGCGGCGTCCACCGGATCGACGCGTACCAGGCTGCCCCACACCGCCATCCTGTAGCGGGAGGTGTACACCGGCGTGCAGGTCGTTAGCGTGATGTAGCGCCCGGGGCCCTGATAGCCCGAGCCTTCCGGGATCGGCGCGATGACACCGGTGTCGTTCTTGGACGTCCGCGCCAGAACTGAGTCCACCCGGTACACGTACCACGAGTCCCGGGTCTCCACCACCACGGCATCCCCCTTCTCCACCGCGTCCAGGTCATGGAACTTGGCGCCGTGCCCGTCTCGGTGCGCCGCGAGAGCGAAGTTCCCGCTCGGGTCCCATGGCATCGCCGAGTGGTAGGGCGTCTCGTACACCCCCGCCGCGCCCTCGTTCAAGATCTCCGAACCGGTGCCCATCCGGATCAGCACCTGGTAGTTCTTCCCCATGGCCGGCACGTGCAGGAAACCGACCGCCCCCTCGCCTTGGAACGGCCGGGGCGCCGCCGGTCCGGGCGGAGCGGCCCAGACCTGATGCAGGCGCTCACCGGCCCGGCCTGAGCGGTTATCAGCGGTGAGATTCGTCCACCAGAGGGCGTAGACGACGAAAAGAGTCAGGACCAGTCCGCCCGTGATCAAGAGCTCGCCCAGGACGCCTACCAGGGCGAGCAGGCTGCTCCGTCGGCGTTCGGTGGTCGCCTCGCAGCGGGTCATCAGCGGATCGCTCCCAGGATGCCTCGAGCTGGAGGCGGGGGAGGTGGGGGTCCTGCCGTGCGGAGGGCGGGGCAGGGTCCTCGGCTCGAGGCCGCGAGGCTGCGTCCTGTGCTTGGCAGGCAAGGACGGCAGGCGCTGCCGGGGCCTCGCGGTAGGTGGATCGTGTGCATCTGCGGTACTCCTGTCGCTCGCCTCTATCCGATGGTGGGTCAGCGCTCGGGGCTCACCCCGAGGGTCGGGTTTGTTCGCGTGGTGTACGAGCGCCCTAGGCGGCGCGAAGCAGGTCCGCCGCAACCGGAATATCTTCGACCCACCTTCTGGCAGGCGCGTGGCGGCCGGAAGGTAGGTCCGCCCTGGTTCACGTCCAGCAAGGAGCCGCTCAGGTCCACCGGCAACGGGCTCCGCATCCGGGGCAAGTTGAACCTGGCGAAAGCCGGTTCATCGCCAAGCGTTGCGCGGCACGAGGGGCGCGGGAGGCCCACGAATACAGAATCCCTGCCCGTAGCGACCTTAGGCAGGATGTGCTCAAGCCATGCATGTGCGATCACCCTCGCGTTCAACCGGGCCTCCAGGCCCAGTCCCGCCGGGGCGTGTCGTGCTCACCACACGCAGAGGGCATGCGGGTTATTCTCGGCTGTCATCGCCGTGCCACCTGGCCGCCTTTCAGGGCGGCGCGGACGGCATCGGCGTACTGGCGGAGCCGGTCGGGCAGCTGCCACGCCAACTCAAGTGTCCCGTCATGGTTGTCGCAGGGCCAGGGACGCCCCGCAGGCGAAGGGACGGTGGTGTCCGGTGCGGCGTGCAGTGCTTCGAGCACGTGCTGGCGGGCCTCTTCGATCCGCGGGTCGTCCTGCGGGTGTCCGCACTTGATCGGTGGCGGTCGGAACCAGAAAGCAACCGGGAACTCCTCGTGCACGCCGGGCGCGGACGGTCCGGGTGGCGCCATCGGGCCGGCTGCCACCACTTCGTATGCTTGTCTGGCATACGTGTTGGACAGGCGCCGGCGCAGGATGCGGCAGTCGGTAAGGTCACCAAGGGCACCGAGGTCGCGCAGGCACTGCGCGGCATCGGGGGCGGCTGTGGCCTGGGCCGAGCGCCGGGCCAGGTCTGCCTCGGCGCGATCGATCTGTTCGTCCAGGGCGTCAAGCAGGGCGGCTGTTGCGTCCAGCCGCTCCAGGGCGAACGCCCGCCGGGTTGCGGGCGAATGACCTCGTTCCATGCTCAGCTCCACAAGGGTCCGGATCAGGAGTGCTTGCAATCGCGCCCCCCGATCTGGCGTGCGCCTCAGGCATTCCTGGCCCTCTCGATAGGCGTAGGGATATGGCAGTGCCGACTTGCTAGGTAAGAATCCGAAGACGGCGGTCGGTGACGCGAGCGGTAAATAGTCGCCCCATCGTGTTTTTGGCAATTCTGTTTTCGGTCGCTTGAGCTACGGTCGTTCCCGGGTTCGCCATCTGAAGTCTATGCCCGGTACTGCCCGCAGCGGCGTACTTGCCGCCTACGAGTCGTTGGCATACCGTCAACTGCCCGCCGCGTGAGGGCGCTGCCTCGTGAGGGCTGCTGAGGTACCGCGTCCTGGCCCGACGCGCATGACGGGCGCGGCCGCTGACGCCATGCACCGAGACTGTTCCGGTCGAAAACCCAGGCTCACATTCGGGCAGGTGTATGGAAGTTGGGGCCGCTACGCGTCACGACCAGGCCGAACTCCCGCGTGCTGTCTGTCCACGCCATCCCATGTCGACCGGCGTACGGCGGAGCGGGCGCGCCGTGCGTGTCGCTGCCCTGGCGGGTTCGCATCGGTGTCGATCCCCCTCCCGGCCGGATAGAGCCAGGGCGGAGCACGCTTCCTCGCGCGGCGCGGTTGATGTTCCATGCGCCCCGCTTTCGAGCCCGCGACGCGGGCGCATTGGCGACCCGAGCGAGAGATCGCAGCCCCCTGGCGATGCTACCCGGGGGCCACAGGGCTGGGCGGTATACGAAGCCTGGCGAGGTGGGTAGTGGGTCAGGCGAACTGGTAACCAGGTCGGTCCGCGTGGCAGTGGGGCGCACGGGGCGCGGGGCGCGCCCTGGGCACTCGGTCAGCGCTGTTTGGTCAACGGCGCCGCTCGCGTGACCCGGGTCTGCGTGATGGCGCTGTTTTGACGTCGGTGCGTTGGGTGGGCTCACCTGCGGGCCGGGCGCCTGCCGACCTGGCTCGGACCGCAGGTGCTGCGAGGCCCGAGTGCGATTCCGCTGACGCCGCGTTTGCAGACCGGTGATGGGCACGAGGCGGCTGGTTTGCCGCGGGGTCTCGAGGTTCCGCCCGGCGCGTACCGATGCATCGGGTAAGGACTTTGGTGCGCCGGCGGGTGCATGCGCCGGGGTCGCGAGTACGGAACTCGGTCGGGAGTGCGATCCGGTGGTTCTTGTTGTGGGTGGGGGGTGGTGTGTTTTGGGGTTGCTGGTGGAATATGCCGGGTGTTGTTTGGGTTTTGGGTGTTTGGTTGGGGGCGGGGTGGGGCGGGTGTGAGGGGGTGGGGGGTTGGTCATGACGGGGTTTGGGGGTGTGTCACTCTTCTTGGTGGTGTGCTGCAGCCAAGCTGATGCACGACACTGTCTGCGTTGTTGCAACGATGTCTTTTGTCTCCTACACAGGGAAGCGTCATCGGCGTCGGGTCGAGGGCTGCGGGTGGTGGGTTGCCGTGGTGGGAGTAGGGCGGGTGCTCGTTCTGCGGCTGCTGTTCGGTTGGGTGTTCTCCGTGTGAGGTGCCTGGTCGGTGACCACTTGTGCGCGGCGTTGTTTTCCGGGGCGCCTCGGATCGAGCTTGTACTGGAGGCTTTGTGCCGACACCGTTTCCCTTCCCGCAGGCTGCGTCTGTGGATGTTGATGTTGATGTTGACGCGGGTGCGGTCTGCGGGGATCTGAAGGATGTGCCGGATGCTCGGCTTCTGGATCTGGTGCGGGCGGGTGGTCGTGATGCCTATGGCGAGTTGTTTCGTCGGCATCATCGGACGGCTTTGCGGTATGCGCGGGGGGTGTCGCGCTCGCCGGACGAGGCGTTTGATTTGACGGCGGAGGCGTTTACGCGGATTTTGCAGACGTTGGCGCGGGGATCGGGTCCTTCGACGTCGTTTGTGCCGTACTTGTTGACGACGATTCGGCGGATTGCGGTGGAGGCGGGTCGGGCGGCTGCGCAGACGTATCCGGTGGCGGATGTGCCGGAGCGGGAGTGTGCTCCGGCGGCGAGTGCTGATGTTCTGGCGCTTTTCGAGTATGCGACGGTGCTGCGGGCGTTTGGGACGTTGCCGGAGCGGTGGCGGACGGTGTTGTGGCGGACGGAGGTTCATGGGGAGGAGCCGGCGAGGGTCGCTGAGACGTTGGGGTTGTCGCCCAATGCGGTGTCGGCGTTGGCGTATCGGGCGCGTGAGGGGTTGCGTCGGGCGTATTTGACGCAGCATGTGCGGCAGGGGCGTCAGCGGTGTCGGCGGTTTGTGGAACGGTTTGGTGCTCATGCGCGGGGTGCTTTGAGTGAGGAGTCCTCGCGTGGTCAGGAGCAGCATCTGCGTGAGTGTGGGGAGTGTCGTGTGGCGTTCGCGGAGGTGCGTCATGTGGAGCGGACGTTGCATGCGGGAGTGGTGCCGGTGTTGGTGGGTGCGGTAGGGCTGTTCCGGGGTGGGGGTGGGTTGGTTCGTCAGGTGTGGCAATTCGGGTGTGATGTGGTAGGAGGCTGTGGGCAGTTGGTGAATATGGTGACGGATCTTGGTCCGTTGGCGGGGCTGATGGCGTGGGCGGGCCGGCTGGGTACTGGTGTTGTGCTGGTGGCGGCCACCGCTCTGGGCCTCAACTCGCCACCGGACCTGGAGCTGGATACACCCGTAGCGCCAGCGGTCTGTGCCAGCCCGGCGGTACCGGTTGCAGCGGCCCCCAAAGGCTGCGGCAGCATTCGTCCTCCTCTGGCGCCTCAGGCCGCGATCCGAGGGCCGGTCCCACCGCTCGGCAGACCCTGAGCCTGTCCCCCGAGAGGAGACTGTCCGGGCGACTCCAGGGGCCGAGCCCGCCCTCGAGCATGACGGGCCCTGCTGCCAACGGTTCCCGCTCCGGCTGCATCCCAACCTGCATTGCCACCGGTGGCCGCAGCTGGGAGCGCGCAGGCCTTCACCGCGGATCCCAGTGGCCGGGCAAGAAGGTTGGTACCTCCCCTGGGATGCTGGAGTCATTCCCGTCTCGCGCCCGCGCTCCGGGTTCCAGGCCACAGCATGAACCGCTCCGCCGTGCACGCTTGACCGACGGGAAAAGAAAACTGCCAGACCATCAGATTTTGTTGGTTGTATGTTGTCGCTATAAGACTGAGCGTACTGGGAGCTCCTCTGAGCCCCATGAGGCCGGCCCTGAACCGTTCCGTTTAGCGGTTCGGCGAGGAGCCGGCCCCTGGGGGCGAGCCCCTGCCCCAGGAGAGCGAATTCGGGCCGAGCCGTGACGCGCCCGACCCAGAAAACCGCCCCTTCCCGGGACAACCGCTCTCCTCACGCGGTCGCCGGTGGCCTGAACCGCGCAGCCAGTCGGGTCGGATCCTGCAGAGTCGGCGTGGACAGCGGGGCGTGCGGGTGGGGTGTGCCTGGTGCGGGTGGCGTCATAACGGGCGGGTGCTGAGCTCCTCAGAGATGGACTGCGACGAGGGTCGGCGATCGCTGCTGCTGAATGGCAGGGCACGTAATCGGCCGCCGTCGTGGACCCATGCCCGGTGCGGCAGGCGCCATCGAGGTGAGAGTGGAGGTACCCGCCAGTGGCGGTGTCAGGAGCACGGGCTGGCCCATCTGCACGGACCGGGCACGTACACGGTACCCGCGGGCCCAGGCGCCCAGGAAAGCCAGTACGCCGCCCGTCCCAGGGGTGATCCGCTCGATGCCCCACGGGCCGCAGGCACCGACACCGTTCCTTGGCGGGATCCTTGTCCCTGCCGGCGCCATCGGACCCGAGAGGCAGGCCGGGGCCCGCGGCCGGGACGCCACTGTGAGGACCAGGTGCCGGCGAGCCCCGAGGCGGCCCGCCGGACGTCCACGAACCTGGCGGTGAGATGTCCGTTAACTCTGGCGTGGGTATCGCTGCTCTCTTCACCCGACCCGACATCAAGGGCCAGGCGAGACAGGGCCGCGGAGACGCTGGCCCACCCACCAAGCCAGGCAGGTTCTCACGCCCGTTGCCATGCTCGATCCGATTGAGGTAGTGACATGCCGGCTGCTCGTGTACTCCTGCCCGTCGGACAGGATTTCGGCCCGCTGTACGGTGCGGACGGCCAAGCGGAACCGCCCTACATCATCCGAATCGGCTCGAGGTTCATCCACCTGCCCGAGGCGGCCTACACGGCGTGGCGGATCGCCAGCTTCACCGATCCGGGCCCGGGCGAGAAGTCGGTGACCACCAAGTTCCAACAGGACCTCGCGGCAGCCGAGATCGGCGGGGCGCAGCAGATCCTGGCCACCTTGCGCAGGGAGGAGGCTATCCAGATCATTGATCCCTCGGGCGGCAACGCGATCGATTTCGCTGCCACCCGCCGCTGCTGCCTGACGATGCGGGGACTGGGCAACACCGCCGGGGACCCCGAAGCGTTCCTGCTCGGCACCCCCGGACGGCCGCTGCTGACAGTCACCGCGACGCTGTACGCGGTGCTCATGCACGCGGCGATGGAGACGAACCTGTGGGCCAACTGCTGCGCTGTCGCCGATCGCGGGGACACATATGGGCGTGACAGCGGGGCGCTGGTGCCCGAGGACATCCTGTCCCACGTCCTGCGTTCTCTTCCGTTGCTGGTGCGGATGGGAGCTGTCTACCTCGATGCGACCTCGTCCACTTGACCCGTCCTGACGGGCCCGGGCGGATTCGCGCGAATCAGCGACACCACGGCGGCAGGCCACGGGGCGGCAAAGGCAGGGGGCGCCCCATGAGCGTGTAGCTCTTGCCGCTGATATGCCCAGGAGGGGCCAGATCGCAAAAGCCGAGCTTCTGGTAGAGCCGGTGGGCCGGGCGGGCGGGCGACAGCGTGGTGAGTACGGCCCACGGCTCGGTGGCCACGGCGCACAGCGAGCGCAGGAGGGCTTCTCCGATCCCGTGGCACTGCCAGTGGGGGAGTACATGGAGTTCGAGGACGGCGAAGGAGTCCTCAAGATCGACGGGATGGTCCCATGCGCTCAGCGCCTCCTGGAAAAGGCGTACCCAGTGCCATTGTTGACACGTCGGCGCGCCGTAGCTGAATCCGACGAGCTCGTCCTTGACCATGGCGCCGAATGCCCGGATAGTCGGATCCGTGCCTTGGTGAAGGATGAGTTGTGAGCGGTGCTGGGCCCGCAGGCCTGTCAAGTTGTTCGCGCGGGCCTGGACGGACACCGCTCTCTCCACCCATAGGCCAAGCTCGATGGAGGATATCCGTACAGGCCCGCCGTTCTGATGGCAGGGCAGCGGCTCTCCATGAGAGGCATGGGGGAGGGCTCTGCTGCCGGTGCCGTCCGCCACGCAGTACCACCACCTCTCTTGGAGGACTACTACAGGCTGCCTCCTACTGTGGCCGGTGTGGCAGCCGCAGCGCATCGGGATGAATACCGACTTGGCCAACTGGCGGGGCCCGCGGCGGCGGGCACCGCCAGCTGGCCCAGAACCGCATCGGTGGCCACGCCCTGGTGAGAGGCGCCAGGGCGTGGCCCGTCCTCGCCTGGGCATGGCAGGGGAGCGGAGGCCGTCGCGGGCCCGGCCGGGTCTCGTTGGTGCAGGTTTCATGTGCCGCCGAAGCGGTCGAGCGCCTCTTGGAACATGTCCGGGCGCACGCGCAGGACTCCGGTGAAGGGCAGGGCCATCTCATGAGTCAGCAGGAGCAGCAGGGCGATGGTGCTCGTGAGGCACAGGACCATGACTGCTTGGGCGAAGTCGGTGGAGAGGCCGAAGAGGAAGGTGAAGCCGATGGTGACCACGCCGCCGGTGATCAGGATGATCCACAGGTATCCGGGCAGGCCTTCTTGTGCTGCAGCCAGTCGGTCGCGCCGTGCGTCGTAGACTTCCTGCAGGCGGTCCAGGCAGCGGTCCAGCGCTGCCTGGCTTCCTTCGTCGGCGGGGTGGACGGAGGCGAGTACCGCCGACATGCTGTCCAGTTCCGTCCATGCCGCGGGGCTGGCCTGGTGGTGGTGGGTCATCAGGGACCATTCCGAGGTCAGCACGGTCTGGGCGTACTGGCGGGTGGTGGTCTGGATCTGGGTGTGTGCGGGCTGCGGGAGGCCGGCGGCGACCAGGTACAGGTCCATGAGGCTGTTGGTCTCGCTCTGGACGGTGGTACGGCTGGTGGACAGTGACTCCCAGGCGGTGACTGCCACCAGCCCCGTGGTGACGGCGTACACCGCTGCGATCACCGCGAAGATGAAGCCGGCGACTTCGTTGTACTGGACGCGGCGCTCCACGGTCAGACGCCGGTGGACGGCGATCATGAGGCCCGTGGTGATGACAAGGGAGCCGAAGAAGAGCAGGAGGTCGCTCGTCAGGCTGCCACCCATGGCAGTTCCTCTCGGGTACTGGTTCGTGCCCAGGTCGCAAGGGGCCCGCTATCGCCGGGGGTAGCGGCAGGCGTCTGTCGGGAGGGGGAGGGGAGCGGGTTGCAGCCGCGTGCCGCGTCGTCGCGGCCCGCCGGGCCGTTGTGCCCGGGCGGGGTCGGTTGGTCGTGGCGGAGGGCAGGGTCCTCCTGCAGCAGGTGCGGGACCAGGCCGCGTTCTTTGAGTGGTCGCGCGGTGACGGCTGGCACGCCGAGAAGCTGGGACAGGCCCGGGATGCCTCCACGGTGGGTATGGGCATGGGCGATGCCGATGAGGACGGCGTACTTTCCCGCTTCCGGCCCGGTTGTGCGGCGGTCGTCCTGGATGATCTGCGTCGCGTTGACGTTCATCGACCGTGCGCGGCGCAGGCGGTCCTGAGGTGTGGCGATCGGCAGGTCGACCGTCACCGCCGTCTCCAGGCCCACGACTCGCATTCCCATCTGTCGGGCTTGGCGCAGGAGCCGTTCTCGCCCGTTGTGCCCCCAGTGCGTATCGGCCCGCACCAGCAGGGCGTGCAGGCGGGGGTCCATGCGGCCGTGGCGCAGGTAGGCGTCGGTGAGTTCCTGGTAGAGGCCGGCGCGCAGGAATTCGACGTAGAGCGTACGTACGCCCGCCTGGTGCAGCTCGCCCAGGTGGTCCACGGTGAAGCCCATGGTGTGAGGGCACGCGTGGTAGTCCGCCAGGATGAGGCCTTGGCCGCTCAGCAGGGTCCTCAGCGCGGTGGCGGGGTCGCTGTCGTGCGCGGCACGGGCCAGGGCCTGTACGCGGGCTGGGGGGAAGAGGCGGTCGTAGGCGGCGAAGTCGTAGGCGTGGCAAACCTGTTGCGCATGTGCATCGAGGTGAGCCGTCTTGCAGGCTCGTGTCCTGCGGTGCCGATCGGTGGTGAACAGCTCGGTGGCGCGTGCAGCGAGTTGTTCTGAGCGGGGCACGCCCGTCAGGACGGCGGCAGCGTAGTAGAGGCGCCCGCACCAGTCCTCGCTCCAGAGGGCGATCCTGAGGAGGTTGCGGTGGATGACCGGGTACAGCTCGAGGAGGGTCTGCAGGTCGTAGCCGATCCCCACGGTGCATCCCGTGTCGTTCCAGGCGATGTTGGGATCATTGGTCGAGCGGGGGAACCCGGCACGCAGCCGGTGCCACCACAGGCTGCCGAGATAGCGTTCCTCCTCGGTCCAGCACCGGGACTTGAAGACCCCATAGGCCCAGCGCGGGTCGGCCCCCGGCCGGGTGAGGCGGTGGAAGTCAATCACAAACGGGCCCCTGGCGGGTTGGGCGAGGGCGTGGTCTTCTGCCATCGTCTGACCTCCATCGATGCTGGACGGAACGCTTGGATGCGTTCACGCGCACGGGACTGCTGTTCTTTCATGCTCCTGCCTGATCGGGTCTCCCGGAGCGGGGCAAGCACCGACAGCACTGTGCACGCCGTCGGGAAGCGGGCCGTTCGGCGGGCCCGCCCTTGTTCAGCGGACGCCGGTGCTGGCCAGCGCGCACACCGCGGTGGCGATGCGGGTGCTCGCGAGCCCGTCGCCGAACGGGGAGGGGGTATCGGCCAGGCGGCGCGCCAGTCCATCGTCGTCGATCATGGCGCAGGCCGCGTCGTGCAGTTGCCGTCCGGGCTGGACCACGACGGCGAACCCGGCGTCGACCGCTTCCTGGCGCTCGGTGGAGTTGCGAACCACCACCAGGGGCTTCTTCAGCACGGTCACCTCCTCCTGCACTCCTCCGGAGTCGGACACCAGCAGCCGGGCGTGAGCGGCCAGCGCGAGGAAGCGCGGATGATCCAGGGGCGGCAGCAGGCGCAGGCCGTTCGTCAGCTTGGTCAGTTTGTGGCGCCGTACGGCCGCCTGGGTGCGAGGGTGGACCGGGAAGACGACGGGCAGTTTCAGGGAGTGCAGCGACTCCAGGAGCGCGGCGAGCCGCTGGGGGTCGTCGGTGTTCTCGGGCCGGTGGATCGTGGCCAGCACATAGCCGTCGTCGGCCAGTTCGTAGCGCCCCAGCAGCCTGCGCGCCATTTCGGCACTTGGTCTCGACTCGAGTGTGGCCTCCACAACGGTGTTCCCGGTCCGCTGGATTAGGCGGTCCGAGACGCCCTCGGCGAGCAGGTTGCGACGGTTGCCCGGGGTCGGCACGCAGTGCAGTGCGGCCACCGACCCCACCAGCCGCCGGTTGATCTCCTCGGGCATCGACCGGTCGAAGGACCGCAGACCCGCCTCGACATGGACCACCGGCACTCCGCTGCACTCGGCCGCCAGGGCCCCGCCCAGGGTGCTGTTGGTGTCGCCCTGGACGACGACGACCGACGGGGCGCGGCGCGTGAACATGGCGGTCAGCTCCTTGACGATGGCAGAGACCTGGGTACCGCGCGAGGCACCGCCCACGCCAAGGATGCTCTTGTCAGGATTGTTGAGCTTGAAGGTGTCGAAGAACGCCCCCGACAGCGTCCGGTCGTAGTGCTGGCCCGTGTAGATGACGTGGGCCAGCGGACCCAGGATCCGGATCACATGAGCCAGCTTGATGATCTCCGGGCGGGTGCCGAGAACTACTGCCACTGAACCGGTCTGCATGGCTCCCTCTGAAGTGTAGCGACGGCCTGGATCAAGCCACATCAGCTTGCCTACACCGGAGGGAGCCCACCCGAGGCTGGTCATGACGATCCGAGGGCTGTCCGCTGGGCCAGACGGGAGCGGGCACCGCCTCCGAACCGGTGAAAGGAGGTACGGCCGGATGCGGTGCTGCCCCGTCGGCACACGGGCAGGGCCCCTGGGGTGCACTCTGCGCGCCGTCATGAACGCACCGCCCACGCCGTCTTGTCCTTGGAGCCGGCCGCGTGCCGCGGCTTCGCCTCCCGGCCAGGCTCTCGTGACGGGCGGCGCCTCTGCTGCCCTGCCTGCGACCCCCAGCCGACGAAGGAGAATCCGAGTGAGCGCAGCGAACGCCTTCAGCTTCGATCCCTGGGCGATGGTCGAGCACGGCCTGGAACCGCTCGGGCTGGCCCATGCGGAATCCGTCTTCGCACTCTCCAACGGCCACATCGGCCTGCGCGCCAACCTGGACGAGGGCGAGCCGCACGGCCTGCCCGGCACCTATCTCAACGGTGTCTTCGAGCTGCGCCCGCTGCCCTACCCGGAGGGCGGCTACGGCTATCCGGAGTCCGGGCAGAGCGTCATCAACGTCACCAACGGCAAGCTGATCCGGCTGCTGGTCGACGACGAGCCGTTTGACCTGCGGTACGGCGAACTGCGCGGCCACCGCCGCTCGCTGGACTTCCGCGAGGGCGTGCTGCGGCGCGAGGCCGAGTGGACCTCGCCAGCGGGGCGGACCGTCAAGATCCATTCGGCCCGGCTGGTCTCGCTCACCCAGCGGGCGATCGCCGCGGTGCAGTACGAGGTCGAGGCGGTCGACGGTCCGGTCCGGATCGTGGTCCAGTCCGAGCTGGTCGCCAACGAGCAACTCCCCGAGGGCAGCAGCGATCCGCGGGCGGCCGCCGTGTTCGAGGCGCCGCTGGTCGCCGAGGCGCACCACGCGCACGGCACCAACGCCACCCTGGTGCACCGCACCCGCTTCAGCGGCCTGCGGATCGCGGCCGGCATGGACCACCTCATCGAGGGCCCCAAGGGCGTGAGTGTCACCTCCGAGGCCCGGCGCGACCAGGCCAGGGTCAGCGCCACCACGGTGCTGCGGCCCGGCCAGCGGCTGCGGGTCACCAAGTTCATCGGCTACGGCTGGTCGGCCACCCGCTCGCTGCCGGCCGTGCGCGACCAGGTGGAGGCGGCGATCACCGCCGCCCGCTACTCCGGCTGGGACGGCCTGGTGGCCGAGCAGAAGGAGTTCCTGGGCGACTTCTGGGACTCCAGCGACATCGAGATCGACGGTGACGTCGAACTCCAGCAGGCGGTCCGGTTCGCGCTCTTCCACCTGCTGCAGGCCAGCGCCAGGATCGAGGAGCGGGCGATCCCCGCCAAGGGGCTGACCGGCCCCGGCTACGACGGGCACAGTTTCTGGGACACCGAGGCCTTCGTGCTGCCGGTACTCACCTACTGCCTACCCGCGGCGGTGGCCCAGGCGCTGCGCTGGCGGCACAGCACGCTGCCGCTGGCCCGCGAGCGGGCCGCCCAACTGGGCCTGGCCGGCGCGGTGTTCCCATGGCGAACGATCCACGGCGAGGAGTGCTCCGGGTACTGGCCGGCCGGCACCGCGGCCTTCCACATAGGAGCGGATATCGCGGTCGCCGTGGTCCGCTACGTCCGGGTCACCGGGGACGTGGAGTTCGAGCGCGGCTACGGCCTGGAGCTGCTGGTCGAGACCGCTCGGATGTGGCGCTCGCTCGGCCACCACGACGCGCAGGGCCGTTTCCGGATCGAGGGCGTCACCGGGCCCGACGAGTACAGCGCCATCGCCGACAACAACGTCTTCACCAACCTGATGGCCCAGGCCAACCTGCGCGCCGCGGCCGAGTGCGCCCAGGGACACCAGCTGGAGGCCGCCGCCCTGGGGGTGGACACCGAGGAGATGGCCGCCTGGCGCGACGCGGCCAAGGCGATGCACATCCCGTACGACGAGAAGCTCGGCGTCCACCCCCAGGCGGACGGCTTCACCGACCACCAGGTCTGGGACTTCGAGAACACCCCGCAGGAGAAGTACCCGCTGCTGCTGCACTACCCGTACTTCGACCTGTACCGCAAGCAGGTGGTCAAGCAGGCCGACCTGGTGCTCGCCATGCTGTTCCGCGGCGACGCCTTCACGCCCGAGCAGAAGGCCCGCAACTTCGCCTACTACGAGCGCCTGACGGTACGTGACTCCTCGCTCTCAGCCTGTGCCCAGGCCGTGATGGCGGCCGAGGTGGGCCAGCTCGACCTGGCCTACGACTACACCGCCGAGGCCGCCCTGATGGACCTGCACGACCTGGGCGGCAACACCCGCGACGGCCTGCACATGGCCTCGCTGGCCGGTGCCTGCCTCGCGCTGGTGGCGGGCTTCGGCGGATTGCGCGACTACGGACAGGCGTTGGCACTGCGGCCACTGCTGCCCGCCGGGCTGACCCGCCTGGCGTTCAGCCTGCGCGTGCGGAACAGCCTGATCAGGGTCGACATCGGCCGTGAGGAGGTCACCTACACCGTGCGTGAGGGTGAGGGAGTGCGGCTGCTGCACGAGGGGAGGGAGGTGCTGGTCAAGCGCGGGCAGCCGCAGAGCTTCCCGGCCCTGAGCGTGAGTCCGGGCGAACGCGCCGAGCAGCCCGCCGGGCGCGAACCGGCCCGCCGCCGGGCACAGCCCGGCCCGCCCATCGGCGTCCCTACGGCGGACGGTCGCGACCCTGGGGCCGAATGACACCGCAAACAGGCGCAGGAAGACACCTCCCAGATCCTGGGCGTGAAGCACGGGCTCGGCCGCCGACCGTCAAACAGCACTGCAAGGCCGCCGGTTCACCCGGGGCCATCCCCGTCCACAGCGGGGAGCGTGAGGGTGATCTGGTGGCGCAGATCGCGGAACTGGGCAGGGCGGTTGAAGCAGACCGCGCCGATCAGTAGCCCCTCGCGATGAAAGGTCGCGGTGAAGTCTCGGGCGTCGACATCGCCACTGAGCCTTGTGCGGTCGGCGGCCAGCGGCCATCCGCAGATCTGGACTTTCGTGCCGAACTGATCGGTCCAACACCAGGGCAGCGGCACATGGGCCATCGGCTTGCCCAACATGTTGAGGGCCGCGACGACACCGTGTTCCTGGGCGTTGGCCCATTGCTCGATGCGGCGGTGGCCGCCCAGGAGGGCATCGGGCTGACTGGTGACATCGCCGGCTGCGAAGATGCCCGGCTCGCTGGTGGCGCAGTAGCGATCCACCACGATGCCGTCATCGACGGCCAGCCCGGCTTCCCCGGCGAGCTCGGCGTTCGCACGCGTGCCGGTTGCGACCACGACAACATCGGCCTCCCAACTGCGCCCGGACCGGTCGGTCGCGGTCAGAACGCCGTTGTCGCCCGCACTCAGATCCTGCAGATGAACGAAGGTGTGCAGCCCCACACCTCGAGCGCGGTGCAACGCGGTGAGAGGGGCGGACACCTCCGCGGGCAGAAGATGGGCCAGCGGGTGCGGCGCCGCCTCGATGACGGTGACCTGGCAGTCCCGGACACGGGCACAGGCGGCGACCTCCAGGCCGATCATCCCGGCCCCGATCACCAGGAGACGGGCGCCCGGGGTGAGTTGCCTACTCAGGGCACGAGCTTGGCCCAGGGTACGCAGCGTGTGGACGCCCGCCAACCTGTGCGCCGAGGGCCACGGGCGGGGGTACGCCCCAGTAGCCAGCAACAGCCGGTCGTAGGGCAACGGCGCGCGGGTACCGAGGTCGACGGTGCGCCGCCGCGTGTCGATGGCGGCGACAGTGGTCGAGGTAAGCAGCTTGATATCCAGCCGCGTCCAGGTGTCCGATGTGTACAACCGCAAGCTCTGTGCTGCCATCTCGCCGCGCAGGAAGCCCTTGGACAGCGGCGGCCTGCGGTACGGGGCATCAGGCTCCTGGCCGATCAACACGATCGAGCCACGATACCCCTCGGCTCGCAGGGTGAGGGCAGCGGTGGAGCCGGCGATGCCGTTGCCGATCACCACCATCGGCTCAGGCACGGGTGATCTCGATCATCTCGAAGTCCGCCTTGGCAGCTCCGCAGTCCGGGCAGGACCAGTCGTCGGGGATGTCCTGCCAGCGGGTGCCGGCTGCGATGCCCTCCTCGGGCCAGCCGTGTTCCTCGTCGTAGATCCAGCCGCACACCAGGCACTGCCAGCTCTTCATCGGTTACCTCCAGGGAAACCCCGGGCTTTGGGCCGGGGAGGGATTGGATTCCCGCGTGGCGGGGTGGGGGAAGGTCGGTTCGCTGTGAAGGCGGCCCGGCGTCTGGGCTGCGTGAGGAAAAAAGGTGTACAACCTGGCGATTGAGGCACGTACTGCCGCGTGGCAGCAGCGGCAGGATCGGGTCAACTGCAGCGCCACCAGCGCGATGCTGACAGCGTGGAAGAAGACCGAGGAACTGTCCTACCTCGCTGAGGTGTCGTCGGTCCCGTTGCAGCAGACGCTTCGGCACGTGCAGGAAGCGTTCACCAACTTCTGGGCGAAGCAGGCTTCATGCCCGACGTTCAAGTCCCGGAAGCAGTCCCGCAACTGCGCCGAGTACACGTCCAGTGCGTTCCGCTTGCGCGACGGCCGGCTGACGCTGGCGAAGATAAGCGAAAAATCGCTCCCCGCGGACGGAAAATTGCGTGCTCGCCGGGTGAACCTGGGGCCTGCCCCGGACTGACATGCTTCGTCGGGTTGGCGCAAGCGTTCAGTCCGGTGTGGGCGCGAAGTCGGGCTTCTCCCGCACCGCGCAGTCGGGGCACACCCAGTCACTTGGCAGCGCGCTCCATGCGGTGCCGGGCGGGTAGCCCTCGCGGGGCGCGCCGACGGCTTCATCGTAGACGTACTCGCAGCACGGGCAGCGGTAGCGACTCATCGGGCGGCCCCGTAGCGGGCAAGGACCGCGGCGCGCCTGGCGGGTTGGATGTTCGCCTGGGTCACGTCGCCGGCGTAGTGGGCCAGCACCCGGTGGTCCATCACACGGCGCCACACCGGGGGGAGATAGGCGAGCAGGATCATGGTGGCATAGCCCGAGGGCAGCTCCGGGGCCCGCTCATCGTGGCGCAGCGCCTGGTAACGCCGGGTGGGGTTCGCGTGGTGGTCGCTGTGCCGCTGGAGGTGGTACAGGAAGACGTTGGAGGCGATGTTGTCGCTGTTCCAACTGTGCTGGGGGGTGCAGCGCTCGTCGCGTCCACTGGTGGTCTTGCGGCGCAGCAGGCCGTAGTGCTCCAGGTAGTTGACCGCCTCCAGGAGGCAGAAGCCGATGACCGCCTGCAGCAGCAGGAAGGGCAGGACGGCAACTCCGAAGACGATGACCAGGATGCCGAACACTGCCAGCGACATGGCCCAGGCGTTGAGCACGTCATTACGCAGACTCCAGGGCCGCTTGCCGAGCCGCTGCAGCCGCGCCCTCTCCAGCTGCCAGCCCGAGCGCAGGCTGCCTGTGACGGTGCGGGGCAGGAAGCGCCAGAACGTCTCTCCCAGGCGGGAGCTGGCCGGATCCTCAGCGGTGGCGACCCGCACATGGTGGCCGCGGTTGTGCTCGATGTAGAAGTGGCCGTAACCGCTCTGAGCCAGAGCGATCTTCGAGAGCCAGCGCTCGAGGGTGTCCTTCTTGTGTCCCAGCTCGTGCGCGGTGTTGATGCCGATGCCGGCGACCATGCCGACCGTGACGGCCAGCCCCGTCTTGTCGAGCAGGGACAGCCCTCCCGCGCTCCACAGCCGGCAGGCCACGACGAGGCCGACATACTGCAGGGGCAGAAAGAGGTACGTGCACCACCGGTAATAGCGGTCCTGCTCCAGGTACGCCAGGACGCTGTCGGGAGGATTGTGCGAATCCTTGCCGAACAGCTGGTCCAGCAGCGGGAACAGCCCGTAGACGACTAGCGCCCCTGTCCACCAGAACAGGCCGAGCCCGGTGGCATCCACCAGGGCCCACGCCAGGAACGGGAACAGCGGGACCACCAGACCCAGCGGCCACAGGTATCGCTTGCGGTCATGCCACCGCCACGCCCGCGCCTCCATGCTCACCGCTGCCATGCTCTCCCTCTCACCTGGATGGACAAAATTAGATTGAGTGTCCAGAAACTAGACACACAGGCCGTATATGTCAACCATTGTGCGAGCTGCGGCAGGCGGCAACTGCGGACCCGCTTCGTGGGGCGGACCAGCGGATTCGCTATGCTGACGCCAATGACCCGCTTCCGTGAGACCGTTCGCTCCCTGCTCCGGGAACGCCTGCTGGACGCGGCCTATGACCTCGTATCGGCCGACGGCTGGAGCGGGCTGCGGATGGCCGCCGCCGCCTCGGCCGCAGGAGTGAGCCGGCAGACCGTCTACACCGAGTTCGGCTCGAAGGACGCCCTCGGGCAGGCCCTGATCTTGCGCGAGGCCGAACGCTTCCTGCTGGGCGTGCAGGAGCAACTCGACGCCCACCGCGAGGACCTCGAGAGCGCGGCGCACGCGGCCATCTCCTACGCCTTGCGGCACGCCGCCGACAATCCGCTCGTCAAGGCCATCGTCAGCGTCGAACACAGGGGCGATCGCGACCTGCTCGACCACCTCACCACCCGGCCTGAACCCCTCCTCGATACTGCCGCCACCATGCTCGACGCCTACCTCGCCCAGGCCTGGCCCGCCATGGACGCGCACTCGCGTTCCCTGGCAGCGGACACCGCGATCCGCCTGACGATCAGCCACATCGTCCAGGGCACCCCCGCTCCTGAGCAGGCGGCAGCCCGCACCGCCCAAGTGATCACCCGCGTCGCCCAGCTATCTCGCTGATCCCCGCCGTACAGGGCGGCCTGCTGGCATCCGGCACAACACCGATCAACCGCGCCTCGCGGTGCGACCGGCCGCATGCGCGCGGGCTGCGGCGACGGCCCACCTCGCCTTCCGCCAGCGGCCCGCCCTGGCGCCGGAACCCCGGCCCGCGCCGCTGGACGGTCAGAGACCGCAGCAGCTGCGCTCGCCAGCGAAGAACCGTGGATCGGTGAACCTGCGGCTCCCCGTACGGCCTTCCCCACGGTCCGTTGCCGCAGCCACGGCCTTCGGCCGAGAATGGACATGCGGCAGCCGGGGGCAGCGCCGTGGTGGTCCTTAGCAGTGCGAAGCCCCGGTTCGTGTTGCCTGGGTGCTCGCGAAATCCCTTCGAAAGCACCGTCCGCGAGCGACCAGGTGGCATGAGGGCGCCATAACCGCGTCGATCAAGCGACGTTCGCGTACCGCGCCTGCGGCGTGATCATGCACGCGGACCACAATGCATCCCGCAATATCGCCCGCAGGGGCGAGGCCACGTGGATCGCGGGGTAGGTGGCTCAGACGCGGGAGGCCACGCGGCAGCCAGCCGCGCCCTACCTACAAGCCCGGGGGCAAGTTGATATCCCATGGCGCCCAGGGTGAAAGCGACGGCGGCACCAGGGCAGGGCGCTGTGCAACGGCGTGTCAGCTTCCCCGTGGACCCGCTTCATCCTGGAGTCGATGTCCAAGCGGATCGCCTGGCCGAGCACTGCAGCAGCGGGCAGTGCCCGGCCAGTCGGCAGATGAACGTTCAAGCTCCAGGGATCGATCACTCAGGGGCGTGATCAGGCCACCGAGCGTGTCGGCCTGTGACTGGGGCATGTCGGGTCGTCGACGCCCCGGTTCTCCCGTTCGGGTCATGAGGGTGCACTGCGCGGCCACTCGATGTCCTGGGCGAAGAGCCAGGTCCCAGTGGGGGAGCAGTGCCGATGTGGGGCCATCGAATGGGAGGGCTCACCTTCAAGCGGCGCTGTCGCCCCCCCCGGGGGGGGAGTGGCCGGAATATCCATACCGCACATGCGGGGGTGCTTGTAGTGTCTGCATTCCCAAGCTTTGTCGTGCACATTGCAGGCTTGGGAAATGGGCACTCCACCACATCCAGGTGCGGGCTGTGCCCTCGAACACATTCGCCATCCGACCAGCTGCAGGAGTGATCCCTCGTGACACGACTTCGCCGTGGCTCTGCCATCCGACGCCCCCTCAGTGCCGCCTTCGCAGCCGCTGGACTCACTGCGGTGTGCCTGGCTGGGGCGCCCGCCGCCTCGGCCGCCCCAAGTGCCGCTCCCGGGACGGTCATGATCGAAAGTGGCACCTTCCATGGTTACGTGTTGTGTGCCAGCCCGAACGACGAGTCGGTCTGGCTGCAGCCGATCAGCACCGCCAACCCCTACTGCATGTGGATGGAGCTCGGCGCCTCATCCCAGTTCACGCTGCTCAACCTGGCTAAGGGACAGGTGATGGCGTACACCGGCGGTAACCAGGGCGCAGTGGTGATGGAGGTCCCCGGCGCCTCGAGCCTGGGCGCGAACGCCCAGCTGTGGTCCTGGGGAGGAGGAGAGGACTGGGGCGCCAGCGCGCTGCAGTCCTTCTGGGACAGCGGTCAGAACGTTGACGCCATGTCCCCGGCCGGGGACTACCCCCGAACTGACCCGGTCCACACCCGCGGTTGGCGTCATGGTTACCAGCGTGAGCTGACGTGGAACGCGATCACTCCGGCCTGACACCTCGCCGGGCGTGTGACGGCGCCCGGCGGCGTGCTTGCCGGGCGCCCACGACTTCGTACGTCAGCGGTGTTCGGATCGAGCGCCAGCGGGCGGACGCCGGACATGGCAGCAGTTCCTGGAGCAGCGCGGTCCCGGCCTCCACGGAGGCGTCGCCGAGTTCGTGAGGAGAGCGCGGAGAGGCGCAGAGTGGATAGGTGTCCGATCGCCTGGCGAGCCCGAAGAGACGGCGGCACCCGAGTCGGTCGCAGCGAACGGACGTCCGTGGACAAGGGCGAGCGCACGGCGCACCGCCAGTTCGTGCCCTCGCCCGGTTCTCCAGTTCTACAAATTGCGGGCCGGTCGCCAAGCGTGGGTGGAGCGGGAGCACTCCGAGGCCTGGCCGGCCGAGCAGATCCGGCCCGCGCGGCACCTGGGGCCGGCCACAGATCACCCCCGAGCTGCGGCCGTTGTGGCACGGGAGGGTGAGTCCGGCGTCGACGGCGGCGCGGTCGAGCTCGAGGCCGTTCGCGAAGGAGCGCAGGTGGGGTACGTCGGCGGCGCGAACCGTGGTGATCCAGTCGGTAAGCTTGGCGTCGTTGCCCTTCACTGGGATCAGTAGCTGTGCGAACTTGCTTGAGAGGCTGGAGAGTTCGGTCATCTCCGGGCAGGCTTGGGTGAGTTCCCGCAGGAGAGTGGTGTCCTTGTCGCGCGGGTTCTCGGGGCGGGTGAGCAGGAGGCGGCGAAACGCTGCGGGGTGGTGACCGGTTTGTCGCCCTCGGCGCGGCTCTGGGTGATGCAGTGGACCAGGAGGTTCGCGCTGCCGATGTAGCCCAACTCCTTGATCTCACACAAGAGGTGGGTGACGGCTACCGCAAGGTCTGCGGCCCGGCGCCGACGCAGGTGGTCGCGATAAGGTCGACGAGCGCGGGCTTGTAGCGGGGTGTGCGGCGCTCTGCGGTGGGCTCCTTCATGAGGGCGTAGCGCTTGACGGTGTTCAGGGCGACGTCGAGGCGGCGGGCGCATTCGAGCAGGCCGACGCCCTGGTCGAGGAGATGATGGACCCGCTGCCAGCGCGCGCGGGTGGTCTGCTCGCGTACGCCTGCGGGCCGGGCGGGGTCCACGCCGGTGGCCCAGCAGCCGGCGTGGGAGCGAACCTCGGCCAGGACCTTGCCGCACAGGTTGCTCCACAGGCGCCACCTGTTGCTGACCTGCACCGCGTCCGGCAGGACGTCGATCCGCTCGCTGGTCTCGACGGAGTGTGGATGCGCTGGAGCAGGCGCAGGGCGGCGGTGTAGGCGACCGGCATCGCTAGAGCTCGTGTGAGGCGGGCGGCCGCCCGGCCGCATAACTCCTTGAGCACCTGCGAGATTTGCCTGGTCAGGCGGGTAGTACGGCGCTGAAGGCGCTCCAGCAGCCCGGGGACCTGTTCCCGGAATGTCTGCCGATGGCAGCCCAGCACCGGGCAGACCAGCCGCTTCACTCTCACCCGGACGGCTACCCGGCGGCCGTCCACCGGCATGTCCGCCACCGTCCGCCCGTGACAGTCGTGCACCTTCGCGTTCGGCACCCCGCACACCGGGCACGGCACCGGGACGTCCCTGGTCCGGGCCGTCACCCGGACTACCTCATCGCCACCCACCACATCTTCGACGACCAACGCCGACAACCCGGAAAACACCACGTTCACAAGAGAGTTGGAACCATCCATCTCCCATGATTGCAGCCGGAGACGCAGCGTCACCGACTACGGAACAGAGCCGGAATCCTGATAGTCCCATGCGCTCCCGTCGCTTGGTTCGCGGCCACGAGCCGCGCCCGTCATCGACTTTGGTCGGTGGCGGATGTGGCATTTCTGCGGGTCCGTTGGTGCTGTGCGGTGGATAAGTTGATCACCGGTCCTGTATGGCACTGGGTGGGAAGGGTCGATGGTGAGGGCTCTCGGGGCTGCTTGGCTCCTGCGCGGGCAGCGCAACCGTTGAGGGAGTCTGCGCGGTCCCGCGCGGAGCGTGCGGGTAGCGGCTTGGACTGCGCGCGGGATCGCTGTATCCCAGGGGATGTGGCAGAGCCCGGTCCAGGCGGCGGGCGGGCGCGGGGCGCGGTGAGGGCGAAGTCCTGCGCGGGCGACCCGGGGGATCCTGTTCGCTTTTCGCGCTGAACCGCCGGGTCCGTCGTTCCTGCGTTGCGCCGGTCCCGGCTGTATCGGGCATGCGTTGTTGACATGGGGTGCGCATTTGGACCGGTAGACCGTAGATGGAGAGGGACGATGACGACGAGTACGCGTAGTAGCCGGTTCGAGGCGCTGGGGGCATATCTGCCACCGACGGTGTTGTCGACCGCGGACCTCCTTGCGAGGGTGAGCGGCACCCCGGATGTCGATCTGGAGCGGATCACCGGTGTGGCCGAGCGAAGGGTCTACGACCCTTCGCCGCAGGCGGGGGAGGACTCCTATGGCCTGGCGCTGAAGGCGGCGCGTGAGTGCCTGGCCAACTCTCGTTATGCCGCAGCCGAGTTGGATGTGGTCATCTCTGCCTCGATCACCCGTTTCAAGGACGGCGGCCGGTTCACGTTCGAGCCCTCCTTCGCCCGGATGCTGTCGCAGGAGCTGGGTGCCGATGCTGCGATCCACTTCGACGTGTCCAACGCCTGTGCCGGGATGATGACCGGCGTCTACCTGCTGGACCGGATGATTCGCGCGGGTGTGGTGCGTAATGGTCTGGTGGTCAGTGGCGAGCAGGCCACGAAGATTTCCGAGACCGCCGCGGTGGAGCTGACCGATTCCTATGACCCGCAGTTTGCCTCGCTGTCGGTGGGCGACTCGGCGGCGGCGGTGATCCTGGACGAGTCGGTGGACGAGGCCGATCGGATTCACTACGTGGACCTGATGACGTGTGCGGAGTACGCGCATCTGTGCATGGGGATGCCCAGTGACCGCACCCAGGGCATCGCTCTCTATACGGACAACAAGCAGATGCATACGAGGGACCGCCTGCGGCTGTGGCCGAGCTTTCACGGGGACCTGCTGGCCAAGCAGGGACGTACGTTCGCGGATGAGGGCTTCGACTACATCATTCAGCATCAAGTCGGTACCCGATTCGTGGAGTTCGTCAACGCTACCGGGGAGGAGGAGTTCGGCGTGGCGATGCCGCCCTCCCTGAATGTCGTTGCGTGGACTGGCAACACTGCCTCGACCGCGCATTTCCTGACGCTTCAGCAGCATTTGAAGGCGGGCAGCGCTCGCCAGGGCGCCAAGTTCCTGCTGGTTCCTGCCGCCTCGGGCGTGGTGACCGGTGCTCTGTCCGCGACGATCTCCACCCTGGGGGTGTGACCTGTGACCACTGTCATCACGGCGGCCTCGGGTGTGTTGCCTCCCGCTGGGCAGAGCGGGTGCACTGCGGTAGGGCTGGCTGCGCTGGCTGCGCGCGACTGCCTTGCCACGGCACGGCTGGCGCCGCAGTCCGTCGGCGCGCTGATCAACGTGGGCGTCTATCGCGAGGCCAATACCTTCGAGCCGGCCATGGCCGCGCTGATCCAGAAGGAGGTGGGGATCAACCTGGACTACCTTGCGAATCCCGGCCCTGCCGCGTTCTCCTTCGATCTGATGAACGGCGCCTGTGGTGTGCTGAACGCCGTCCAGGTGGCGCAGGCGTTGCTGGAGACCGCGAGTTGCGACCGGGTTCTGGTGACGGCCGCGGACGTTCACCCCGGCGGTTGTGCCGGCGATGACCCGTTGTACCCGTACGCGGATCTGGGTGGCGCGCTGCTGTTGGAACGCGGCACGCAACCAGACCGCGGATTCGGACGGGTGCGCACGTGGAGCCGGCAGGGGGATCCCGCGGTTGCGGGCCATTTGGAGACCGCGACCATGGGGGCCGGCGGCCGTGCGGTGGTCACTGTGGTGCGGGATGCGGACCGGGAGGAGCGCTTGCTCGAGTTCACCGCCTCGGTTGTCGCGGACTACGCCCGCGCCGAGGGCCTGGATCTGGCTCGGACGCTGGTCCTCTGCGGCCGCCCGGCGCCGGACTTCGGCGCTCGGTTGGCGTCCTGTCTGAATCTGGACGCGGCCCAGGTGCTTGCATCCGCCCCGCCTGGTCCTTCGATGGAGGGCACCGGCGAGGCGCATACCGCGGGCCCGGTCCTGGGCTACCTGCAGGCTACCGCGGCGGGCCTGCCCGCCGGCACCGAGCAGTTGCTGCTCGTCACCGCCGGGGCGGGGCTGAGCGCGGCATGCGCCAGCTACCGGCCCCCGCTGGAAACGGGAGACACCGCACTGTGACATCGCTGGCGCACTACCGTCTCGAATCGCAGGACTCGCTGGCCGACCAATTGGCGCATAATGCCGATGCCTTCCCGAGCAAGGTCGCGATCATTTCACCCGATGGCCGCATCGCCGGCGGCGAGGTCCGCTACCGGGAGCTCTCCTACCAGGAACTCCAGGCCCAGGTTGAGCAGTTGGCGAACGAGCTGGCCGCGATCGGCATCACCAAGGGCATGCGGACCGTGCTGATGGCCGCCCCCGGTCCCGAGCTGTTCGCGCTCGCCTTCGCTCTGTTCCGCCTTGGCGCGGTGCCGGTTGTGGTGGACCCGGGGATGGGGGTGCGGCGCATGCTGCACTGCTACCGAACGGTGGGCGCGGAGGCTTTCATCGGCCCGCCGATCGCCCACGCCGTGCGGGTCCTGGGATGGCGGACCTTCGCCTCGATCCGGATCACGGTGACGCTGGGCCGGCGCTGGTTCTGGGGCGGCCACACCCTTGAGGGACTTCGCCGGCGTACCGCCGAGGAGCACCAGCCGCGCACCATACGCGGCAGCGACCTGATGATGATCGGCTTCACTACCGGCAGTACCGGACCCGCCAAGGGCGTGGAGTACACCCACGCGATGGCCACCGCGATGGCCCGTCAGATCCAGGCCGCCCACGGGCGTCACCGCGAGGAGGTCTCGCTGGTGACACTGCCCCTGTACGGGATTCTGGATCTGCTTTTTGGATCCACCCTGGTCCTGGCGCCGGTAGCACCGGCCAAGGTGGCGCACGCGGACCCCGGCCTGCTGGTGGCGGCGCTGACCCGCTTCGATGTGTCCACCATGTTCGCCTCACCGGCCTTGCTGCGCGTCCTGGCCGAGCACCTGGAGTGCCACAACGCCGAACTGCCGGCACTGCGTTGCGTAGTGTCTGGGGGCGCCCCCGTACCGGCCGAGCTGGTGGCGAAGCTGAGTGCCGTGTTGGACAGCAGCGCCACGGTCCACGTGACCTACGGTGCCACCGAGGCGCTGCCGATCTCCTCCGTGCAGTCGGCGCAGATCCTCCATGAGTCGGCGGACCTGAGCGCGCTGGGAGACGGCACCTGTGTGGGCCGACCTCTTGCGGGTATCGAGGTACGGATCATCCCAGTCACCGATCTGCCGGTGGCGTCCATGGCGGAGGTGCAAGCACACTCGGCCTGGCAGGTCGGCGAGATCACGGTCGCAGGGCCGGCGGTGAGCCGCCGCTACCATGCCGCGCCCGCAGCGGACCGCCTGCACAAGATCCACGACGACAGCCCCCGCGGTCCGGCCAAGATATGGCACCGCACGGGGGACTTGGGCTACCTGGACGCCATGGGTCGGCTGTGGTTCTGCGGGCGCAAGAGCCAGCGGGTGCGCACCGGCGCAGGTGACCTGCACACGGTGCGCTGTGAGGGAGTGTTCAACGCCCATCCCCTGGTGCGGCGCAGCGCGTTGGTCGGCGTCGGCGAGGCCGACCGTCAGCGACCGGTGGTGTGCGTGGAGACCCAGCCGGGGGTCGGCCGGCGCCAGTGGCGGCGCGTGCGGGACGAACTGCACGCGCTGGCCGCGGCCAACCCGGTCACTCAGGGCCTGGGGGAGTTCCTGCGCCACCGCGCCTTCCCGGTCGATGTGCGCCACAACGCCAAGATCGGGCGGGAGGAGCTTGCCCGCTGGGCACAGCGCCAGCTGCAGCCGCAGGGTCGGCGCTGGGCGCTGCGGACGATCCCGCTGGCAGGCTGGGCCTACCTGCTGCTCGGCGCGGTCCACCCCGTCGACTCCATACCGCTGTCCGTGCTGTGGTGGATCGATGCGTTCCTGAGTGTGGTGGTGCACGCGGCCCAAATACCGGTGGCCCTGCCACGAGGGCGCGCGGCTGGCCGCCGGCCCGGGGCCACGATCGCGCTCACCATGTTGTATGGCGCCACCTGGTGGCGGTCCCTGTCACCGACCGCCAAGGACGGTGTGGCATGAGGATCCTGGTGACCGGCGCCACCGGGTTCCTCGGCGGTCACCTCGTGGACCGCGCCATCCGCGAGGGGCACCAGGTACGGGCCCTGGTACGGGTCGGCAGCGACATCACCGGACTGCGCGCCGTCGCTGGCCTGTCCCTGGTCTACGGGGACCTTGGCGACAGCCAATCCCTGCTGCGGGCGACCCGGGACATCGACGTGGTGCACCACAGCGCGGCCCGGGTCTCCGACATCGGCACCCGCGCCCAGTTCTGGGAGGCCAATGTCAGCGGTACCGAGCGGCTACTGGACGCCTGCCGACGCTCGCGGGTGAGCCGCCTGGTGTTCGTCAGCAGTCCCAGCGCCCTGATGGGAGTCAAGGGCGGCGACCAGCTCGACATCGACGAGGGCACTCCTTACCCCGACCGTTGGCTCAACTTCTACTCCGAGACCAAGGCCGCCGCCGAACAGCGGGTTCTGGCTGCCGACGAATTCGCCTTCACCACCTGTGCGCTGCGGCCCCGGGGGATCTGGGGACCGCGCGACTACAGGGGATTCGTGCCCCGGATGGTGGCGGCCATGAGGGCCGGGCGGCTGCCCGATTTATCCGGCGGCAAGCAGGTACTCGTGTCGCTGTGCCACAGTGACAATGCCGTATCCGCCTGCCTGCGCGCCGCCCAGGCACCCGCAGCGAACGTCGGCGGCCGGGCCTTCTTCGTGGCGGACCGCGAGCGCACCGACCTGTGGGCGTTCCTGGCCCGCCTGGCCGCACTGTTCCACGCCACCCCGCCCACCAGGCGCATCCACCCGCAGGTCACAGACGCACTGGCCAGGTCGGCGGACATGCTGTGGCGGCTACCGAAGCTGGCCGCCACCACTGCTCCACCCCTGAGCCGCTACTCGGTGGCCCTGCTCACCCGCTCCAGCACCTACGACACCACCGCGGCCCGCGAAGCCTTCGGCTACACCCCCGAAACGGACCAGGAGAGCGGCCTGCGCCGGCTCGTGGAATGGGTCGACTCGATCGGTGGGGTCGAGGCGCTCACCTATCGGCAGCCGGGTTGAGGCACCCCCGGGACGCAAACGGCACCCCGAAGGCCTGGCACGAGGAGAACGGAAGGCACCTGCAGTTGACATCCTCTGACAACGGCTCACGTCCAACCCTCCGAAGCTTCGCGGCTCCGAGCCAAAGACCCATTCTGGGCAGGCCGCGAGGACGGGCACCGGCGACTGACACCTCGGTCCGCGCACACAGCAACGCCGCCGTCCGCCCGTGGCCCGCAGGTCCGGCATGATCTTCGTGGGAAGAGGTGCCCTGCTGCGTCGGGCCGTGGAGTTCGCCCTCACCAACGGTCACTGTATCGACATGGTCTGCTCGGACGACCCCAAGGACGCGGGCCGCGAAGCCGCTGCTGGTGCTTGCCAGCACGTCCCCGACATCAATGCCCAGGCCCACTGGATCGTTGAGCGGTGCACGGACGGCATCGTGTGGTCCATCAACAACCGGACGATCTTTGGGCCGGCGCTCGTGGACTCGGGCCTGCGGATCTACAACATCCACAACGGTCTGCTCCCGCAGCACCGGGGACTGCCCTCGGTGGCCGTCATCTTCGCGCTGCTCCACGGCCACCCCGAGTACGGAGCCACCCTCCACGAGGTCGACCGTGGGATCGACACCGGCCGGGTACTGGCCGAGGAGCGTTTCCCCCTGCCCCCCGACGCCCGTTACCACGACGTCGTGCTGCGGGGGGTGCAGCAGTGCCACCACCTGTTCGAGGCGAGCCTGTCGGCGATCGTGGCCGGGCGGGACATAGCTGATGCCCCCGACACGTCGGCCGGCCGCCAACCGGGCTACTACGGCCTGCACGCCTTGCGCGAACTTGACCGCTACCGCGGCCATCCGGCCTTCGCCCGAGCCACCGACCTGGGTCCGCTGGCGCCGTACCTCCCAGAGGTGCTGGCGGCCCTGGCCCGGATCCCGTAGGCGTCCGTGCGCTGAACACCCCGGACGCCGAAGCGATCCTCGACGACGATTGCGTGCCTGCGGGTGGCGCGCCGGCCACCCGTAGAGGCTGGCCTGCCTGCTCACGCCGATCCGTCCCTCGGCTCGAAGAGCCCCCAGGTCCGGCCCGCGGGCCGTGGCACCGGGCGAAGACACTGACCGGCCCGTCCAGCAGCGCGGCACGAAGCCGGGCCCCTGCCACCCCACTCGTTAAGGAAGGATCCAGGTGACCGAACGTCAAAACGACGACAGTCAGGTAGGCGAGGGACCCGCCGGCCCCCATCGAGGCGCCCAGGCCCACGGGCCGCGCAGCGTCTACTTCCAGCGCCCGGTCGCGCCCACCGAACGGCTCTATCTGGCCGCAGGCCGGCTCGGCCCCCCGCTCGTGCTGCAGCTGCTGGTCGAAGGCGAGGGCATCCCCGACCCCCGCCTTCTGTGCGAGGCGGTGGCCGCTGCGGCCGACGCCTGCCCCGGCACGCGCCTGGTGACCGACGGCCGCACCTGGTACGACAGCGGGCGCCCCCCGCGGGTGCGGATCATGCCGACGGCCTCGAGCACCGACATCCTGCACGCACACGCAGCGGTACTGCAGGACGGCCTCGACCCCCGCACGGGCCCCAGCTGCGAAGTCGTCCTGCTGCCGGGCCCGGGAGAGCGCTGCACGCTCGCCTTCAGGGCACTGCACGCGGTGATGGACGGACACGGCGCCCTGACCTGGACGGGGGCGGTCTTCCAGGCCCTGCGTGGGCAGCCGCCGAGCCCGGCCCACGGCACGCACACCGACCACACCCTGCTCGCCGAACTCGGACGGACCGGCCAGCGCCCCACCCTGCTGCTCGACCAGCCCTCCCCGCTGGCCGCGGGCCCGGACACCGCCCGCCGGGGCGCACCACGCGCCGCCCTGTGGCGCCGACACACCCTGACGGGCCATCACCTCGCCTCCACCGCCCGCCTGGCCAGGGCCGTCGCCGACGCCACAGGGGCCCCTTCGGCCAGGGTGATGGTCCCGGTCGACCTCAGGCGCCACCGCCGCGAGCTGTCCTCCACCGCCAACCTCAGCCTGCCGGTCTTCCTGGATCTGGCCCGCGGAGCGCACTGGCAGGACACACAAGGGCAGTTGCTGCGCGCCTTGGCCGGGAAGCAGGAGCTGGCCGAGGGCTTCGAAACCCCCCTCGCCAAGCTCCCGCTGCCGGCATCTGCCCTGCTGCTGGCGGGGGCCCGGGCCGCAGCCGAGCGCCGCGAGCGCCACTTGGCGTCAGCCGTTGTCTCCCACCTGGGCCGCATCGACCCCGCTCGCTACACCGGCGCCGGCTTCCGAGCCACCTCGGTCTACGCCCTGCCCGTCCACGCACCTCTGGTCCCGGTGTCCTGCGTGATCGTGGAGACCCCCACCGGCACCGAGCTGACGGTCGGGATCCAAGGAAGGGCCCCGCTGGCCGGCAGAGCCGAGCGCCTGCTCGACGCACTCCTCGCCGCCTTCCCAGCAGCGAGCGCCTGCTCCCGCCCACCGACCCCCGACATGGCCCCGCCGGCCACCGCCGCGACCCTCTGCCAGCCACCGGTCCCGATCACCGCGAAAGGCCCACCCCCCCGGCACACCACCGTGGTCCGCCTGCTGCGCGAGCAGGCGGCCCGCACCCCCCACGCGTCAGCCCTCGATGGGCCAGAGGGCGTCGTCACCTACACCGAATTGAACCGCCGATCGGACGCCGTCGCCCGTAAGCTGCTACGCACCGGCGTCCAGCCCCAGGACCTCGTAGGCCTGGTCGTCGAGCGCACCCCCGACGGGATCGCGGCGCTGTGGGGCATCCTGAAAGCCGGAGCCGCCTACGTCCCGCTGGACCCGCGCCACCCCACCGCCCGGATCCACCAAATCCTGCACGACAGCGGCGCACGCCTGTGCCTGACCCAGCGCCAGCTGATCGCACCGCTCACCCCCGGCACCCCGTGCCCGCTGCTGGCGGTGGAGGACACCCCGCACGCCCAGACCGAACTCGAACTGCCCGACCCCGACCCGGCGCACCTGGCCTACGTCATCCACACCTCCGGCTCAACAGGCACCCCCAAGGGCGTCCAGATCGAGCACCACTCGCTGGCCTCCTTCCTCAGCTGGGCCGCCGAGCTGTGCCGGGCCACGAAGGACACCCGCTTCGCGTCCCTGTCCTCCCTCTCCTTCGACATCTCCTGCATCGCACTGTTCGTCCCGATGCTCGCCGGCGCCACAAGCCTGCTCATGCCCGGCGAACCCACCCGCGCCGCCCTGCACGACCTGCTGCACCGCCACCGGGCCGACACCCTCGCCATCACCCCCACCCACCTGGAGCTCATCGAGCGCCTCGACCTGGAACCGAGGCACCTGCGCGCCCTCCTGGTCGGCGGCGAACAGTTCACCCGCACCGCCGCCCAGCGGGCCCGCCATCGCTTCGGCCCCCACTGCCGGATCATCAACGGTTACGGCCCCACCGAGGCCACCGTCGGGTGCATGGCCCACGTCGTGGACGGCAGCGAGCGCGGCGCCGCCATCCCGATCGGACGCCCCAGTCCCCACGTCCGGATCGAGCTGATGGACCGCCAGGGCCGACCGGTCGCCGAACGCCCGGGAGCGATGGGAGAACTCTGGATATCCGGGCCGCAACTGGCCCGCGGCTACCTCCACCGCCCCGACCTCGACACCGAGCACTTCCCCCAGGACGCCGCCGGCCGACGCAGCTACCGCACCGGCGACCTCGCCCGCCGACTGCCCAGCGGCGAACTGGAATTCGTCGGACGCATCGACGATCAGGTCAAGATAGCGGGCCACCGGATCGAACCGGCCGAAGTCGTCACCGCCCTCGAACGTCACCCCGGCGTGCTGCGCGCGGCCGTGACCGTACGCTCCCATCCGCGCACCGGCGCTCCCGCCCTGTGCGCCTACGTCGTGCCCACCGCCGGCAACCCGAGCGGCGACCTGGGTGCCACCCTACGCGCCCACCTCGCACGGCACCTGCCGCCCTACCTGGTACCCACGGCTGTCCTACCCGTCGACGACCTGCCGAACACCATCGCAGGCAAGACCGACCTGCACGCTCTGCCCGACCCCTTCGTGCTTCCCGCACCGTCGCACCCGCTTGAGGACGAGCCGAGCCCTCAGAACCCGAACGGCCCGGCGCCACAAAGCCCGCCGGTCATCGACGAGGTGGCACGGATCTGGGCCCAGATCCTGGACATCGATCACCGCACGCTGTACCCGCACAGCCACTTCCAGGAGCTGGGAGGCGACTCCCTCGCGGTGCTCGAGATGCTCTCCGCTATCGGCACACGCCTTCTGCAGCCCCGCCAGGAGCAGCACTTCACCTCCCGACTCCCGGAGATTCTCCCCGATCTGACCCTCAAAAAGGTCAGCGCCGAAGTGCAGCTCGCCCGCCAGGAGGGCGAGCTACACGAATGACCCTCGGCAGAGCCCACCTGGCGAGACCACCCGAACAACCCCGGACCGTCACTGACCGCCAGGAGCTTTCCCCGCCGGCAGGGTCCGCTTCCCGTCCAGCCGCACCACCGCCCCACCCACGGCAGCGCCCCCTGCGCCGAGGACGGCACACGCTCACCTGCGCCTTGGACACAATCCCAGCACCGTGGAGACACCTTGACCCCACACTTCACCTCGGCCCGACCCGAAGACATCAACGAGCTGCTGACGCTCTACCGCCAGGTCTACGGAGGCAGCTACGCCCTGCCGCTCGGCACAGATCCCGCAGTGATGGCCCGGGAGATCTCCTGCGCCGAGACGACCTGGCTGACCGCACGCGAGCCGGGCAGCGCGCGGATCGTGGGATCCATCATCGGAACTGTCGACCGCCACCAGCGACTGGGCAAACTCCAAGGACTGGCCATCCACCCCGACGCCCGTGGCACCGGCCTGGCCCGCCAAGCGGTGCACCAGCTCAGCGAGTTACTACTCGGCAAGGAAGGCGCCGCGGACTCCATCTACGGCACCGCGCGCACCACCTCCACCGCACCCCAGCGGATCTGCCTGAGCGCCGGGTTCCGCGCCCTTGGCATCTTCCCCAACCTGCACAAGGCCGAGCGGCACGAGACCATGGTGCTACTCGCCAAGCACCGCCCCGGCGTACTGGAGCGCCGCCTGCCCGTTCCCGCCATACCCGCCGAACTGGAACCACTGGTCAACGCGCTGCACAACTCGGTAGGCCTGCCAGAGCAGAAGCTTCCCCCGGTCACAGAGCCCCCGCCGCCGTCGCCCACCGACCGCACACACCGACGGCCACGCGACATGGAACTCGTGGATGCCCCCCACTTCGCCCTGCGCCGCTTCACCGAGACCATCCCCGACCCCTGCCAGCGCTTCTACCCGTTCCACACCCCAAATGTCCTGCTCAGCGCTGTCGACGGCACCCTCGAGGTCTACGCCCAGCTCAACCGCTCGGACGGCTACTGCGCACTGATCGCCGCAACCGAGCCACAACTGACCGATCTGGCAGAGGACTTCGAGTCAGTCATCACCACGCTGGCGGCACACGGCGCCTCACACCTGGAAGCGCTGTTGCCGCTGGACCGCTACCAGGACCTGCGGCTGCTGCTGGCCCGCGGCTTCCTGCCTGCCGCCGCCTACCCCGCGATGCGGCGCCAGGGCGAGGGATGGCGCGACTACGTGGTGATGGCCCGCAGCCTGCAGCCCCTGGACTTCCGCGGCCTGTCCATCGACGCGGCCTTCCAGCCCTTCACCGAGCAGTACATCGAGCTGTGGAAGCAGCACTACCTCAACACACAGGAGGTGTTCCATTGAACCTGTACAGCCGATACCTCGACCCGGTGCAGGTGCCGGACCCCGAGGCACTGCCGAACGTTCAGCGGCTCTGCGATCTGGCCGAGCCCTACGCCGTCTGTGCCGAGCACGACCGGCTCTTCGCCCTGGCGATGAACGAGTCCAACGCCTGGCACGCGGCCCGTTCGCCGTTCTTCGCCAAGCTGTGGGCCGCGAGCCAGGCGGCCAAGGAGCCGCTCGAAGGCGTCGAGGACCTGGCCCGACTGCCCTTCGTGCACGCCAACTTCTTCAAAGCGCACGAGGTGGTCTCGATCGCCGAGCAGGACGTCAAGCTGCACGTGACCTCCTCTGGCACCACCGGCCAGAAGTCGCAGATGTTCTTCGACGAGTGGACGCTGCGTAGCGGTCAGCGGATGGTCGCCCGGGTCTTCGACTCCTACGGCTGGCTGGACGACCAGGAGCCGGTCAACTACCTGCTCTCCAATTACCAACCCCGCCCCGGCCTCAACCTCGGCACCTCGTTCACCGACGAGTACCTGTGCCACTTCGCGCCGGTCCGCTCGGTGGAGTACGCGCTCAAGCACACCGGCGGCGGACACGAGTTCGACCCGTTCGGCTGCGTGCGCGCCTTGCTGCGCTACGCCGAAGAGGGAGCCCCGGTACGGATCCTCGGGTTCCCCGCCTTCCTCTCCTTCACCCTGGACCGGATGCGCGAACTGGGCCTGCCGCCGATCGAGTTGAACCCCAGGTCACTGGTGGTCTTCGGCGGAGGCTGGAAGGGCCACGCCGACAGGCAAGTTGCCAAGCCCGAGCTGTACCGGCGGATCCACGAGCAGCTGGGCATCCCGGACGAGCGGATCCGGGACGGCTACGGCGCCGTCGAGCACTCGGTGCTCTACATGGAGTGCGCCAACCACCGCCTGCACGTGCCGACCTGGTCGCGGCTGCTGGTGCGCGACGTGCGCACGCTCCAGCCGCTGGGCCTCGGCGAGCGCGGCTACGCCCAGTTCGTCTCGCCCTACATCACCTCCGTGCCCGCCCAGTCCGTGCTGATGGGCGACCTGGTCTCGCAGCACGCACCCGAGGAGTGCGGCTGTGGCCTGCCCACGCCCTGGTTCGCCGTGCACGGGCGGGCCGGACTCAGCCGTAACCGCAGCTGCGCCATCGCCGCAGCCGAACTGCTCAAGGGGACCCCGTCATGACCTCCGCGACGACTGCGGCACCGACCTCTATGAGGAGCGCCGCACCAGCCTCGCTGCCCACCGAAGCGCCCATCCACTACTGGCAGGGCGAGTTCGTCGACGACGCCGAGGCCGGGCGCCGGCTGGACGTGATCGAGGAGCGGGTCCGCGCCGTCCTCGCCGAGCCCCGGCTCAGCCCACTCACCGTGCTGGCCGCCTGCGACCTGCTGGCCGCCGCGCTGCGTGACCCGAACAGCCGGCAGTCCGAGGCGCTCAAGCAGGAGCTGGCGGACAGTCAGATATCCGCCGACGAGATCGAGCGGACCCTGCGCGACCTCGCCCAGGCGCTGGAGCGCGAGGCCCTGGAGGCCAAGCTGCTGCGCGAGCTCGGTGGGATCGACCCGGGCCGCCTGGCCCGCTTCGACTTCCGCCGGGAGATCTTCGAGGGCTGGTTGCCCATCGGCCTGCTGGTGCACGTCGCGCCGGGCAACGCGCCCGCCGCCGGTGCGCTCAGCGTGATCGAGGGCCTGCTCGCGGGCAACATCAACGCGGCCAAGACCAGCGGCGGCTCGCGCTTCACCCAGCTGCTGCTGGCCGAGCTGGCCGACCTCGATCCGAGCGGGGCGATCGCCGCCCGGACGATCGTGCTGGCCTTCTCATCCGCGCGCACCCAGTGGCTGGCCAAGCTGCTGGCCCCCGCCGACGCGGTCGCCGCCTGGGGCGGCGAGGAGGCGCTGGCCGGGGTGGCCGCGCTGGTGCCGGCCGGCTGCCGGCTGGTCGACTGGGGCCCCAAGCTCTCCTTCGCCTACCTGACCGCGGACGCCTGGGCCGAGCCGACCGCGCTGCGCGGCATCGCCGCCGACATCTGCCGCCTAGACCAGCAGGCCTGCTCCAGCCCGCAGCTGGTCTACCTGGACACCGAGGACCCCGAGCAGGTCGTCGCCTTCGCCGAGCGGTTCGCCGCCGTGCTGGCCGAGGCGGTCACCGAATTCGCTCCGCGCGCGCCCGAGTTGCTTCAGAGCGCGGAGATCAGCAACACCGTGCTGGTGGCCGGCCTGGAGGAGCACCTCGGCCTGACCCGGGTGCACGCCGCCCCCGACGGCAGCTGGCACGTGCTGGCCGACCTGCGCAGCGCCATGCGGGCCTCCCCACTGCACCGCACGGTCTGGGTCAAGCCGCTGCCCCGCACCCGGATCCTTCAGGTGCTGCGCCCGATGCGCCGCTACCTGCAGACCGTGGGCATCGGCGCCGAACGGGCCGACACCGCCGTGCTGGCCGGCCAGGTGCTTGCGGCCGGCGCCCAGCGGGTCACCGTCCCCGGCCAGATGCTGAGCTCCTACAACGGCGAGCCGCACGACGGCGTCTACGCGCTGCAGCGCTACAGCCGCCGGGTGGACGTCCAGTTGGACGAGCGGTTCACCACCGACGCCTGCCTGGACGACCTGGTCGGCGCCCGCGAGCTGACCCCGCCGCAGGTCGCAGTGACCGCCAAGACCGAGTTCGAGCAGCTGCAGGGTGACCTGAGCCGGGCCGAGGTGTTCTTCCGCAGCGGCGGCAGCTCCGGCGCGCCCAAGCTCTCCGCCTTCGCCTGGGACGACTACCACGAGCACATGCGCTCGGGCGCCGAGGGCCTGCTGGCGGCGGGCTTCGAGCCGCGCACCGACCGGGCGATGAACCTGTTCTTCGGCGGGTTGCTCTACGGCGGGTTCCTCAGCTTCTACTCGGTCCTGGAGACCCTGCAGGCCGTGCAGTTCCCGATGGCGGCCCAGGACGACCACGCGTTGGTCGCCCGCTCGATCGTCGAGCACCGGGTAGACACCCTCTTCGGCATGCCGAACTATCTGCTGCGGGTCTTCACCGAGGGCGCGGTGGAGCTTCGCGCCTACCGGGGCGTGCGCAAGGTCTTCTTCGGCGGCGAGCACTTCCCCAAGGCTCAACAGGACTGGCTGCGCGCGGAGTTCGGGGTCGAACTGATCCGCTCGGCGGCCTACGGCAGCGTGGACGCGGGGCCGCTCGGCTACCAGTGCGTACACGCCCCGACCCGGGCGCACCACCTGTTCAGCGGGCTGCAGACGCTGGAGATCCTCGACCTGGACGAGGACCGGCCGGCCGCGGCCGGCGAGGCGGGCCGGCTGGTCTTCACCGCACACACCCGACGCGGCCAGCGGCTGGACCGCTACGAGATCGGCGACCTGGGCCGCTGGTTGCCAGGAGACTGCGCGTGCGGGCGCCGCACCCCGCGCTTCGAGCTGCTGGGACGGTTCGGCGACATCTTCCGCAGCGGCAGCCACTTCCTCAACTACCGCCGCTTCACGACGGTGGCCGAGGAGGCACTGGGCCACCGGGGGGCGTTGCAGCTCGTGCTGGAAGAGGACGGGGCCGCCAACGAGTCACTGATGGTACGTCTGGAGGTCGTGGACGGTTCGGAGTTCACCGCCGACGCGGCAGCCCGCGCGTTCCTGGACGGCTACGCCGAGCTCGCGGCGGCAGTCGAGCGGGACCAGCTGGTGGAGCTGCGCGTCGAGCTAGTGCCGGCCGCGGCCTTCGAGCGCACGGCGGGCAGCGGCAAGCTGCGCGAGGTCCTGGACCGGCGCGAACGCAACCGCTGAGCGTTCACTGGCCAGCCCCCGACGCTCGGTCGTCGAACGCACCCCGCTGGCTCATGACTCGCCGCCGCCTGACCCGCGGCTACGAGGCGTTCGCCGTGATCCGCAGGCCCCTGCGTGTTCTCCCCGACGCCTCGCACGCTCCTCCTATGGTCTCATGGCCGGGCTCTGACGTGGAAGGAGCTTCTCAGTCGAGTCCAGGGCACAGCGGCCAGAGCCCAGATCCGAGGGGCTGCCCGGAGCACGAGGCCACAGCGGACCGGCCACAGGACAGCAAACCTGCTCGGGTCGCGGATGTGATGCGCAACAGCAGTGGGCAGGACGGGCGACGCGAACTCTGCGGCGACCGTAGGACAAGGCCCAACCGGGCCGAGGCGGCTGGTAGGTAACCGATGACTGCTTCGCGAGACCAACTGGTTCAGTATGAAGTGGAAATTGTGGACATATTCGAGCTGGTCCGTCGATGGCGGCTGGCGGCAGAGAAGCACTTGTCGCCCACCAAGCAGTCGCTACTGGTGACCTGGAGCGCTTTCGGCACGACGTTCGCCATCACGCGGGTGATCACGCACGGCATTCGCGGGGGGTGGCTGCCCTGGGGCAACGTCTCGGTCGGGACCAAGCATCTGCACCACTACAACTTCGGTATCGGCGTCCTGTCCGGGGTCGGGCTGGTGGCGGTGCGCGGCGACGAACGAGCGATTCGTCATCCACTGGTGGCCGGGGCCTACGGAGCCGGTGCGGCGCTGATCGTGGACGAGTTCGCTCTGCTGCTCGACCTCGAAGACGTCTATTGGGCCAAGGAGGGGCGCAAGAGCGTGGATGCGGCCTTCGGCGTTCTGGCGGCGCTGGGTACCTATCTGACCGCGGTCCCGTTCTGGCATGAGGTGGTCAAGGTCGCCCACCAGCATGTCAAGCACTACCGGCGCGCATGGGTGGGCGGTCGGAGCGAGAATCGTGTAGCGGAATGAGGCCTGCAGTGTCCTGAAGCTGGCCGACGCCCGGGCCGTGGGCGTCGGCCAGCTGCTATGGCCTACGGGTCCGTATGCTGTGTCACTCACCGCGCACGCGGCCATCGTTGCGTGACGCGGCGTCAGTGCCCGCGCTCGTCTACGAGCCGGACGAGTTTGCCGGTGCGTGCATTGACCGCCAACTCCTCGAGGCTCACCCACTCCACCGCCAACGGGTGGATGACGCCGCGCTCCACGTGATCGGTGAACATCGGCCTCTCCACGGCGAGACGCCTGGCGAGGGCGTTCTCGATAGCGCGGCGCGCCTGCTGCGCTGCCACGGCCAGCTCTACCATTTTGGCCGTGTGGGCCAGGCGCAGCACGAGTTCGTCGCGGGCCTCGCGGTGGCGCAGGACCACCTGCACCTCGCTGACGCGCCCTTGCACGTCGCTCTCTTTCACCAGGGTGCGCAAGTCATCCAGGTACAGCGTGACCGGGCCCACCCGTGCTCCCTCTTCAGCGCGTCCCAGCAGTCGCAGTCGGCGCCGGGGGTAGTCCACCCACTGGGCCAGGTCGCCGACGGGGTAGCGGATGATCGGCATCAGGCGCCGCACCAGGTCGGTGGCCACCACCCGCCCGCTCCGGCCCGGCTCCTCGATCGGCTCGCCGGTCTCGGTGTCCAGCAGCTCCACTACCTTGTCAGGGCCGAAGACCTGGTGGACTCGGGTGTCGTTCTCCCGGGCCACAGGGCCGGCCAAGATGCCGGCGTCCACGCTCGCGTACCCGATCGAGCGGACAACGGCTCCGGGAAAGGCCTGGGCCAGCAGGGTGAGCTGGTCGTCGTAGAAGGCCTCGCCACTGAAGAGCAGCAGACGGATCCTCGGCAGTGTGCCGACGGTCTGTGTGACATGCCGGGCCAGGCGGTGCAGGGAGGTGGGGGGCGCGGCGAGCACGGTGGCATCGAAGTCCCGCAGGGCGGCAACCGTGGCCTGCACAGGGGCGGCACCGCCGATCGGCAACTGGACGGTGGGCAGTGACGCCTCCTGGAGGAGGTTCAGAGTGAATACGAAGCTGGAGTAGAGCTCTCCCGCGTAGAAGAGGTTTGCCACACGGTCGCCGGCGCGCAGTCCGGTGGCGGGTAGCCCTTTGGCGAACCGGCGGCTCATCTGGCGCCACTCCGTTCGGGTGTAGAGCGACACTCGTGGTGCCCCGGTGGTCCCGCCGGTCTTGAACACGATCCCGTCGGTATGCGGTGCCGTCAGGACCTGGCTGTGCTGCGGCCCGTGGGCGGCCCAGAACGTCGCGTGGTCGATCAGGGGCAGGGCAGCGAGGTCGTCGATGCCCACTGGAATGTCGGCATACAGTGCTTGGTAGAACGGTGAGTGATCGCGGGCGAACTGGACTAAGTCAGCCACCTGAGGCTTATTCACATGCTTCAACTTCCTTGTCGGATATGGGCAGCCATCAATATCTGTAATCTGCTGCGGTGGTGTCTACTCGCTTACGGTCCGCTGTGGCGTAGGCTTTGGTGGGTGCATGCCCACAGTCTTTCGTCGTAAGAGCTGGTGGCGCATGGCTCCCAGGGCTCGGCAAGTTGCGGGATGTCCGGTCTGCGAGCACCTGAGCCCGCGTATGGCGAGTGGTCGCTGCGGGTCTCTGGTGTCGTGTCGCAGGGCGGGAGCGATGCCGTGGGCGCCTGCGAGGCGGAGTGCGCCGATGCTGAGGTTGCTCCACGGCCAGCCCCGGTCCGCCAGGCGCTTGACTTGTCGCACACCGCCTCGACCCGCCTGGGTGCCCTGCCGGGCCCGACACTGACATGCTTGGCTGGCACGGGTCCGGACGCGCCCGCCTGGGAGATGCGATCCGTCCGCGCCTGATCGCGTCGCATCCCGTGTATCCGTGTGACGAGCGCGTGTGTATTGTGCGCGTTTACCACGCACGCTGAGACGGCGTGGCGCACCACACCGCCATCCCGTCAACGCACTCACAGAGGTGCTCGGGGCCGGGTAGAGGGGCTGTTCAGAGCGTCGGCCCGGGCAAAACGGACCCGGCGTCAGGGTGACACGGCCGAGCCGGGTCGTGGAGGAAGTGCACCGGACCAGAGGGTCCGCCCGATCCCGGGCCGTGGGTGCCTCACGCTCGCCCGGTTTCGTTCAAGCAGCATGGGCGGGCCGCTGCCGAGGGCGACCGGATCGAAGGCGGGCTGGGTGTCCCACGCTCGGACCTGCGTCCCTGCCTTGTGCCCACGGACGTCTCCCCGCACGCCCCGTCGCCGCTACGGTGCCTTCTGGAGGCCCGTCAAGACGGCCCGAATGGTCTCCGCGTACCGGCGGAGACGGTCGGGCAGCTGCCATGCCAGCTCCTGTGCCGCGTCCTGGCTGTCGGATGATGAGGGGCAGGCAGGTGATGAAGCAGCGGGGGCCTGCGCTGCTTGGAGCGCCTCGAGCACGCGCTGTCGGGCCGCCTCGATGCGCACTTCGTCCTCGCGGAGCCCGGTGCCAAGTGACGGCGGCTGAAACCAGAAGCCCATCGGGCCGCCTCCTCGTACGGCCGACGCGTGCGGCCCTTGGCCTGCATCCAGGCAGCTCACCAGCGCTTCGTACGCCTGTTTGGCGTAGGTATTGGACAGGCGTCGGCGTAGGATGTGCCATTCGTTAAGGTCGTTGAGGCGCTGCAGGGCTGTGGGGGCGGCTGCGGTTTGAGGCGAGGGCTGCCTGAGTTCGGCCTCAGCGCGGTGGATCTGTTCGTCGAGGGTGTCAAGCAGAGCTGCTGTGGCGTCCAGGCGCTCCAGGGCGAACGCCAGCCGGGTTGCGGGCGAATGACCTCGTTCCATGCTCAGCTCCACAAGGGTCCGGATCAGGAGTGCTTATCACGCCCCCAATCCGGCGTGCCCATCAGGCATTCCTGGCCCTCTCGATAGGTGCAATCACGCGGCATTGCTGACTTGGTGCGTAAAAATTCATAACGGAGGTGACGTATGATGAGTAGTTACCAAATTGTTTTTATGCGCTTCACTGGCTGCCCGAGCTGCTGGTTCGGCCACCGAGTCTAGGTCAATGCTGCTCACGATGACGTATTTTGGCCCATGGGTCGTTACGTTTCTCGACTCATCCGTCCCAGCTCAGCGCGGCTGCGAGGGCCGGTCGAGCCCCTCCTCGTGCGTCCAGCCCCGATGCCGCTGGTCGACCGGCGTACCTGGGCGCGCGCCTGCTTCTCCTGCGGAGCCTTGACAGCAAGGCGGGTTCCGCCAGGCAGCTGTCTCCGGATCTGCCACTCGGTGATGCTCAGAGAAAGCGGGGGACGGTTGCCGCCCGGAAGAGCCGAGGTGTCCCGCGCTGCGGAGCCAGGCTTCACCGCCTGGCCCTCAGTCACCAAATATCAGGCCTCAGTTGGAGGGCGTGAGCTCAACTCTCGAAGCAGGCAATTGTGGCAGCGGCCACCTGCTGCCGCATCTATGGCTGAGCCCGACCGTCGCCGGGGCGGCGAGCTGCTGGCCCGGTCCTCGTGCTTGTGGGCGTAGGTCGGGCTGATGTCCGAACTAGCCTGCCTCGGACCCGAACTGCTGACGCGTGCTGTGCTCGCTGTGGTGTCCGACGGGACTGGGTGCGCCCGTCGATCGCACGCTCGCTAAACAGGTTGTCCCTTCGCCGGCGTGGCGCTGAATGTGCTGCGGACAGGGATGGTGAGGGGGCGCCCGACACGCTCGATGCGCTGTCGTTCCGGCCTTCGAGCTACCATCCGGGCGCCTGGCGCAGCTAGGCGGGACGTGGAGTGTCCGATGCCAGAATGCCGATCGGCGGCCGGCGTCAATCCGCCGCCCCGTCAAGTGCTAAAGCTTGTCAGGTTTTCCCTGGACAGAGGTCAAGCCTCAGTCAAGTCTGATAATTCTATGGGAAATGTCTGCGTGGCGGGTGGGCGAGTCGGACTGTGCGCCGCCCCAGGCGACCTGCCAGCCCCACAGTCCCACGAGGCCCACCAGCCGTCATTTCTGAGAGGACGTCGCCATGTTCAGTCGCCGAGGCCATCGCCTCCGCCCGCTCACCCCATCCGCCCTGGCCCTGGCCGCGGTCCTCGCCGCACAGGCCGCCACGCCCGCCTCCGCCTCGGTCTCCCGCCCCGTGCGTTCCTTTTCCTCCACCACCCCGCACCTGGACGCCATCCAGCAGACGCTTCATCAAGTCTCCCCTGGCCTCGAAGGATCCGCTTGGCAACGTACCTCGGGCAACAACCTCGATACCACCGCCGGAGATCCGACGGGATGGCTGCTGCAGACCCCCGGCTGCTGGGGTGACGCGACCTGCTCCCAGCGCCCCGGAACCCAACGGCTGCTCGCTAAGACGACCGAGAACATCGCGCATGCGACCCGCACGGTCGACGTCTCCACACTCGCACCTTTCCCCGACGGACCGTTCGAGGACGCGATCGTCACCGGGCTCAAAGCCGCGGCGGAGGCCGGCAGCACGCTCCAGGTCCGCATCCTGGTCGGCGCCGCACCGATCGCCCATGCCACCGTGCTGCCCTCCGCCTACCGCGATGAGCTGGTCAGGAAGTTAGGCCGGGCGGCCGCGCGCATCACGCTCAACGTCGCGTCGATGACCACCGCGAAGACCGCCTTGTCGTGGAACCACTCGAAGCTGCTGGTGGTCGATGGGCGGAGCGTCATCACTGGCGGCATCAACAGCTGGACAGGTGACTACATCAACACCGCGCACCCGGTCACCGACGTTGACCTCGCGCTGGTCGGCCCCGCCGCGTCCTCCGCCGGCGCCTACCTCGACACCCTGTGGACCTGGACCTGCCGGAACACGGGAATCTTCTCGGCCGCCTGGTTCGCCTCCTCCAACGGCGCCGCCTGCCAGCCGACTCTGGAGAAGGACCGCAATCCGACTCCCGCTCCACCCGCAGGCGATGTGCCGGTGATCGCCATCGGAGGACTGGGAGTCGGTATCAAGGACGTCGACCCGACCTCTACCTACCGCCCGCTCCCGCCGCTCGCCACCGACAGTAGGTGCGGCCCGATCACCTTGCACGACAACACCAACCAGGACCGCGACTACGAAACGGTCAACCCCGAGGAGAGCGCCCTGCGCGCGCTGATCGCAAGCGCCACGAGTCACATCGAGATCTCCCAGCAGGACCTCAACGGCCTCTGCCCGCCTTTGCCTCGCTACGACATCCGCCTCTACGACCTGCTCGCCGCCAAGCTCGCCGCTGGGGTGAAGGTCCGCATCGTCGTCAGCACCCCGGACTCCGGCGGCAGCTTCGGCAGCGGGTACTCCAACATGAAGTCGCTGACCGAGATCACCGACCTGCTGCGCAACCGGCTGACCGCCATCACCGCTCACGCGTCGAGTGCGAACGCGGCGATGTGTCAGAACCTGCAGCTCGCTCCGCTGCGCGCGGCTGCGGATCCCACCTGGGCCGACGGTCACTCCTACGCTCTGCACACCAAGCTTGTATCCGTGGACAGTTCGGCCTTCTACATCGGCTCCAAGAACCTCTACCCGGTCTGGCTGCAGGACTTCGGCTACATCGTGGAGGCTCCGGCAGCGGCCTCCCAGCTCGACGCCGTGCTCCTCACGCCCCAGTGGCAGTACTCCCAGGCGGCTGCGACGGTCGACTACAAGCGGGGGATCTGCTCTGCCTGACCTGCTGCGGCCAGGCATCTGTCCACGGGCGGCTTTCCAGGAGAGGGATCGGACTGGTTGTACAGCTTGGTCAGGTGCGCTCCGCCCTGTCCCGGCTTGGGAAAATGGTTATCTGATTGAGGCTTGGGGCATGCAGGGACTCCCACGCCTGCGGGTATGACAGCAGATAGCAAGTGGTGGTCCGGCCGCGCTCCCCACGAGACGACGGCCGGACCGTGCCGCCGGATCGATCGGCTCTGTCGCCGTCTCCCCCACGAGGCAGCGGTCGAGCCGGGCGGTACGCGTCCGGGTCCGGTCGTGATTCCCCCACGGAAGGCGACCGGACCCCCGCCTTTGTTCCGCCCACGGCAACGAGCGCAGCGTACATGCCGGTTTGCCAGGCTGGCTACATGGCGTTGCTGGTTCGTCACTTGCAGCGCTCGCCGTGCGGCTTTGGGTGCCCCTGCGTGGGTGTGCAGCAGCCCGATGTTACGGGCGACGCGCCGCTTGAAGTACCCCCGCTGAGGGCTCTGCTGGCCAATTCACACAGCGAGGGCGAGTGACTGGCGCAGTTCGGTGAGTCGCGAGGTCCAACTGCTGCCGGGTGGGGTTCCGGTGAGCCAGGCGTCTACGCGGACGAGGTTGAGGGCCATCGCGGTGAGGACGTGCTGCAGGTGGACCTTGGCCAGACCTCGGTAGCGGGCGTGGTGGACGTCGCAGCGGTGGGAGGCCTGCGCCATGGTGCCCTCGACGCCGGAGCGGGTGGCGTACTGATCGCGCCAGGCCTCGGTGGCCTGTTCTTCGCGGATGCGACGCTGGGCCTCGAACTGTGGCTGGTCCCGGAAGGTCAGGCCTCGGGCGTTGGTGGCGGGTGCACCAGGGCCGGTCGGGGCAGGGCCCGCAGTCGGGCATTTTGACGGCACCTGGACGATTGGCAGGCCGTCGGCGCTGCTGGCGTCCCTCCAGTTGCGGCTGGCAGCTCCGTTGGGGCAGATGACGTTCTGATGCTCCCAGTCGATGGTGAAGCGGGTGAGGTCGAAGTCCTCGGGGCCGTGGGCCTGCCAGGCGGAGTCCGGAGGCAGCGGGCCGATCCGCTCGACTTCGTGCAGTGCCCGGGCGGCCAGGATGTGGTCGACACTCACGTAGTCGGCGTCGACGAGTTCCTGGTCGGGCAGCCGGCCGGCGTCGGCGAGGTCGCCGTGGCGGCCACCGCTCTGGGCCTCAACCCGCCACCTATCCGGTAGCTGGTGAGCTTGGGTGCTTCAGCGGCCACTGGCCCTGCGGGCTTCGCCAGTTGCTGGTTTTCCCATGCGTCACCTGCCCCGTTCGACCAAGCCCCCGGGCTGTGGGGGAGGCGTGGGCCGGTCTTGCTCGAAAGGCCCGGGGACCGGGAAGTAGTCCTCCAGAAAGGTGGCAACCATCTCGTCCTGCTGGGCCCGCAGCGCTTTTTGCACGGTGCCGTCGTTGAGACAGAAGGTGTCCATGTCCCGTGCCTTGAGCAAGCCGGACAAGTGGTCAATGTTCGTGGAACAGTCCACGTTGACGTGCCGGTGACGGACCTCGCCCCAGGCGACCTGGCGGGCGAGGAAGCCGCAGCTGACCGCCAGGGTGATCGGAGCCAGGTCGCTGGGCGAGCGGAAGACCGAACGGGTGGTCTGGACCAGCTCGGCTGCGAAGGAATCCGCGGTCGCTGCCAGCAGGCTGCGCAGCAGAGGATGGGCGGAGTGGCTCAAGGCGCGGCTGGTCGAGCGGCCGAACTCGCGCTCCACTAGAGCCCTGGTGTTCTTCAGCACAGCCACGTAGTTGTCGTCCTCCGGTGTGGCTGGACCTGGCGGAATGATGCGGGAGTCGAGGTTCACCAGCGGCACGCCGTTTCCTTGGAAGAACTGCTCAGGCTTGACCGGGCGTCCCAAGAACACGTCGTCGTTGAAGTAGAGGAAGTGTTCGCCCAGGCCTGCGATGCGGTGCAGCTGTGACTCGATCGCGTGCGAGTTGAAGACCGGAAGCGCCGTGGGGTCCTGGAAGATCTCGCGGTGCGAGACCACGGTGAGCCCTGGGCGTTCGGCCTGCAGCCAGGTCGGTCGCTGATCGTCGGTGACCAGGTAGATGTGCCGAATCCACGGGGCGTACATCGCGATCGAGCGCAGGCAGTAGCGCAGCTCGTCGCGGTTGCGGAAACGCTCCTCGCGGGCCCCGCAGGGTGGGTGTCCGGACAGCTGGGCCTGAGCCTGGGCCAGGCTGTGGCGCTGGCGCCAGGTCTGGTCGGTGTCGTCGACCCAGGTGACTACCGCGTCCACCGGGAAGGTGACGTCTTCCAGCAGGGGTTGGGTGAATGCTGCCGGCACCGGGTAGTCGCGCTCGCCGATGCGCAGTGTGCTGTCCGATGCCAGGGACGGCAGCCACCAGCCGAACGGCGGCTCATGGATGGCGGCGATGGCTCCGAGCGAAGGCGTGGCCGAGTCCCAAAAATCCAGATCGCAGCCGTGCTCCGGTCCGTAGCCCAGGGTGCGTCTTCCTGTTACCACCGGGCGGTAGATTCGAACGCCCTTCACCTTCACCGCGGGTGCGGGCGGCGCTGTGTTGCCGAGCTCCGGCAACGACTGGTGGGTGGGCGGGGACTCCAGGGCGCGTACGGCTTGTGGCAGGTGCTCGGCCAGTGAGGTGCCCAAGGTGACGTCGTGTCCGAGGAGGTCGGCGTAGACCGGTTGCCCGGCGAAGGCTTTCGCGAGAGCTGCCAGGACCCTGGTGCGCTGTCCCGGGGCGATCACGGCGCAGATCCGGCAGTCCTGCCCAGGCATCGGCGCGAAGCGCAGCCCGGCGGTGGCCAGGACGTCGGCGACTTCGGCGAAGTTGCGCACGAAGACATCCGCGGACAGGAGGTCGTCACGCAGCTCGGCGAGCCGTCCGTCGTGGTGGATCAGCCTGGGGCTGCTCTGCGGCACCTGGGCTTTGCCGTCGCTGCGCAGGTCGTCGTGAGGGTTCGGAGCGCTTGCCCAGCGCGCGCGGATCCTGTTGGCACCTGGCTGGTGCGGTACGGCGGTGTGCGGCCAAAGCCGGCGGATGCACCGAAGGATTGCTCGGCTCACGAGCCGGGCCCGGCGCAGGCGGCGCATCATCTCTCCAGACGGGGGCGTCCTTGCTGTGGGAAAGCAGGAGGTGTGAAGCAGTCTCGGGCCGTGCCAGGGCATCACATGCCTGAGCGCCACAGTGCCGCATCCCGCTCGGCGAGTCGCCTCAGCCTCAGCAGCTGCCTGCGCATCACGAGTAGGTCGCCCCATGCCAGCAGCTGCCTGAAGACGGTGTGCTGCAGCCCGTCCTTCTTCTCGATGTCGAACTTGATGACGAGGCGGGCGGTCTCGTCCTGGGGCTGGACCGTGCAGGTGATCGCCATGCGGCCGTAGCGGCTGCATGTGGGCTCGGGGAGCAGGGCGGTGACTTGCTGGACATCTGTGGGGCCGGCGGTGTCCAAGACCCAGAAGTCGCGCCGCAGGACCAGCGCTGCCAGGCCGACCTTGAGACGTCGCGGTCCCCTGCGCAGAGGGGAGTTGGCCCGGCCGCGGTTGTAGGGGGCGAGTGTCAGCTGTTGGACCCAGTGGAAGACCACCACGGTGGGGGCCCCGATACTCACGGCGCGCGTCCAGCCCTCGTAGGGGGTCGGCACGAGGCCGTCACACGGGTAATGACCGCCTTGCTCGAGTGCGGTAGCTCCCCAGACCCGACCGCGCAGCTCCATCGTGAACCTCCAAGGACGGCTGGGGCGGAGCTTTTCGAGAAAGCCCCGCCCCAGCTGCATGGCGTGTGCCGCGTCAGGAGTCCGCTAAGGGGTGCGACTTGACGTGGCACGGCTGTGGTGAACGCCCAGGTCAGCCCCGGGAGGCGCGACGGCGGCGAAGCAGCGCCAGGCCGCCGACACCGACGCCGGCCGCCGCAGTGGTGCCAGCGCCCACCGCCGGGTCGATGATCGGCGCGCCGGCCGGGCTGATCACGGTGGCGATGTTGCTGTCGTTGCCGTCGTAGTTACCGGTCATCCCACCGTCGTCGCGCCACGAGGTCTCGTACACCGGGGTGCCGTTGGGCAGGTTGCTGGGCACCGTCAGGGTCGCGGAGCCGGTCATGGACAGCAGCTGACCATCGGAGATGCTTCCGGTGCTGGTGGGCGAGCACACCACCTGGGTCGAGCTGGTGATGGTGCAGGTGCCGACCGGGCCGATCGGGGTCCCGTTGTTCTGGAGGGCCACGAGCGATGAAGTCTGGCCCACCGGCCCCAGGGTGGCGCCGTTCAGCGGGGTACCGACGATCACCATCGTCGGGTCGTACTGGCACCCGTTGCTGCTGAAGCAGCTGATGGAGAGGGCGGAGCTGGGGTACGTCCCGGTGAAGGTCGTCGTGCCCGGCTGGAAGATGGTCCCCCCAGGGGTACCCCACCCCCAGTCGCCGGTGGTGGCCGACGCGTTGCCCGCCATGCCCAGCACCAGACCGGCCGCGATAGCACCGGTGGCGCCGATCGCTGCCAGGCCCCGCTGGATGGATTTCATCATGATGTGTGCCTTTCGGGAAAGAAGTGGAACTACTGCTCGGGGAGAGCGCTCAGAGGGGGGTCAATGACGCAACCACCGCCGTTTGTGGGCAAGGTGGGTGACGGATCGTCATTTCACCTGCTGCCATGAGCAGGGGGCGGGTGTTCCCGCTATGACGGCGGGGACACCCGAGCGCCGCCTGCTGTCTCGGGTGTCCCCGCACGCGTGCCCACCCGAGAACGGGGAGTGTCCACCGGCCGCTGCTCAACGCGAACTGCCTGGCCGGCACCCTGGCCCCGGTCGTCGTCTTGGGGACGCGGAGGAACGTTGTCGCCCACGAGACCGAGAGTGGCGAACAGCAGCGGGATGAGCAGAAGGGTGCAGTACACGGTGGGAACCGTCTCCTGGAAGGGGCCGCTGGCGCCGTCGGTGAGGATGACCGCGCAGAAGTGGCCGACCGCGGCTGCGGCGGTGGCGAAGAGCGCTGCCCCCAGGCCGCGCCCGCCGGCGTCCAGGCGCCTGGAGCGCATGATGCGCAGACCCAGGAAAGCCGATCCCAACCACAACGGGGCGTAGACGAGCCAGCGAACCGGCGTGGTCAGCGACAGCGCCAGCGCGACGAACGGGAGCCGGTCCTCCTGTTCGTGCGGGTTACCGTGCCCAAGGGGATAATTGCCCACTGCATCGGGGTCGGGCTGGGTCAGCCTCGCCAGCGAGCGGTCGGCAAGCTTGACCAGTTGCTTGGGATGCAGCGCGTAGTACTGCGCGATCCGCGGCAGGTCGACGTGGTGGCTCAGTGCGGCGTAGCCCGGTGCCCCCGCGACATAGGCGAGCGGGACGCCTGCGTAGCCGGCCAGCGAGGGGTCCCCCCCCAGGCTCTTCAGCGCGCTTGGCGGGCTGGGAGCGGAGGGAAGGATCTCCATAAAGACCTGCCGGTATGCGCTCGTCCCCAGATCGGCGTGCGACTGCTGGCGCTCGAACCCCACCACCGCGGCCGCCAAGGCGGCACACAGCACCAGAGCCGGCACGCGGGAAGCCACACCACGCAGTACCGACACAGCATGGCGACCATCGCAACCGGCCTCGTCATGGTCCTGACGCACAAGCCGTGGGTGCGACAGGCGCACCCCACGCCACAGCATCACCACCACCACACCCACCAGCAGCGCCGGGGACTGCCGCGTGGCCGCCAGTGTCCACAGGGCCACCGCACTCACCGTGAGCAGGCCGCCGACCGTCGCGTACTCGCGCCGGGCCAGTCGCAGCAGGGCGCACAACAGGCCCAGCATCCCCACGATGACGGCCGGCTGCGCGCTGGGGGAGTCGAAGAAGGGGGCGATCGCGGAGTCCATGGTCGCCAACGCCACCATGGACGCCACCGCCACGCGCATCCTCACATGGAACGGCAGTACACAGACGAGCAGGCCGATCAGCACCGCGAAAGCACAGCAGCACAGCAGCGCCAGCACCCGCAGATCCAGTTCGCCTGGCCGACCGAGCAACGCGGTGAACTGCTTGGCCACCACCAGCAGGAGATGCTGCGAACTGGGATACGGGCGGTCACCACCTACCCCGGCACATGCCTCGCCCGCCCAACGGAAAGCACCGAAACGCGGGGCGAAGTAGGCCGACGGGTCGGGCAGGGCCCGGCGGGGCGCCAGGTTCAGGGAGCACATCAGCCCATGGCCACTACCGTCGTCGCCGCGGCCAACCGCTCCGCCGATGAACAGTCGCGCCACCATGGCCACGCCCCAGAACCCAGCTGTCGCCGCCGCCGCACGAGCCACCTGCCACCGCATCGCCGGCACCCGGGGCAGGGGGATCCCCGTCCGGGGGAGCGGGATCCCCATCCGGGGCAGGCGAGGCACCCACCGCGTGGTAGTCGCGCCGGACTGCGGCTCTGGCGCAGTCGCCGGTTGCACGCGCTCTTCAGACATTGATCGTCACCGGTTCCTCTCGGTCGATACCGCGTGCGTCGCCCATCGTCTTGCCGTCCCGCCCGCCCCGTCCGGCGATGGGTTGCCATCACCGCGTCGCCACCCGGCCCAGGCAACGATCGCGACCCGGGAGGCACCGATAGGCACCTGTGGGCCCTTTACCGAGCCACTGGCCATCAGCCCGCCTGCCCGTCAACGGGCTGCTCGGGGGCAGTCGGATCGTCGGTCGGGGCGGCAGGCTTCTCCTCGGCAAAGCCGTGCACACTGCCGGTCACCAGCGTGGTCTGCTTCGCCGGCCCGACCCAGCACGAACCGATGGTGCTCTCGCTGTCCGCAACGCCGTGGGGCGTGTCGACCTCCAGGATGAGGTCCGGGTGCTCGGACAGGGCGGAGCCCATGTATCGCTCGGCCTGAGCGGTGCACACCGCCGTGCCCGCGGCCTGGACGCGTTGCGGCCCTTGGGCGAGTTGGGCACGGCTGAAACCCAGCCACGGAGGAATGAACTCGCGCGAATGATTGCGATCGCACGTCGTTTCCACGTCACCGACCCGGCACCGGCGAAAACGCGCGCCGTCGGCCACGTCGAGCACGTTGTGTACCGGCTCCGAGATGCTCGGCACAGCCGCGCCGTCGACCGGCTGAGGAAGCGCGTCGCACCGCGCAGTGCGCATACCCGCGCGCCACTCGGCCACCGTGGGGAAGAACACCACGACGTCGATCGCGGTGACTCCATCGTAGGGACCCGACCCCAGGTACCGGTTCAGGGCGTCACGCGAGCACAACTGCGCGGACAAGGGCCGCAACTGTACGGGATCGGGCCGCTCGGCCTCCCGCGCGATCGCACCGGTCAGCGAAGCGGTGGCGAAGGTCTCGCTCTGGTGAGCCTGCTCGCACGGCACAGGCAGAGACGTGTCCGACCCCACCGATGGACCCAGCAGCTCCGGCTGCTCCAACTGGTGACAGCTACCCACCTGCCACGATGTCACCAACGGCGCCCGAGGCTCCGACACGCCCAACAGAGCACTCGGCAACGGGCGTGAGCCCATGAGCAGCACAAGCCCGCAGCCTGCGGCCAGACCTGCCATTCGACGCCACACCCGCATGGTTTTGCCCTCCTTCGCCGTGACCGTGACCGAACACCTCCCAAAGACAGGGGGCTCACCGAGCCGCCGTTTACCGCCGCACGCACGAGGTGCCCGGAGCGGGATTCGAACCCGCACGGCCCGTAGGCCAGGGAGGTTTAAGCTCCCGGTGTCTGCCGTTCCACCACCCGGGCGAGAGTGACCAACTGCCCCGCAGACCCCGTTTCCACGGACCACGGCCCACGCGGCGACGCACCCGTCCGGCGGGCTTGCGCTCGCACCGCAGGAATGATTCCGCTAGCAGTAAGTGCCTTGGCAGCGGGATATGACGGCCCGTGCCCTGAACGGCCCAGCCAGAGTTGCCCCCGTCACGGACGTGACCTTGCCTCACCGTCGCGGCCGCCCACCGACCAGACCATGCCCCCACCGGGCCACCCCGCTGCGCCCCGCACGACCGCCCCAGGAGACGGCTCACCCGATGCCGAGGTCCGGATCGACCTGGGCTTGACCACCTACGCCGTGCTGTCGGACGGCACGGTGATCGACAACCCCCGGATCCTGCGCAAGGCGGAGAAGCGGTTGAAGGCCGCGCAGCGGGAGTTGTCCCGCAAGGCCAAGGGGTCGAAGAACCGGGCCAAGGCCCGTGTCAAGGTCGCCAAGGCGCATGCCAAGGTGGCCGACACCCGCAAGGACTGGTTGCATAAGAGGACGACCAGGATCATTCGCGAGAATCAAGCGATCTACCTGGAAGACCTGAACGTGCGCGGCCTGGGGCGTGGCCGCCTGGCCAAGTCCGTGCACGACGCCGGATGGTTTACCTTCCGCCGCATGCTGGAGGAGAAGGCACTCCACTATGGGCGGTGTGTCGGGATCGTGCACCGCTCTTTCCCCTCCTCCCAGCTCTGCTCGGACTGCGGGCACCATGAGGGCCCCAAGCCCCTGGCGGTCCGCACATGGGTGTGTGGTGCGTGTGGGGTGCTACATGACCGTGACCTCAACGCTGCTCGAAACATCCTGGCCGCCGGGCAAGCGGACAGGCTGAATGCCCCCGGAGGGCCGGTCAGACCCGGCGTGGCAATCCCACGCCGGGCACGGCCCGTTGAACGGGGAACCCACCGGAACGCCGGCGATACAGGGCGCAAGCCCCGTGCCGACGGCGCGGCCGAAATCCCCGCGCTCTAGCACGGGGAGGATGTCAAGCGGCTTCTGCCAGGTGATGGCGTGTTGGATCCGCCGGCCCCAGGCAACCGGCCTGCGATGCCCGAGGCGGAAGCGGCGCGAACGGTGGCATGGCACCTTAGGCCCGGCCGAAGACCGCCCGAAGCGGTCACAGCGCACCGGTCCGCCCTCATGGCCCTTGCGGCGGCGCCCCTGGCGAGAGTGGCGGCCGAGCGTGCGGCGACGTTGCCCATGGCGCTGCCGCCGCACCTGCTCAACTGCCCGCAGACACGAATGGGTGAGCGGGCGGCTGCGGGGCGGCGGCTGTGGAAGTTGCCAACAGCCGGGCCCGCACGAATGGCGCCCCTCGGCCTACCCGGCGCTCACGCCCTGCGGCGAAGCAGAGGCACGCCGAGGTCGCGACGCCGTTTGATTCCGGCCCCGCGATGGCGCATACCCGTCATCGGCATCACCACGTGGGATGGCCCCTGTCTCTCAAGGTATGAACAGTCTGCTGCCGTACATACCCGAACAGGCCGCCCGAGCCGCCCGCCCGCCCGCCCACCGGTCAGCTGGGGTCTCCGGTTGGTCTTACGGATCAGACGGGGAAGCCACCGCCTCCACAGCCGTCCGTTGGGCGTTGTGGAGCATCCTGCTCAACGTAGCCATGTGGGCTCTGCAGTTCGCCTTCCAGGACGCAGCGCGGTTCGTGCGGCAGATACTGGGGCTGCCGCACCTTCCGGCAGCGGTCTCGGCCCGTCTCCCCGCTCTGGAGCCGGCGTGCATCATGCTCACCCTGTTGGCGGCCACGACTGCCTGCCTGCTACCCCGGCGCGGTGGTCGGCTCTGGACGGCTGCGCAATCGGTGATCGTGGCCGTCATCGCGGCACTGGGGGTCGTGCCCGTCATGGCCCGCTGATCCGCGAGCGTCGGCTATGCAGGACTGGATCCGCGACTGATCGCGGTGCGCCGGTCTCAGCTTGGTGGTAAAGCGATTCTGAGTGTTGCTTTGGCCCTGCCCGGTGCGCCCTCCGCACTGTGGACCTCAGCTCAGAGGGCCGGTTCTGCTGCTCGACATATTGGCGGATTGTCGACAGCGGAGCTCCGCCAACCTATCTGGCGAAGTACGAGCCGAACTACTGGCGCTGTGCGCGCCAGTAGCCATGTCAGCCATGAGTCGGCAGCCGCCTGATAGCCACACCCAGCACCCCCGGGCGACCCAACCATACGACTGGCTCGATTAACCCAGCTCAGAAGGTAGAGCCACCTGATCCGTGCTCCGGTCGCCGCGGTTTATGGGTGACCGAGGTGGACCGCTGTTGCCCGGGCCCGGGCTTCGTCGGCAGCTTCCCGAGATTGGCCGTGCTGCTGTTGAGGAAGCTGGGGTGCCGCACCAACGGGGTCTTCAGCTTCCCCAGATTCCCCTTCTCCCTGGGCAGTGTCATCTTCTGCGGGGGATCGAATGCTTCGGTGAAACGGAGCTCCTTGTTTCGCGGTTCGGACTTTCCGGGCCCGGCGGGCGGTTCGGCATGGGGGACGGGAGCCTCCTGCTCGTGCGAGCTTGTGGTCGACGTGACGCCCGGGTGTTCTTCTCGGGGGCTGCCTGCGCCGACTGGCGGGACTGCCTGGCCGCTCGCCCCGAGGGACGAGCGTTGCTTCTCCGGTGCAGGCTGGTCCTCCCGTAGGTTCACCTTCCGGTCCTTCTGCTGCTCCGCCCTTGCCACTGCTGTTGCCTCTGCAACTCCCCTGTCAAGTTCCTCGACAGCCTTCCCTCCTTCGGGATCGTTCTTGAAGATGCCGGCGAAGGACTTCCTCAAGCTCTTGCTGTCGCGGACGGCGAACCCCAGGGCGGCGATCTTCTCGATCGGGTCGTTACCAGCCATCCTTAAGTTCTTTTCGAAAGCTCCCAGATTTCTCATGGAGAGACTGGAAAGCTTATCCATGAGTCCGCCGGTCGCCAGCTTCTCGCTGCGACGCTCGGCTTTTCCTGCAACCTTGACCATAATTGGCCGCATGCCATCGGCGACCTTTTCCGCGTCGGCTGCTATTTCAGCCAGGCCGCGTTCGACGTGCAGGCCTTTCGCCACGGTGTCCGCCCGGTTCCTGACTGTTTCGTCGGTGGGCTCAGGCTCGAAGGAGCTGTTGAAGAAAGCCGCGTCGAATTTCAATATCCTTTCCATCTTCCAGTGCAGGTCGCTTGTGCTGATGCCGGATCGTACCGCTCCCCTGATGGAATCTGCCGCCGCGTGAATTTTCCGTAGCGTTGCATTGAAGTGGCCATAGGTTTCTGGGGACGTGATGTGCTTTGAATGCATGACTGCGGAGTATGCTTCGCCTGTTGAGAGCAGAAGGTTCTTGTCGATCTTCTGGGGGACCGGCGGTACTGTTGGGTCAGACATCTGGGCTCCCTGGGAGAAAAGGTTTTATCCTCTCCGAGTGAGGATCTGTGCTCGACCACCCGCTTTGCCGGAAATGGCCGCAAGGCTTGTTGCCGACTGCACTTCCTCCATCTTTTCGTGTGTCCAGAGCCGGAGCATCGGGAAAACCACTCAGGGGCCTACTTGAACCAGAGGACAGCGGCTGGCGGAACCGTGCGGTTCGGCCGTTGCGGGATGCATCATGGGCGGCGCGGGAGGCCCTTGGTGTTTCCGGGCGGGGCGCCCTTTCGATCAGCGATGACCGCTGTAGATCACGATCTACAGCGGTCATCGCTGATCATCCCTGAAGGGGCGGGGCCGGTTGCTGGCATGGGTACGGCCGCCACGATCATGACCGTCTGTGACAAGACCCGAACGCGGCGGCCGTGGAGGCCATGGCGGGCGCAAGAGGTGTGGCGGGCCATTCGCCACACCGGTCGCTCTGGCCACCTCGTGGCCGTGGTCCGTACGAGGTGGCGCATAGAGAAGGACTTCCACGCCGCGAAGTCGCTGACCGGACTCGATCATGGGCGGGTGACCTGCTGGAACTCCTGGATGCGCTGGAGCCTGATCGCCGCCGCTCTCCTGGTCGTGGTCCTCACCGCAGTCACCCCGCCCGAACTGCTCGTTCTGCTCAGGACCGTCGCCCTGCCCGCGCCATGCCGCGACCTGTGCACATCCTGTACTGGTCACGCTGGACACGCCGTCACATAACCGCTCGGTTGCCTGTCACGGCCGCTTGAACGAGATCACCGCAGTCGCCGCCTGATTGTCGACTGCGGAGACCACGATCTACGGCTGCTGTGACAGGCAGGTTGGCGACGGCCCGGGGCGCTGAGTGTGCCGCTGACTACCTCGCGCGGTCAGGGTGCCCGAGGTGGGGATGGGGGCCTTCCAGGCATCGCAATCCGATGCTGCTGCTCTCGTCGTAGCTTTTCCTCCGGTGAGTCATTTGTTGTGTCCTTCGCCGGCGACGGAGTCGCAGATTGGGCTGGTGCTTGGATTCTTTGGAGGGCTCCTTCGAAGCTGCTGATGGCCCTGGTGATACCGTTTTGAACGGTGCGCTGGGAGTTATCTATACTTGTGGAGACAGATTCTTGTGCTCTCTGCATGGCAGCGGTCACCGTCTTGGCGCGTTTCGCAGCAGTCGATTCCGTTTCTTCCGTGTTCCCTTCGGCCTTGCGTTTCTCTCCTGCGGCTTGCGGTGCTGGTGTGGAAGGTACGGGTGCTGCGGGTGCGGGAGGGGCCGGTGCCGCCGGGGGTAGGGGTGCTGCGGGTAGGGGGGCTTGCTGCGGCGCGGCTTGCCTTGCGCTTGCCGCTGGAACCACACTTCTGGTCGGAGTGGGAGCCGCTATGATCACGCGGCCTCGGGCAGTGATGGGCAGCACAGCCACGGGTGGGTCGGAAGTCATGAGATAATTAGCCATGAAGTGCCGCTCTACCTTGTGGGCCTCGCGCTCCATTACGGGACCGTCAGAATACCTCTGATAGGTATCCATCAGCCTTTTATTGATCACTTCCTGAAGGTCGAATAAGCATTTTGAGGTGTTAGTCGTGAATACAGCCGGTCCACTTTGTTCGGCAGCGGCTAAGGCACGGCTTCGGTCTCGGGAGCCTCCCCTCATTTTCGGATTTCGAAGACGCTGTAGTCCGGTATCGACCCATCCCGGCATTACTGCCAGATCCCCCATTAGGCGCCTTCCTCCGGCGCTCTGGTCGCTATCGAAAATTTCGATCGTTTCGACTGTTCGATGCCGCATGTGCTTGGCTTCGAGGTAGTCCCGGTTCGCCTTGTGGAAACGACTTGAGGCCTCTAGCTTCCCTGTGAGGTTGGCATCTGCGAGGAGCGGCGCATCGCTGTTCTGGGCAGACTTCACCGCTCCGATCTCGGAGCTGAATATTTCATCCCCCAGCCGAGCTGCCTCCGCCATTTGGTCGGGTGTCCCGTGCAGGGATCGTGCGCCACGGAGGCCCGAAAGGGAGAACGGGAAGCCGTCGACCAGGGTGAGCAGGCTTCGGAGTTCTCGCTCCGAGGCGTTCGGGCGCTTTTGCTTCCCCGCTATAGCTTCACAGGTGTAATGCTGGAGGTGGGATTCTTCGTGCAGGACGACGGCAGTCGCCCTCAGCACCTGCTCCATCGTCTGCGGCTCCGAAATCGCCGTGCACCTGATCACCCAGGTTGAATAGTCGAAGTTGGCGACTTCTCCATTCGGCAGGTGGCCTGGCGCCTGGACAATAGCAGCCGGTGTGTACCCGCTGGCGGCTAGGTGGTTGTTCGTGTACTCGAGAGCGAGGCGCTGCACGTCGGCCGCCCCCTGGGGGGGAATCAGCCCTGTGGACGGGTCCTGGCGGCTCCTGGCCTCGCTGGAGACATGGGTGTAAAAGCCTCGAAGGAACTCGTCGTTGCCGAGGTATGCCGGTATTTCTGCGGGCCGGGCTGGGCTCGTCATCTACTGCCCCCTTGGCGGCTCTGTACTCTTCTGGCAGTCAGCCGCCTTTTTCTGACGGCTGGCCTGAGGCGGCGCCAGCTGATCGCCGGGCAGCCTGAATAGCCATGGGAATATTGTCCCCCCTTTGCTTGTGTCGGTGGGCCGAGAAGGCGCAGGTTTTTCCGTAGAAGCACCGATCGCAGGGCTTCGGCGCTGGATGCCAGTCCTGCCGCATGCCTTGAGGGATGTCGTCGACGTCGATTGCGGGCAGGCGCTTGGCATGGCTCAAGCAAGCTCGGCGGTATCGCGAGGGCAGAGGCTGAGTTGGGCAGTGGCCACGCACGCCGCGGCGGCCGCCAGGAGCAGTCCGACGCGCATCTGGGCGGTGTCGCTGTCCGGTGTACCCCAAATGGTGGCGGCCAGGGCTGGGCCCAGGGTGAGTCCTAGTCCGCGGGCGAGCTGGATCGGGGAGTTGGCCGCTGCCCACCGCTGGGGCGGCGCAGTGGTCATCGCTAGGCTCTGGGGCGGTCCGAGGCAAAGGCCTGTGCCGAGTCCGGCCAGCGCTATCCGCCAATCGATCTCCGCCAGGGACCAGTTGGCGTCCAGTGGAACGAGCAGTAGCAGGCCGAGCGTGGTTGCGCCTGCTCCGACGACAGCCAACCGGTGGGGGCCGAACCGGTCGGCCAGGTGGTTGCCGAGTGGCCCGGCGATGGCCAGGGCGAGGGCGAACCACAGCGTGGTCAGGTGGGCGCCGGAGCCGTGCCCGCCGCGTCCCAGGTACAGGGTGGCCAGGCTGAGCGTGATGGCGCAGGCTACCGCCAGGGTGAAGGTGGCGGTATAGGGGCCGGCTGATCCTGCTGCGTGCGGCGCCGAAGTGATGGAGCGCCTGCTGTTGTGCCCCGGCCCCATGACGACGAGCACGAGGCCGGCTGCGGGCAGTAGCCAGAGCGGAGAGGCGGGCGAGGAAGCCAGCGCCAGGAGCAGCGCCGTCCCCGCGGAACCGGCCAGGGCGGTTTGGGTGAGCCAGGTCTTCTTGGGTAGGCGTGGCACGCGCCGAGGCGATGTGTCGCGGTCGGTGATCGGCAAGGCAACCAGGCAGAGTGGCACGGTGAGCAGGAGGAGCGCCGGTCGGCCGAGGTGCCGGGCCACCTCGGTTCCTGCAGCGGGTCCCAGGAGCGCCCCGAGCGCTCCGAGGACGGCAGGCACGTTCATCGCGTGCCCGCGCCTGTGGGGCCTGGCCGAGCGAGCCGCCAGTACCGGGGCCCACGCGAACAGCATCGCCCCGAACATGCTCTGGACCAACTGCGCGGCAATCAGCCAGGGCAGGGAGGGAGCAGCAGCTGAGGCCGCTCCGCACAGTGCGAAACCACCGGCCGCGCACCGCGGCGCGCAGCGTGTCCGGCCCTGGTCCAGCCCCCACCGTCGAGTCAGCAGCAGTGCGATGAGCGGAAATTGATAGCCGAGCAGGGCCCACCGGGTGCTCGCGGTACCGGTTGTCTCGGCCAGCGCGGCGGTGGCGATACCTGTGTTGAGCATCGCCGCGAACGACAGTATCCCGGCGGCGGCGACCAGGAGCCGATGGTCCTGGTCGGCCACGGGGTTCCCCTGGGGGCCGGAGGTCTTTGGCCCTGCTCTGTCTTGTCGCGGTGCGAGGTGGGAGGAAGCCAGGTCAGGGTGGGGCATAGTTTTGAATCTCTGGTGCGGGAAGCCGCCAGGTGGCGGCCTTCGTCGGAAAGCAGCCGGCTAGCGATCAGGGGGAGCTGCCGGCCTGGAACAGGGGCGCCAGGCAGGTGTGATGGCTCGACCCGGGCGCCGGGTGTGCACTACGGCCTGGCTGTGCCGAGTGGGTTGCCAGGTGCGCAGGCGCAGGCTGTTGCCTATGACCAGTAGTGAGCTGGCCGACATGGCGAGCGCGGCGATCATGGGGTTGAGCAGTCCTGCCGCGGCCAGTGGGATGAGGGCTGCGTTGTAGCCGAAGGCCCACACGAGGTTGGTGCGGATGGTGGCCGCGGTGCGCCGGGCCAGACGTACCGCGGCCACCAGCAACTCGATGTCGCCGCGCGCCAGAATCACCCCGGCCGCACCGATCACGGCGTTGGTGCCGAAGCCTAGGGCGATGCCGAGATCCGCTGCGGCCAGCGCGATCGCGTCGTTCACCCCGTCTCCCACCACGGCGACCGTGCGCCCGCCCGCCTGCAGCTCCTTCACCAGCTCGGCCTTGCCCTCGGGGGAGGTGCCCGCGTGGATCTCGCTGATGCCCAGCCTCTCGGCGACGGACCTGACGGCACCCAGCCGGTCCCCGGTCGCCAGGATGGTCTCCAGGCCCATGCCGCGCAGCAGGTGCACAGCACGGTAGCTGCTGGGGCGCAGCGCGTCGCCAACCGCGAGGAGGGCGGCCGGCTCCCCGTCCAGCTCCACCGCCACGGGCGTGTGGCCGGCCTCCTCGGCGCGTGTGCGCGCCTCACGCAGAGCCTGGGGTAGGTCGGTGGCGTCGGGGCGGATCACCCGCACCCACGTGCCCTCCACCATGCCCTGGACACCGAGACCGGGTACCATCCGGAACCCCGAGACCGGGGGCAGCGGCAGCCCCGTTGCTGTGGCCAGGGCCTGGCCGAGGGGGTGCTCGGAGGGACGCTCGACGGCGCCGGCCAGTCGTAGCACCTCACCGAGCTCGACCCCGCAGACCACCGCCTGGGAGGCGAGGCGCATCTGGCCGGTCGTCAGGGTTCCGGTCTTGTCCAGGACCACGGTGTCGACGCGGCGCAGGCTCGCCAGCACCTGTGGCCCCCGTACGAGGATGCCGAGTTCCGCTCCGCGCCCGATGGCGGCGAGCAGCGCGGTGGGCGTGGCAAGTCCGATCGCGCAGGGGCAGGCGACCACCAGCACCGCGATCGCGGCTGTCAGCGCCTGCTGGGCCCCGGCCCCGGTGCCCAGCCAGAATCCGAGTACGCAGAGCGAGATGCCCAGCACGAGCGGAACGAACACGCCGGCGACCGTGTCGGCCAGGTGCTGCGCGCGGGCCTTGCCAGCCTGGGCCTGGGCCACCAGGGCAGTGATGCGGGCGAGTTGGGTGTCGGCGCCGATGGCTTCGGCGCGCACCAGGAGTACGCCCTCGAGGTTGAGTGTCCCGCCGCACACCCGGTCGCCGATGCGGGCTGGCACCGGTCTGCTTTCACCGGTCAGCATGCTCGCATCGAGTGTCGAGCTTCCCTGCACCACCACGCCGTCGGTGGCGATCCTCTCGCCCGGTCGCACCACGAACTGCTGGCCTGGCAGCAAGTGTCCGATGGGGATCAGCCGCTCGAGGCCGTCCTCGCTCAACCAGACGTCTTTCGCGCCCAGTTCGGCCAGGGCCCGCAGTGCGGAGCTGCTGCTGGCCCTGGCCCGCCGTTCCAGGAACCTACCGCACAGCACGAACAGCGGCGCCCCCACTGCCGCCTCCAAGTGCAGGTGGGCGCCCGCACCCGGGTCGGCGGAGAGCGAGAACGGCATCCGCATCCCCAGGGTGCCGGCCGCGCCGAACAAGAGCGCGTATGCCGACCAGCCGAAGGAGGCCAGGACGCCCAGGCTCACCAGGGTGTCCTGCGTCGCGGTGGCATGGCGAAGCCCGCGCCAGGCCCGTGTGTGGAAGGTGGAGGATCCGATCGTCACCACGAAAGCGGCCAGCGGGAAGCAGGCCCACTGCCAGCCGCGCAGCTGCAGCGCTGGCACCATCGAGACGGCGATCACCGGTACGGCCGTCACAACGACCAGGAGCAGGCGCAGCTTCTCCTCAGGGTCGTGCGGCGCCTCGGTCGTCGGAGCCGGCTCAATGAGTGCCTGGGCGGTGTACCCCGCGTCCTGCACCGCGGTGACCAGGTCGGCCACGGAGACGGTCGCCGGGTGCAACACCCGCACGCGGCCGGTGACCAGGTTGGCCCCGGCGCTGACACCTGTAAGGCGGCCCAGCTTCTTCTCCAACCGCGACACGCAGGCCGCGCAGGTCATGCCACCCACCTGCAGGTCGGTTGTCACCAGCTGCCGGGGACTGCCAGCCGTGCCTGGTCCAGCGCGAAGGCTCATCGCGCCGCCTGTGCAGACGCCAGCTCCCGCAACCCCATACCCGGCATGTCACCGGTGAGCGGCGTCTGCCTCAAGCCGACCAGATCAGGTATGGGTGGGCCTACGGTCCGGCACACCCCATAGCAGGCGCCGAGCAGCAGGAAGGCGAGCAGAAGGGGCCCCGGCCGTGCCGGGCCCCAGAGGCAAGCGTCATGCTCGGTTGCCGACATCACGCGATCTCCGGAAAGGGGGTCCGCGCGCCCGGCGAGCAGACAGCAGCGGGCAGGCTGAAGGGCTCGGTCAGCGCGGGCCGGGAGCGCCGGTGCACAGCATCCCTGCCTGGCGCCTGCCCGAGGCGCGCGACGCGCTCCTGCACCTGGGCGCCGACCGCGTCCTCCTCCGAGTGCAGCAGCGTAAGGAGTTGGGCGCGGGCCCGGGCGACCCTCGATCGCACCGTTCCCAGCGCGCACCCGGACACGGCGGCGGCCTCGGCATAGCTGAGGCCGATCACCTGGGTGAGGACGAAGGCCTCACGTCGCTGCTGGGGCACGAAGGTCAGCAGATCGACCAGCACCACGTGGTCCTCGAACCTTGACGGTTCGTGCAGTTGCACCTCCGCAGCAGCATCCCCGAACACCAACTGCGGGCGGGTCGCACTGCGGCGGTAGCGGTCCACGACCGTGCGCCGGGCTATCGACAGCAGCCAGGTGCGCGCCGAGGAGCGTCCGGCGAAGCCGGGCAGGCCTCTCAAGGCTCGCAGGAAGGTGTCCTGGGCCAGATCGTCAGCGGATTCGGCGTCGGTGAGATAGGCGATGAACTGCCACACATCACGTTGAGTGGCTCGCACGAACGCCTCCACGTCTTGGGGACATCCTTCGCCTGCGGCCAGAGCCAGCGCGGTCAACTGCTTGTCATCCACACCGAACCTCCGCCAGCGCCACCGGTCGAACTGGGCAACTGGGCTCCGCCTGCTGACGGCACGGGAACTCGCGCATCCCCAAGGCGGCCGGCGTTTGTCCTGGCCCCCCTGCGTCGTGGGCGATCGCCCGCAGGAGTCCCCTGGTGCGAGCCTGGTGGTCCAGCCCATGGCGCGGTGCGCCGCTCGGCGCTGGGTCGTTGGCCGAGAGGCGATGGCCCAGCGGCCGGCCACCGCAGGGCTGCGGGCGCATAGACACCGGCGGTGGTGCTGAGCCGGGTAGCCCCTGGTGCGCTCCGAGCACGAGACCGCCCCGGCAGCCCGGACCACAGCCGCTGGAGAAATCGCTCACGCAGCCACGGGAGATCTCGGTCAGCTCCCGCGCACCGGTCTGGATATTTTCCGGCCTCCCCCACGAGACCTGGACGCCGCCGCGATTTCCGGCCGCGATCTCCTGTCGATTCACGGCGTTCCCACCCGGAATCAAACCCCGCGCGTCCCGCGTGGCTTGCAACGTGGTCAGGCCGATAGAGACACCAAAACGGACACCGCTCCGCACGATCCCCCGCTCAGGAATTCGCACCTGCCCCGTCCCGGGCGCCCCGGCCGGCTGGAAACCGGCCCGTGCCAACATCCCCTCACCCCGCAGGCCCTGGAGAGCAGTGGGCATGCCGGGGCAGGGCGCCCCGGCCGCCGCCGAGAGCTCCATCGGTATTTCCGGCTGTCCTTCCCGGACGCATCCGATGCCCGCACCCCCACGGCCGGCATCGATCGCCACGCGAAAGGGGACGCCGGCCCACCAGGCCGGAACACACGAACCGCCTCCCCAACCGCTGCCGCTCCGAGCAGCGAATCCCAACCCGGCCCAGCCGCAGCGGCGGGCAGCGCCTGCCCCCACCATGTGCCGCCGACTCATGCCATCGCAAAGCCGCCTGCCCGCCCTGCCAGTACACCCGGACCACCTCGGCCGCTGCGCCCCGCCAGCGGGCCACTGCCGACGAGAGGCATATTCCGCTCCCCATCCCCAAGGGAGCGCGGCAGAGCTGTTTCTGAGAAAATAATGAGGACGACCGTTGGGGTGGCCTGAGAAGCCTTCCAGTGTCATCTCGACCATCGAAATCATTCAACTGACCTTACAGGCCAGGTGATCGCCAGGCGGCCTCCGGAATGCGACACGACTCACCGACGAAAGTCGAATAATGACATGGCTGGTGGATGGGGGAGTGCGCTACTCGGCCACTTAGTATGGATGGGTGAACACCCCAACGCCGACTCTTCCGACACAGTGGCCCCTCTGGGCCGATGTACCGCTCGTGGCTGTCATCGGGATGCTGTCGGTGAGCAACGCCCAGCACGTCGGCGCCGACATTCCGGCCCACCTCGCACTGTGGCTGGCCATCGCGGCCAGCCTGGCACTGCCACTGCGCCGCTCGATGCCCCGCCGGGTCGTCGCCCTTGCCGTGCTCGCCGCGGTGGTGGGAGTCGTGCTGCCTCTGTTGATCATGCTCTTCCACCTCGCGGCCCGGAACCGCAGCAACCTCGGCGCGTTATGCGCAGCCGTGGCAATGATCGGAAACGCCTACCTCGACCCGGACCAGAGCCTGTGGACCGCGCGGCCCTACGGTCCGGCCCTCCTGGTCGCCCTCTCCTTTGCGCTGGGACTGTGGGCAGGAGGACGGCGGCGCCTGATCGCCGCCCTGGCCGCCCAGATCGAACACTTACGTACCGAGCGCGAACTGCGCGCGCGGCAGGAGAAGTTGACGGAACGGGCCCGGATCGCGGCCGAGATGCACGATGTCCTGGCCCACCATCTGAGCCTGATCGCCCTCCACACCGGTGTCCTGGCCGCACGCGCGGACCTGCCCGAGCCGGTGGCCGAACGGCTGACCATCCTGCGGTCAGCCTCCACCGCGGCCCTCAACGACCTGCGCGAAGTCCTCAGTGCCCTGCGCTGCCCCAACCAGGCGCCCAACACCGTCGCACCGCCCGCCCTCAGGGGGATCTCCACACTCGTCGACGAAGCACGCGCGGCAGGACAGATCATCAACACGCAGATCGAAGGCGACTCCCAGGCCGTACCCGCGGCCCACCACCTGGCAGTGCTCAGGCTCGTCCAGGAAGGGCTGACCAACGCCCGCAAGCACGCCCCCCATGAACCGGTGCAGGTGGATGTGACATACAAGCCCACGACGGTGGAGATCAACAACAAGCTGCCGCAAGACTCCTGCCAGCCCACCACCGCCCCCGGCGGCGGTCACGGCCTGAACGGCCTGGCCGAGCGGGTCACCGCGCTCGGCGGACGGTTCGCCGCCGGACCCGCCGACGGCAGGTGGTTCCTGCACGCCCACATCCCCTGTTCCCAGCAGCGCGGCAAGGACGTGCCCGCATGATCCGCGCAATGATCGTCGACGACGACGCACTGGTCCGCCTCGGCCTGGCCGACCTCCTCGCCAGCGACCTCGACATCACCGTCGTCGCCCAGGCAGGCGACGGCCTGCAGGCCCAGGAACTCGCCGCCGCCCACACCCCGGACGTCGTGCTCATGGACGTACGCATGCCCCGCCTCGACGGGATATCCGCCATCAAGAAGCTGCGGGCCCTGCCCCGTCCGCCGCACGTGATCACCCTGACGACCTTCGACGTGGAGGTCTACGTCTACGACGCGCTCGCCGCCGGCGCAGACGGCTTCCTCCTCAAGGACACCGACCCCGCCGAGATCCTGCGTGCCGTCCACCTCGTCATGTCCGGCAGCGCCATGCTCCACCCCACAGCCGCACGCCACCTGATCGACCGCTACCACCACACCGCCCGGCCGCAAGCCCAGATCGCCCAGGCCCGCATCGCCACCCTCACTCCCCGCGAGACCGATGTCCTGTCGCTGCTGGCCGATGGCGCCACCAACGCCGAGATCGCCGACGGCCTGGGCATGCGCGAAAGCACCGTCAAGGCCCACGTCAGCCGCATCCTCACCTCGCTCGACGTGGGCAACCGCGTCCAAGCCGCCCTGCTGGTCCGCGACGCCGGGCTGCGCCACGCACCCGCCACGCCGCCCAGCCGCCAAGGCCGGTCCAGCTGAACACACGACAACCCAGCCACGCACCCGCCTTCGCACCGTTCCAATTAAGTGATCAGGGGTGAGCCTTGGACCCAGGTCTGATCAGTGCGCGCGTCCCGGACGGTGTTGGATACGCGACTGGTCGCCCGCGTTCTCGTTGTCCCTGTCCGGCTGCGTGCATCGTGTGCACGGTCCGTGGCGGGGAGGCGGGTTTCCTCGCGTCCGCGGGCACACCCCGGCGACCCTCACCGTCACGGCTTCGGAGTAGGCGGAGATGACCGAGGAGGCGGAGGCGGCGGGTCCTGCCGATGCCCTGGAGGATTGTCCTGCCCGCTGCCGGTGCGGGGGAAGGCCGGAGGGGTCGGCGACCGTGACCCGGGAGGTTCCGCTTCCGGGGGCGTGTAACCTGCTTTCTCCTCCGCCAGCTTCCGTAGTCCCTCCTCGAGGCTTCCTCGTAGCCCGGAGATGTCTTGAAGCGCCGGCTTCGCGATATGTTTCTGGATGTCGTCGAACCCCTGAGTGGTGAGCCCGACGTTCTTCTCGGTGTCGTACTTGAATTCTGCGTTCTTCGTGTGCTCTGCCCGTGCGTCGTGCACGGCGGCGACAATATTCGGCCCCACCTGCGCCACGGTGAACGCTGCGAGGGCCAGATTGGCGATCGGGATGTTGCTGGCCACCGAGCTGGCAAGGCTTCCGCCGACAGAGGTGGCTGTGGCTGCGACAGTACCAATGGTGCCTTCATCGCTGACGGCTTCAGATGCCTTGGTTGCAGCGGTCTGCCCCAGTGCACGGATCTTGCTCGTAGTTTGATCGACGGCGCTCTTTGTCTGCCTGGTCAGGGACCGCGTCAGGTCGCCGCTCCTGGGGGGCACGGGCGGAGGTGTGTCGACATTAGCATCGAGCTTGGCATCGATTTCTGAATCTGTCGCGGGCGAAGGCTTGGACGCAAAGCGGCTGTAACTCCGGGACAACATGAGGTTGGTTGGTTCCCGGTGGTTCATGCGCTCGTACTGGCTGACAATTTCCGCCGCCTCAGTGTTTCGGGCATAGACGGCCGGCAGTGTCTCTTGAACAAATTTCGTAGCCGATCTTATGCCGTTTTCAACAGCCTGGAGAGACTCGGAAAGAGAGTTTTCCCTGCCTCTGATCGTATACATTCCCTCGGCGGCGCTAACGAGGCTTCCGGCGACGTTTCCACCGTACGGAATATTTGATGCGGCGGTTCCTGCGGTGGCGAATCCAATGGCTTTCAGCTGTTCTTTTTCGGAGATCTCCGGGATTTTCTTCGTACCCTCGCGCCAGTACCCCACCACGGTTGACAGTGTGATGTCGAAATCGATCCCATGTTTTTCCGGGTCTTCCAGGATTCTTCTGGCGATAAAATTGACAGGCTCCCCGACCGCCGTTGCGTGTTCGGGGTCGGCAGTGGGATCCTGGCCGTATTTGACCGCCAGAAGCTGTATTTTAGTCGCATTCTCTGCCAGGACGGCCGAGAAGCGGAGCTGATCGATATCCCGGACAATCAGATTCGTGTTCTTGGTGAAGTTGTCGGCCGCCTGATCAAATTCCGTGTCAACGATTTTTTTTGACGCCACCCCCAGGCCGAAGTTGACGGCGCCGGCGACAGGAGCGACAGCAACCGCCGCCGGCGGCACCAGCAGGGACGTGGCGCCGGCGATACCGCCGATGACAACCCTGGCTCCGGCAAAACTGAGGTGGATGGACCTGGCCGAGTTGCCGCGGGCGATCGAGTACTCCTCGGTGGCCCGCGCTATTCGTTCCATCCCCTGCAGTAGAAGTTGATTGCGATCCGTCTCGGCCGACGGGTTGGGGGGAACAGTCATCTGTGCTCACGTCCTCTCCGGGCCGAACGCCACCACCAGGTCTGCGGCGGCCCTGTTACGGCTCAAGGTCTACAAGGCCTCCTGAGCGGGCTCGGCGATCTCATCCGAGGCCTCGGCCTGCCCAGTGAAGTCCTCGAAACCACTGTCGGTCGGATTGATGACAGCGGACCGGGCGACGTGTCCGCTGGACTTGCAGCGCTGCCAGCCAGCACGCTCTGGCAGGCGGTCCAGGCAGGGCCAGAGCCAGTAGGAGTGCCAGGCGAGCAGGTCGTCGCGCGGGGTGTCGGGCCCGAAGTAGGCGTTGGTCCACGAGACCATCAGAGCGGTGAGCTCCTCCACAGCGATGGAGTGGCGGTACCAGCACGGCGGGATCTGGCGTTCCGAGTCGAGCGAGTAACGGCTGTTGAGCCAGTCGACGAAGTCCCTCAGCTCGCGCCACAGGTCAGTGGCGCTTTCTTCGCTGGCGTACCGCCAGGACCAGCGGCAGGGTTGCGCCTTGTCGTCGTCCTGCGCGGGCTGTCCCTGCTGCTGGCCCTGGTAGAGCGTCTCGATATGGCCGATCACGGTGTTGAGGGCCGAGGTCACGGCCTCCAACTCCTCCGCCTGCTGGTCGATAACGCTCTCCAGCGAGACGACCTTGCCTACCAAGAACGCCGTGGACGCGTCGTCCTCCTCGTCCTCGTCCTCGTCCTCGTCCTCGTCCCCGTCATCCTCGTCCTCGCCGGGGCTGATGTCTTCGAGGTCGGTGGCGTCGTCCTCGTCATCAGATTCTTGGTCATCGTCGCCTGAGGCCAGTTCCATCAGGAAGTCGATGCGCTCCTGATCGGCCGGTAGATCGGACTGCGGCACCGTGTCGTGAAGGTCGTCCTCCTCACCGGATTCCTGGAGCGAAGGGGCTTCCGCATCGACCTCCGGGGGCCCGTCCTCGGGAGACTGCGGAGTCGGGTATGCATCGGGGTGTGCGTCGGTGGCCATCAGGACCTCCCGGTCATCTTCCGGGCCTCTTTCATGCCCGCTTTGATCTCTTCGGCGTCGGAACGGTTCATCCACGGCTCCAGGCGGGCCATGATCGGCGGCATGTTCCGGTACATCAGCAGCCCTTGCCCCGGGGGCATTTGCCGGATCTCGGTGGGGGTGTAGACCCGTTCGCGACGCTGGGAGTAGGAGTAGGAGACCTCGCCTTTCGGGCCGGTGGAACTGGAGGTGGTGGGCAGATCACGCTCCCCGCACAGCCGGGAGAGCTGTTCGAGGTCGTCGGCCTCCGGGACGCCGCCCAGGACGATCTTGGTTGTGGAGGCGCCGAAGATCTGGCCGGCCTCCTCCTTGCCCCAGCGCGCCCGGGCCTGGGCGAAGGTCTGCACACAGGCGCATACCGTGATGCCACGCCCGCCGGTGTCCGCCATGTAGGTGGGCAGGCCCGGCAGCGGACAACCGGTGGCGGCCTCGTCCAGGACGATGCGCAGCGGCGGGTCGAGCCGGCCGGAGTCGGTGGACTGGCTCATGCGCTTGCCGATCTGCACGATGTCGTCCACCAGCGCCGTGCACAGCGGAGCGGTGGAACCGCCCTCACCACCGGAGTTGAGGACGAAGATGGTGCCGCCTCTGGTGATGAACTCCTCGACGTTGAACGCCTCGCCCTGGGCGGGTGAGCACTTCTCGAGCACGCTCGGGTTGGACAGCGACTTGAGGACCAGGGAGATGGTCATCTTGAGGCTGGCGATGGTCTCGTTGGCGCCCTGGGTGTAGGTGCGCAGATCCTCCGACCAGGCCCCCACGGCCCGCGGGGAGCCGCGCAAGATGTCCAGCGGTTCCAGGTCGGTGAAGTCGTTGGCCCAGCGGACCACGTCGCGCATGTTCTTGCCGCCCAGCGCCGCGGCGTGCAGGAGGCAGCGAAGGACCGTGCCGGCGGACTCGGTGAAGAAGCTGGTGTTGCCTCCGCTGCCCATGGGCTTGGCCGCGACCATGGCGTCCGCGCGCCGGATCGCCGTGGCGGGGTCCTCGCAGCCGCTGACAGCCGACCAGCGCAGGAGGTGCGGCCAGCCGGAGATGTCCTCGGGATCGAAGACCAGGACCGGGCCGACCTCCCGGCGTGGGATGGCGCCCACCATCAGCAGGTCGGCCTTCGTACTGGAGGCCACCAGCGCCCCGGGGGCGTCCAGCATGAGGGGACCGCACAGGGAGACGGTCTTGCCGGATCGGGGAGGTCCGACGACGAAGAAGGAGTCTTCGTGGCTGGCCCACAGCTTCTGGTTGCTCTGGGTGTCGCGGCCGAGGTAGACCGCCGCGGTGCGGAAGTCGAGGTCCTTGACCCCGGCCAGTGAGGGGCGGTCGCGGGCGGCGCGCTTGTGGACCGCCGCCTCGCCCAGGACCCCGACGAGTTCGGCCTTGGTCGCGGTGCCTTCTCGCGCCTCACCGTCCTTGCCACGCCGGCGCGTCCAGAGCACGTAGCCCACAGTCGCCAGCGCGCCCAGCACGAGGAAGATGATAAAGGCCAGGAATCCCGTCAGGACGAGGTTCGGCAGGGGGCCGGCCGACGCCGGATAACCGGCCATCGGATCGGTGGGATGGCTGAGGATGGCCCCGATCGTGTCGCCGATGCTGATGTTCGGGGCATGGCCGCTCAACTGTCCAGCGATCAGGACTGCCAGATGGAAAGCCAGGAACGGAAGGGCTGCGAGGGCGAGCAGGGGCCCGTAGGTCCTCAGCATCATCGTCTCGGGATTGCGCGGAGGACCGCCCTTGGGGGGAGTTGCGGCTGGTGCCATTGGAGCCTCTTAGGGAAGGAGAGCGGCCCGGTTGGGGCAGGACGCGGAGTGCAGGAGCGTCGGCGTGGTCAGGCACTGTCCTCCTCGGGAGGCGGTTCGCCGGGCGCCAGCCGCTGGAACATCCCCGAGTCGGTGTTGGTCAGCTCCGACTCGATGGACGAACGCAGGTGCCTCACCAGCAGCGGAGGCCGGGAGCCGATCTTCAACAGGCAGACACCCTGGGGTAGTTGCCGGATAGTGTCCAACGCGGTGTGCGGCAGGCCGAACAGGCGCACGCACTCCAGGGCGTCGTCCTGGCGTGCCTGCCCGTAGATGAAGACGGTCTCCGCCTCCTTCAGCAGCGCGATGGCGGGCGACAGCGGGTCGATGTCCGAAGGGTGGTGGATCGCCACGCCATTCGACAGGCCCAGCCCGCGGGCTAGCTTCCAGTTGCGCTGGAAGACCTTCGCGGTCGGCCCGGTGACCAGGTGCCAGCCCTCCTCCACCACGAAGTGCGTCTGCCAGCGCCCCTGTTCATTGGCCAGCAGATTGGACAGCCACGTATTGATGATGGTCATCACGATCGACAGGGACGGCCCCTCCTCGGGCAGCAGCGACAGGTCGAACACCGTCAGACGCGAGTCCAGCCGCACATCGCTGCTCGTGGGCCCGTCGATCAGCCCGCTGAGGTCATCCGAGATCAGCCGCTCCATCTCATAAGCCGAGTCTCGCCCCCACTCCCGCAGTTCCGCCACCGACGTCACCGCGTGGTCGGCGGCCTGCTGCGAGGGGTGCAGCAGCGCCAGGTACACGTCCTTGAGTGTCGGCTCGTACCCCCCGTTCAACCCGCTGGTCAGAGCAGCCCGATGCGCTTCGCGCAGCGCCTTGCCCTCGCGCGGACTCAGCGGCCGATCCAGCGCCCGGTGCATGATGGTGCGCAGCAGCATCGACTGACCGGCCGGGCGCTCCTCCTGCCCGGCGGGCACGTTGCCCTCCTCGTCCTCCTCATCGACCAAGGAGGCGATCCGCGGATCCAGGGGATTGATGCACGAGCCGCCGCCACCGATCCGAAAGATGACCGGCTCGCTTCCCAAGAAACGAGCGAGCATCGTGTTCTCCCCGGAACGGCTGCCATCGGGCCACCGCTGGAGCTTCTTGTCGATGACCACGGCACGCCGCCCCGCAAGGATCAGCGGACGCAGCACGGCCCAGGTCTTCAGCAGCGAACTCTTCCCCTTGCCCACGTCGCCGAGGACCACGTAGTTCGGGCTGGAGATGACATTGTCCTCGTAGGCCTGGAACACGTCGTGGACCACCATCTGACCGGAGATCACGTCCTGCCCGACGAACAGGCCCCGCGGGCTGGAGGGTGGCCCGGCGATGGCGATGTTGAGCGCCTCCGCCTGCCGCGTCGTGGTCTTGATCGAACGGCAGCGTGGCTCGTAGAAGCCGCGCTGGTCCAAGAACTTGCGACGTTCGGACATCCGCAACTGCGCCGGCGCCGTGGGCCCCTCGCCCACGGTCGGCTCCGCGAACGGGCCTTCAGGTTCACCGGTGCCGCCAGCCGTCTCCTGTTCTGTGCTCGGGGCCGCACTCTCCTCGCCGGGGAAGTCCCCACTGCCGCCGGGGATGTCCCTGCCGGTGTCCTGTGGGCCTGTGGCGGTGCCCTTGGCACGCCACCCTTTCCTGAAGCTGACCGGCAGGCCGGCCGACAGCGTCTGGGTGATCGCCTCGAGCATGCGGGGCCGTCGCAGGGGCCGCGAGTCGTCTTCGTCCGGCACCTGGTCCACGGCATCCTCCCGCGCCGGGGGATCGGTGGGGGGGCCTTGCGTGGGCTCGTCGGGGGGAAGGGTCATCGCTGGCGCATCCCCCGGGCGAGCGGCCAGGTGAACACCTGAGCCAGGTCGTGGGCGCCGTCGAACCACCGCAACGAGGACAGGCCGCACTCGCCCGCTTTGTCGGTGATCAGGTCGCTCGCGCGGCGCATGGTCTTCTCCGAGGCGGTGACCGACAAGCACATGTTCCACCGCACCCCGGCATGTCCCGAACCGGGACGCAAGTCATCCAGACGACGCATCGAAGCGGTGGCCTGGGATAGGTCCCCGCCGTCGGTGATCTTGCCGCCCTCCCGGTTGGCGATGAGCTTGCCGCGGTCCTCACCGGCGTCACGGCGCGCTTCGCTCCGTGCCCTCTTCGCCGGCTCCAGGCGCAGATTGACCGACAGGGTGCGCACCACCGCTGGCTGCACACCGATCAGCAGCGGGGACAGCCACCGCATGTGGACCGGCTCCAACGTGACGGCGTCGGCCGGCACGGACGCCACCCGGGTCGCCCACCTGCCGTTGGTGATCACCTGGCGGCGCTCGGCCCGGGACTCCTGCCAGCAGTGGGCGAAGTCCACATCCCGCAGGTCGTCGACGTAGTAGTCGGGGTCCTGCATACTGCGCAGCAGTGCGGCCAGCCGACGCGGACCGAGCAGGCGCACCGGATTCTGACGCGCACCCGCGCTCAGCGAGGCCAGCCGGCCCATCTCCATGTCCACGATCTGGCAGCGCACCATGTCGTCACCCGGCTGCCCGCCGAGGTCGCGGGCGGCCTCGACGAAGCCGACCGAGAAGGGGATCCGGGCGATGATGTAGTTGCGGTGCTGCTCCAGGGATTGCTGGGCCTCACCGAGCAACCCGGCATACGACTCGAACAACTCCCGAGGCACGCCTTGGGCGTGGTTGTTCACGATGTACCACTCGTGGGCGGCCGGATCGACCGGGACGATACGGGTGAGGAACTGCAGCTCCTTGATGAGCGAGGTCGTGCCGGCGCAGGTGGCCAGCATCCGTCCGAATGCCTCCGCCGTGTCCCAGATGTCTTCTTCCCTGGTGATCCCCGAGGGCTGCCCCTCGATCTCCATCACGGCCGACAGGTAGTCCGGTTCTCCCGGATTGCTGTGCACGAGGACCGCCAACTCCCCGCCCGCCGGGTGCGGGTAGCTCAGCAGTCGGATCCGACCGATCGCCTCCGGCACGGCGCGCACCGTCTGCGTCTCTGCAGCGGGAGTGGTCGCCGCCTTCTTCTTCCGCGCGCGGCCCCGGCCGGTTCGGGGTGCCTTGCCGGTTTCAGGCTCGGGTTCCGGTTCGGCGGGAATGGTGGCGATCACGGGAACGAATGTGGTCTTTCCGGTGCGAGTGCGTATCATCCACAGCAGTCGGGAGCCGATGATCTGTCCCAGTGAGCGGCCGAAAGGCAGCTCACGGGTCACTAGGAACACCGAGGCGCCGGCCAGGACTGCGATGATGAGGCCCGGTATCCCGCCGACCGCGAGATAGGTGATCAGTGCGACACCGGCGGCGACGATGCGATCGCGCTTGCCCAGTCCGCCGAGTATGCCACGACTGCCGCTGTCACCGCCGAGAATGGATGTGCGTTCGGGCATGGCCGACCTCCTCACTCGCTTCCGGGAAGACCACTGGTGGCCGAGTTCGCCAGATTGCTGGCCCCTTGCGCAACCGTCATGGCAGCGGTCAACGCGGCGAGGGGGAGGAAGGCCGCCGAGCCGGCCTTACTAGCGGTTTTCGCGGCACTGGCTCCGGCACTCGGCCCCCCGCCCCCGCCCCCGCCAGTGCCCCCGCCAGTGCCGCCGCCCTCGTGGTGCCCGCCCCCTGCGCCCGAGGACAACTCCTGGGCGTAGCTGACCTGGGCGTTGCCGGCCAGGGAGCTGACCTGTCCGGTGATCGCCCCGGCCACGGCCGCGCCGGCGTGGGCGCCGATCTCCTCGCCGCCACCCGGCAGCAGGGGCGCGTATTTCATCAAGCTCATCGGCGCCAGGGCGATGATCAGCAGCGCGATGGTCACCATCAGAAGTTTCACCAGGCTGGTGAACTCGCCGGACGTGGCCGCGCTCGGCTGGGCCAACTTCGCGACCGCGCTGGCGCTGGTGCCGGTGCCGGTGCCAGGACTGGCGCTAGTGGAATTGGCATGAATGAACGCCGCCATCGATCCCAGGAGGAAGAACAGCAGGGGCTTTCCGAAGGCGGCCCCGATCCAGATGTAGGGAAGCTTGATCGCCCGCGCACGCAGCTCCGGATCGATCATCATGACGAATGCGATAGCCATCACCGTGCCGGTCATCCACAGGGCGATGGACAGGACAGCGAGCTGCAGGATGACGGCGATGCAGACGACGAGAAGAATGATGAGGACGATGATGAGGGCTATGACCAGAGAAGGGACGCCAGTGAGCGGGTCGCCGTAGGAGCTGACGCCTTCAGCTCCTGCGATCATCCCGGTGATATCGGTATAGAGATAGCCGTAATTTGTAGTCTCGAAACGAATCACGTCATTGGTCAGGGCGTTGGCACCCTTTTCCAGAACGACGCCTATGGCGGGGCCGGATCCCCACATCAGGATAGTGATCGGAAGGTAGTGGAACAGGCTATCAAACGTCTGGTGCGAACGTTCGGGGTAGCGGGCGTGCCGATAGAACACGCGCATCAGAATGATGACAAGGACGAAGAGCGAAATCCCCAGGCCGAAGTCGTACTGCGCGATGAATCCCTGGTCTGCGGGGTTGAAGGCGGTGGCCTGGGATGCTCCATTCTGGAGGTAGGTCAGAAAAGATGCGATCGGACCGGAGAGGGTCGTCACTGCTCCGTTGGCGATACAACCAGCGAGATTCAGGGTGAAGCAGGTAGGGCTGATGAGCTGGCCGAAGAACGCCTGCAGGGCGCCCTGCAGAGACATCTGCAGGGCGCAAGGGCTAATGCTGATGCTGGCCCCGTTGGAGTTGCCGCCGCCACCGCTGCTACTGGGGCTGCTGCTGGGGCTGGGGTTGCTGAGGCTGTTGCTGGGGCTGTTGCTGGGGCAGCTGAGGATGCCGTTGATGGAGTTGCTGCTGGGGCTGCTGCTGGCTTTCGTGCTGCTGCTGGGCGTCGCGCTGGGGCTGGATAGCGCGAGGGCGGCGGACTGGTCGGCTGCCCTTGGTGGAACGGGTATGGCACTTGGTGAAGCGGACGCCGACGGGGCTGCGCTAGGCCCCGCGGGCACACCCGCCTGCAGGGCCTGGAGTTGATGTTCGATAGCGCTGGTGGAGCTTGACGCCGTCTGCGCGGTCCGTCCCGCAGCGGCACCCGGAGATGCGACGAGCACCAGGGCGAGGACGGTTGACAGGGCCAGGAGAAGGGCGATCGTCCGACGGATGCGCCGGAGGTGCAGAGCCTTCAGCCTCATGAAATCGTCCTTTTCATTGCTCGCGACGGGTGCGGCTGCCAGGTTTCACCTGTCCTCAATCACTACGACCAACCAGAACTACCGGTCAGAGTTGCGATGGTTGCGATGATGACCGGGATCAGGCCGAGGCCGACCAGGGCGATCAGTGCGTGCTTGATGTCCTTCGCGGCTTCGGTGACCTTCTCGGCGTAGCCCTGCTGGCGTGCTGAGGCGTATTGCAGGAAGGCCTTGCCCAGATAGCCGATGCAGCCGAGGAGGACGAGGAAGTACAGGATTCCGATGATGCCTGCCACCGCAGTGGTAAAAGACCCGAAGTTGCTGACGTTAGGCGCTATGCAACTCGCAGAGAAACCGTTGCTGCAGTCGTTTGAGCTGCCGGGCTGGTTGCCTTTGCTGCCTTTGGCGAGCAGGTTGCTGGAGCCGTGGATCACTGCGGTCGTGGTCGGGCTGTAGGCCAGGGTTGTCAGTGTCGCTAACATGGGGGGCCGCCTTGCTGTCTCAGGTGTCGCTGCCGGGAGCGGGAGCGGGGGTGTCCGTGTCCTTGCGCCGTTGGAGAATGCGAGCCAATCTGTTCACTCGGGTGTGACCCGGGGCCAGTGGAGGGGCCGGAACGAGAATCAAGGCGGGCGGCGTGGACGGTGTGCCTTCGTCCTCCGACTCGGAGGCGGTGGACGCTGTCCCTTCGTCCTTAGGCTCGGAGGCCGGGGGCTCGGGCTGGTCTGCACCGGGGAGGATCAGCCATCGGCGCTCGTGCTGGTGGTACAGCCGCGAGAGGTGAGCCGACTCCTGAACCGTCGTGTGACGAGCGGCCGCGCGAAACAAGTCGTGGACCATTTCAACTCCCCTTTGCTAGGGATTTCCCTGCAATCGTCACAGCCCGCTTAGCGGGCAGGGACGGGGGAAGTCACGATCGGTCTACGTATGTTGAGCGGCCATACCCCTGGCGGTGCGGCGGGCGTTCAGCGCGTGGTGATCATGCGGGCCGGCAGGCCGGAGCGGTCGGCAGTGGCCGTGCGGGAACACGGCGAAGCTCGGTCAGGGGATGCAGCGGCTTGCCAAGTCGCCCTGAAAGAAGGGAGCTTCGGTGCGCCGGACCTCTGCCGCTGGCGGCCATGGCTCCTGCGGAGCTGTTGCGGGTGACTTCCCCTGTGCTGTCGTTCGTGGGCGATGCCATCGCGGCACGGCGTGCTGCTGATCGTGCGGATCTCAGTCGGCGCGCGGCAGTTCGGAGGTGTCCTTGCGGGCTGCCCCAGACTTGGTGAGAGCGCGCGCGGACAGCCTCTCGGCGACGGTCCTGGCCGGGTACATGAGGGTGAGGAGAAGCATGGCCACGATGCCGTCAGCCCAGAAGTGATTGGCCGTCACCACGACGACGACGAAGGTGGTCAAGGGGTGGAGCAGCAGCAGCCATCGCCACGGGCTTCGACTGATGTACACGCTGAGGAGGGCAGCCAGTCCCGCCCAGGCGACATGCACCGAGGGCATGGCGGACAGGCTGTCGGCCGCCAGCAGGTGTTTGAGCAGTGCGGTGCTGTAGATGGACTGGTGGTACTTGGCTCCCAGGTCGACGAATCCGTCACCACTGAGGAACCGCGGCGGGGCCACCGGGATGAGTTCGATGAGCAGGCATGCTCCGGTGACCATGACCAGGCTTGTCCTGGCCCACGGGTAGAAGCTGCGATGCCGGACGATGATCCACGCGAGGACAGCGCAGAAGACGGCGATGTGCATGACCTCGTAGTAGAGGTTGGCGGCCCGCACGAGCAGTGGGTGGGGGAGGATCCAGTGCTGCCATGATGCTTCGTTCGGCAGCCCGAGTCGTAGTTCGGTGTGGTGGATCCATTGGGCGCGTTGGATGGCCTCGTCAGCCCGCTCCGGTGCCAGGCTGCTGACGAAAAGCCACAGGCTGACCAGTGCGAACAGTACCCCGGTTTCGCGTAGGCCTGTTGCGGCCCGCTTCCACCCCATGCGATGGGCCCCGTAGGCCTCGAGGAGCACCGTCAGGGACAAAGCCCCGAGCAACTGCCAGGTGAAGTGCATGGTGTGCATGGAGATGACCGCCGGCCTGAGAGGGGGCGCCGGTGGTGCCCTGGAAGTGGATTGTCGGGCCCTGGCCTGTCGGTGCTTCCGCAACCCCGGAGCGTGTGGCCAGGTGTGCAGGGTCCGCACGGTGTGGCGACGGGTGCGCTGGGCCTTGCTCCCCCCTCGGGGTAGGGGAGCAAGGGCCGGCGCACCCGTCGCCACATGCCGTGACGGTGCGTCAGATCTGCGACTCCGCCGGGCTTCCGCTGGAGATACCTGGGCGGCTCATCTGCGGGCGGGGGCGTCGGCCCAGGATCTTGAACAGGACCAGGAAGCCGAGGGCGAATCCCGCCAGGGCGACCAGCGATCCGACGAACTTGTGGCTGATCTCGTATCCCGTCTGCATGCCCCAGGCGCGGATGAAGAGCAGGATCAGGGCGAGTCGCAGCTGGTTGGCCGCGATGATGATGACGCCGGCGGCGGCCAGGGCGGCTGTGATGCGTGCCAGGCTGATGCGCGTGCAGGCCATCAGGACGGTGCCGGCGGCCATCAGGGGGACGAGAAGGATGAGGACGGTGCACTCGGCGGTGATCTTCAGGCCGAGCGGTGCGCGGGTGCCGATGCCGACGTAGACGGTGTCGGCCGACGACTGGCTCCCGCCCGACATGACGGAGCCCATGAGGTCGGCGCAGACGCGGGCCTCCATGGAGCGGAAGTCCGCCTGGCGCAGGAGCAGCAGGAGGGTGGCGAGAGCCAGGAGCGCTCCCATCACCACATGCGGGACGCGTTGCGCGCGGGCGCCGGTGAGGCGGACCGCGGCGCGACGCACTGCGGTGAGGGGGGAGTGGCGCAGGGGGCTGGACGTCATGGGAACGCGGTCGCGGCGGCGGGTGGTCGCCGGTTGCCGCTCTCCTTTCGTGGCAGGGCGAACGGGCATGGAGCCCGGGGTGGTGAGAAGAGGTGTGTGGTCAAGCCTCCTTGGCGATGGGGCCGCTGACGACCCTCTCGGCGTTGCGGCGGGTCTTGGCCCAGCCGCTGCGGCCCAGCAGGAGGCGGATGAAGGCGTACACCACGGACACGTACATGTAGTAGACGTAGAGCCAGTGCGCCAGCCCCCATCCCAGCGAGGTGGTGAAGGTCGCCTCCGGTGCGCACTGTCGCCGGTAGATCGGTCCCCAGATCGCGAACGGCAGGACGCCGAGCAGGAGGAGCATGCCGATCAGCCACCAGGACTGCAGCAGCCAGGGCAGTGCGCTCTGCGGGCTCTCCAGGAACTGGCGCAGGATGGTGGCGAACACCACGGGCCACACGACGGCGCCGGCCAGCTGGATGAACGGCAGCAGCAGGAAGTAGCCCGCCTCGAGGACCCCGGCGCTGGAGAAGTGCTTGGACCGGACGATGGCCGGCAGGTAGCGGCAGCACTGCATGTTCCCCTGCGACCAGCGGGTGCGCTGGACGAGCAGGCGCCGCATCTGCGGCAGGCCTTCCTGAGAGACGTGCGTGTCGTGGACGTAGCGGTTCTGGTAGCCGGCGAGCAGGATGTGCAGGCCCAGTTCGTAGTCCTCCAGGAGCGCTCCGTGCCAGGGGCGTTGCTGGGTGGCCGCGATGGTGTCCAGGACGGACAGTCGGGTGAACTGGCCGTTGCCGCCAAGGCCGACCGAACCGGTGCGCGAGCGCAGCATCTGCATGGCGGCGATCGTGGTGCGGAACTCCAGGTCCTGCATGCGCACGAGCAGGCGGCAGAAGCTGTTGTAGAGGGGGCCCCGGTCCCAGCGGGGATGGGGCTCGTCGCGGTTGCGCATCCAGACGCTGATCTGGGCGCCGCCGACCGCCGGGTCGCCGAACACCTCGGGCGCTGCGACGTAGTCCAGCGCGTCGGGGGCGAGTTGGCCGTCGGCGTCCAGCACGCCGACGATCACCTTGGAGCGGTCGGTGCCGGGGGGAAGGAAGCGATCCAGGCGTTCGTAGGCGGCGTTGAGAGCGTCGCCCTTTCCGGTGCGCGCGTCGGGCAGGATGCGGCGCACGAGGTGGACACGCTCGTCGGCCAGGCCGTGCCGGGCCACGACATCCGCGGTGCCATCCTCGCTGGCGTCATCGATCACCCAGATGTGGCAGAAGGGGAAGGCCTCGCGGACGTTGCGCAGGGTACGGTCGATCACCGCCTCTTCGTCCCGGCACGGGACGAAGAGGTGCCACGCGAAGTCGCCGCTGCGCCCGGGCGCACTGGGTGAGCGCCGAAGGAACGGCAGGAGGATGGAGGCCAGGTAGCTGAGGAACAGTACGACCATGAAGACCGATGTGTCCTGGACCAGGCTCAGCCCTGTCAACGGATCACCCCCAGGAGCAGCCGACCGGCGGGCCTGACGGCGAGCGGACGAGGTGGACGGGCCCGCCGGGGGCGCCGTGCGCCCGGCAGTCGGTGACGTTCCGCGCCGCCGTGGGGAGCCGGCGGATTCGAGGTGGGCATGTGCGTATGCCTTTCAGGGGTTGCTCTGGTGCGGGACGTGTCTACGCGCGCCGGGCCCGAACCCACCTCACGGTCATGATCCCGCTCAGCAGCAGGACGACGGCGAGCAGCGCCATCATGGAATGGAAACCGGTCGCCGCGAGTGCTCCGGCGCCACCGACACCTTTTGCTCCGTACAAGGGAGCCCTCCTTAACGAACGTGGTTGGAGAGCAGCCGCCCCGGTGGACGGACTGCGAATCTGACGATGCGTTAGACGAGAAGGCGATAGACCCGGTGGCATGACGAGACGAGACGACGGGCGCCCCTGTAAGTGCGTGATCGTCACCCGGATGGCCGCAGAAAAGGGCATGGCAGGCGCTCCAGGGTTGTCGAGGGCCGCAAAGTCGAGCGCCTCGGGTTGCACTGCCGCGCGTTTCGGTGGCAGGGCTATTGCTTCGGAGGGCCGGTAGCCGATTGCCTCTCCGGGGAAGTACGTATTCCGGCACGCAAACTGTGTTCTGGGAAAAACGGGTCGATTAGGGTGCTAATGCGACTGCCTGGTTTTTGCTGCCCGGCAGAGCGCGTGGAACGCGGCCGGCGAAGGTCGGGTTCTCTCGGCGGCCGCCAACCGCGTTGTACGCACAGAAGGGTGCGCCCCATGGACGACCAACAGCGCTACGAATGGGCCCCGGATCTCTCCGCCGAGGCGGCGGCCTCGGCTGCCCGCCTGCGGGAGCATGAGGCGCAGATCGCCCGGCTCCACGAGGAACAGAGACTCGTGCAGGAAAGGGCGGAGAAGGAGCGCCAGCATCTCGCCCAAGTCCATGAGCGGAGACGAGCGGAGGAGATCGCTCGCCAGAACATGCTGAACGAAAGCCAGAAGCTCGAGAGCGAGAGGCAAGGGGGATGGCTGCGCATGTAGGCGGGCCCCACCAGAGCGCGCCGCGCGGACGGCCGAGGGCTCAGGACTGACCCGACACGCGACATCCTCGCGTCTGACAACCCAGCCAAGACCCCCACGTTCCTGTCGGAGTTGACCGAGGGTCTTCTCGGGCTGCCCGGAACACGGCTCGCACGGGAGGAGAGCGTCATACCGGCCCGAAAGCGGCCTCTTCCATGCAGGGGACCGTGCGCCGCGAGCGCACCGACCGGCAGGAAACCCCGGCGAACCCGGGCTCGGACGGCAGAAGGGCGGATCGGATGCGCTTGCGAGGCTATCGCGCGGCTTGCCTGCCCCAAGGTTCGCGCCCGCGCCTGGTCGACGACGATGCGAGGCCTGACTTCAGAAGTTGGGAGGCAGCATGAAGATCGTGGGGATCCGCGGCCCGGTGGGCCGGCGCAGTGTGCGGCTGCAGGCCGCGGCGTGGGCACTGGTCGCCGCAACCGCGTGGCTGGCGGCAACGACTCCGGGAGCGTTGGGCGGCACGGCCGCGCAGGCGGCGCCGGCCCACAAGCCGGCCCCGGCCGAGGGAAGCGGGATATCCGAGGGAAGCGCGATACCCGGGATATCCGGCATACCCGGCGGCTCGCCTCTGAGGATCGGCGCGGTTCCGCCCAGCGCGTTCGCCGTGCAGCCCCTGTTCGTGCAGCCCGTGCAGCCCGTGCAGACGGTGCAGGCCGCCTTCGGGACGACCGTGGACACCCGCATACCGGCCCTGGTGTTCGCCGCTTACCAACAGGCCGCGGTGAATGTCCAACTGGCCGACCCGACGTGTCACTTGTCGTGGCAGCTGCTCGCCGCGATCGGTCGCGTCGAGTCGGATCACGCCGACGGCGGCGAGGTGGACGCTTCCGGCCGCGCCACTCCGCCCATCATCGGACCAGCGCTGAACGGCACTTCAGGCTTCGCACTGGTTCCGGCCGTTGACGGCGGGCATTGGGACGGTGACAAGGTGTTCTCGCATGCGATCGGGCCGATGCAGTTCCTGCCCTCGACATGGAAGCAGTGGGGTGCCAGCGCCAACGGCACCGGGACCGGCGACCCCCAGAACGTCTTCGACGCTTCGCTGGCCGCGGGTCGTTACCTGTGCGCCGACAGGGTTGACCTGTCCACCTCCGAGGGCCTTCGCCAGGCCATCCTCGGATACAACCCCTCGCAGCAATACCTGCAGGCCGTCCTGACCTGGCAGCAGGCCTACCTGGGCAATCCCGTCAGGACGCTGCCTCCCGTCGTCGCACCGGCCCTTCTTCCCATCGCGCCCAGCTCCGCGAGCACCGGGCCCAGAGCGGTGACGACGCCGGCTCCATCAGCGGCCCCGCCCCGCCCGTCCGGCACTCCGGCTCTGCCCGCCACCACTTCCACCCCCTTCGCCCAGGCGGCACCGGCTGGGCCCACCGCACCCCCTGGGGCCATAGCCGCCCTACCGGCACCCGCCCCCTCCATTGCCCTGGCGTCACCGGCTGGGCCCACCGCACCCGCTGGCGCCATAGCCGCCCTACCGGCTCCCGCCCCCTCCTCCATACCCGCGCCTTCACGGACCGTGGGGTCACGGCCGGCGTCGAGCACCGCCTCCGCGCCCACGCCACCCGCCACCTCCGCACCAAGCGCCGGCACGCCTCCCGGCGTCGCCCCCAGCGCGCCGCCCAGCTCCCCGCCAGCCGCCGCATGCACCAGGCCCGTTCCCAGCCCCTCCACCTCGAGCGCGACGCCGACATCCGCCTCCGCGTCCCGGCCCTCCAACGCCCCCACCACCGTGGCACCGGGCTCCGCCCTGGTCCTGGGCCAGTGCACCGGCGATCCACAGGTCCCGCCCACCCCGACTCCGAACCCGCCGGCTACGAGCACCCAGCGGTCCGCAACACCGGTACGCCCGGCGCCCGCACCCACCACCGAGTGCACCGTGCGCGCTCCTGGTTCTGGCACAGCCGCCTCCCCTGCCCCCGCGGCAGGCAGCCCCTCCGCCACGCCGCCGCCCACGATCTCCCCGGTACCCACCCCCGCTGCCTGCAGCCAGTCCGCCACGGCAACGCCCGTGCGGGCCGGCACGACACCCTCCCCCTCGTCGCACTGACGACACCGCGGACCGACCGAACCTCACCCGGCCCACGACGGCTGCGTCGAGCAAGCCGCTGCGCGGCTGCGAGCAAAGGAGACCACTGAGGTGGCCAAGGATCCCGACACCCCCGCCGCGGACACCCTGGAGGGTGGCTCGCAACCCGAGGGGCGAGCACGCGGGCAGGGCATCGAGCAGGGCAGCCGCCTGGCCATGACCGCCTTCATCGGCCGGCGCCAATTGCTGACCACTGCCCGCCGGATGCTCTCGGACAGCCGCCTGGTGACCTTCACCGGCCCGGCGGGCGTGGGCAAGACGAGGGTGGCCCTGAAGGTGGGCTCCGAACTGCGCAGGGCCTTCCCCGCGGGGGTCTTCCTGGTGGAGCTGGACGAGACGGCTGCCGAGGACGTCGCTGACGCCGTCTACGCCGCCCTGCTGGGCGAGGACGAGGGGGCCCGGGAGCCGGATCCGCTCTCCGCCGTGGCCGCGCGCGTGCACGGGCAGCAGTGCTTGCTGATTCTCGACACCTGCGATCACGTGGTCGAGGCGTGTGCGAGCCTGGCCCTGGACCTGCTGTCAGCCGTCCCGTACCTGCGATTGATCGTCACCAGCAGGCAGCCGCTGGGCATCGCGGGGGAGAACATGGTCCCCGTCCCGCCGATGGCCCTGCCCCCACCAGGCCCCCTGTCACGGGAGATGCTCGTCCAGTTCGACGCCCTCGCCTTCTTCGTTGAGCGCGCCACGGCGTACCAGCCGGACTTCGACATCGACTCCTGCGACCTGGACACCATCGTCGAACTGTGCCGGAGCCTGGACGGCCTGCCACTTGCCCTGGAACTCGCCGCGGCCCGCCTGCCCGTTCTGACGGTGCGTCAGATCGTCCAGCGCCTCGACCAACGCTTCGAGCTGCTCGTGGCCAAGGGAGCCCACCTGTGCCCCCGCCACCGGTCCTTGCGCGCGGCGGTTCAGTGGAGCCACGATCTGTGCCTACCGGCGGAGCAACTGATGTGGGCGCGGCTGTCGGTGTTCACCGAGGGGTTCGAGCTCGAGACGGCGGAGGATGTCTGCTCGGGTGACCCGATCTCCCACGCCGAGGTCTTCGACTTGATCGCCGCTCTGGTGGAGAAGTCCGTCGTGGCGCGCGACGAGACGCAGGGCATCTCGCGCTACCGGCTGCTGAACACCGTGCGTCTGTACGGCCAGGAGAGACTGATCGAAGCGAACGAGGTCGAGCTCATGGCTGCCAAGCGCCGCACCTGGTGCCTGGCACTGGCCAAGGACATGGAACTGGGCTGGCTGGGCCCCGACCAGGCCGACTGGCGGGTGCGCCTGGAGGTGGAACACCGCAACATCATCGACACCCTGGAGTACTGCCTGGACAACAACACCGATCCCAGCGCGACCACCCGACTGGCTGCCGCGTTCTGGGAGCAGCGGTTGTACACGCCCTCGTTGACGCAGGGTCGAGCTTTCCTGGAGCGGGCACTGGCCCAGCCGGGCGCCACCAAAGCCGTTCAGGCCCGAGGCCACCGCGCCGGCGCCGTCCTGTCCCTCCTGCAAGGTGACTGGCGCGGTGCCCACCGGCACCTGGACACCTACGCCTTCCTGGCCTCCGAGCTCAGGGACCCGGCCGAAGACGCCCGATTGCAGTCCACGTTGGGGCTCGCGCACATCTTCGACGGTGAGTACCAGCGAGCGGCCAACCTTCTGCGGGAGTCCCTGACCACACACCGGCTCCTGGGGCAGAGGGAGGAACTCGCCCTCGCAAGCATGCGGCTGGCTGAATGCGAGGCCCTCGCCGGGCGCCCCCAGTCAACTGAGCACAGCCGCTTCCTCTTCGAGCAGCCGCCAAGCGCCTACTGGTTCCACTCCCATTCCCTCTACATCATGGCGCTGGTCCGCTATCACGCCGGTGCGCTCGATGAGGCGCGCCAGCTGCTGCAGGAAGCGATCCGCCTCACGTGGAGTTTCCAGGACCTATGGGGGCTGGCCATGTGCCTGGAGGTCTTCTGCTGGGTCGAGACGCGGCGCCATCCCGATGAACGCGCTGCGCAGTTGCTGGCCGTGGCCCAGTACGCCTGGCTGTCGGGGGGCGTCAACGTCGCCGGACTGCTCCATGTGACCGCCCACCGTGGACGGGCCATCGCAGCGCTCCAGGCCGCCCTGGCGCACGAGAAGTACAGCGCCGCCTCCGACATGGGTCAGGTGCGCAGCCTGGAATGGGGCGTGGGCCTGGCACTGGAACAGCTCGAGCCGCGGCCTCAGCAGCTGCCGGACACCGAGAAGCTGACCCCCCGGGAGCAGCAGGTCGCCACGCTGGTGGCCGCGGGCCTGACGAACAAGGAGATCGCCTCCCGGCTGGTGATCGCCCAACGGACCGCCGAGACCCATGTGGAGCACATCCTCGCCAAACTGGGCTTCACCTCACGCGCCCAGATCGCCACCTGGGTCACCCGCTACCACAAGGGCAGGGAGCAACAAGTGGCGAGAGGCGAGGACCCCTTCGAGATCCGCACAGGCAGGCCCGTGCAGCCCGGCGTGGCACACCAGCTCCCCCCAGGGGGCACCCGATGACACCGTCCCGCATCACGGTGGCACCGTCCTTCCCTCACCTCGCGCAATGACCTGGCCGGCTCACGTCATTCACCGGCCACAGGCTCCTCCTCCTAGGAGAGCCATGCGCTGACGACGGTAGACCAACCGATCAGGAGTACACACGATGGACAGACACCACCACCGGGCCAAGCGTTTCTTACCTCTTGCCACGCTGGTGGCACTGGCTCCAACCCTGGGCCTCGTGCTGGTCGCACCGGCGGCGCAGGCAAGCAGCGCCTCCGGCGAGCCGAGCAGCGTGCTCGAGTCGTCGGCCGCACCTGGCAGTGGCCATCCGCCGTCCCCCGACGCGCAGGCCGCTGTTGCCGAAGCCGAGCAGCAGCGAGCCCTCGCCAAGCTCTGCCTCCTCCAGCAGCAGCTGAGGCAGTCGCCCTCCAGCGACGAGACCATGACGGCGGCGCTGCTCGCGCGGATCGATCACGACCTTGCGGCACACCCGTGCCCGTCGCCCGCCGCCCCAGTGACCGCAACGGCACCAGCGCCTACGGCAGCGAAAGTGGCCGCACCGCCCTCGAAGCCCGCCCAGCCATCAGCGCCGGCCTCACCGTCGTCCATCGCTGATCCGGCCCCCTCCGCCGATGCGTCGGCGCCGGCAGCCCCTTTGGAACAGCCTTCGGCGCCGGCCTCATCCTCGGCGGCGCCCGCGCCAACCGCGCCATCGCCAGGGCCGGCCGAACAGCTGTCACCGATCCCGGCGCCGGCCGTTCCCTCGCTCGAGGCCGGCGCCCTCGCCTCACTCGATCCCGGTGCCGCTCCCTCAGCGGAGGCCATTGCTGGCCCCGACGCTCCAGCGGAGCAGGTCATCGCCTCGGCGAACCCCTCGGTGGCCGCGCAGAGCCCGCTGCCATCGGCAGCGCCTACTACAGCTCCCGCGGTACCGCCCGCGGCGGTGCCCTCCGCAGCCCCGACCGCTGTGCCCCCCTCTCCCCCCGTCCCCCCCACTATGCCGACAGCACCGTCCACTTCGGCCACCACAGCGAACCCTCAGCCCATGCCCGGCGGGAGCAAGGCCACCAACGGCAGCGTCCTTGCGCGACCGGCACGGCCCCTGGTCTCCTTCGACCGGGCGGTGGTGATGCGCCGCGCGGAGGACTGGGTCCGCGAACAGGTCCCCTACAGCCAGACCAAGTGGTGGACCGACGCCAACGGCACCTACCGCCAGGACTGCTCCGGCTACGTGTCCATGGCCTGGGGACTCGATCCCGCGGCGAACGACTGGACCGGCTCCCTGCCGACCGTCGCGTACAAGATCCCCAACTCGTGGCTGCAGCCGGGCGACATCCTGCTGTCCAAGGAGCACGTGGTCCTCTTTGCAGGATGGGCCGATCCGCTGCGCCGCACGTTCAACCTCTTCGAAGAGGCCCACACCGGTACCACGGCACGCTACGTCACGGGCGCCTCACTGCAGGATTTCAGCGACGGCGGCTTCCTGGCATACCGCTACGAGGGCGCCTCGGCCGTGTTGCTGCCGTACTCGCCCTTCACTTCGGGCACGGCCGCTGGGACGGCGCCGACCATGGCGCCGTTCGGCACCCCGCCTCCCATGATGTTCCCCCTCACCCCTACGCCTCCCGCAACGTCCCCCCTCGCGGCTAAGCCTGCCGCACCGGGAACTTCACTCCTCCCGTCCAGCCCGCCGAAGACGCCCTTCGCGCGTCCCCAGAGCGCCGTCGAGCAGAAGCCGGAGTATGCGGCTGCGCAGCTGGTGCGCGACGACGTTGCGAACAAGCCCGGCGACGACCGATCGGAGTTGGACACCGCCCTGCTCCTGGCGGTGGCCGCGCTCTGCGGCGGAAACGCCTACCGGGTTCTCGCCGGCAGAGCGCGTCGAGGCACCGGGTCGGCGAATCGTCGGTGATTTCGGGGGATGCCCCGATTACCGTGCCCCCTGCGGTTGCCAGACTTTTGGCCACGATGGAGCCACCATAGGGGCGGTCGCGCGCGGAGCCATGACACATCCCCTCCCACTACTCCGGGGAGGGGCCCCGCACAGCCGCTCCCGCCTTCGAAGCTGGCCGGTGCGTGCTCGTCACGGTGCCGAATTGCCCAGGGCCGGGCCCGCCTTGGAATCGGGAGCACCCTGGGCAAGCGTGCCGGAGGTTCGACAGGCTGTGCGCTGCGTCGCGGCCGCAGGGGACCTCGTCGGCGTGGGTTTCCTGCACCGGTGAGCGTATTCGACGGCGCCCTGGCGTCACGATCTGGAAAGCACGTCATGTCATGGAATGAACAGCAGAGGCGGCGGGAGCTCCGGGAGCTCGAGGAGCGCCGCGTGACGCAGCATCGGCTGGAGCAGCAGCGAGAGCGGGAACAGCTCCACCAGCACGAGTTGAGAAGACGCGAGCACGAGGAACTTCAAAGGGAGGGAGCTCGCAGGCGCCACGAGGAGGCAGCGCGCCAGGAGACAGCTCGCCTGGAGGCGCAACGCGATCAGGAGGAGCGCTTTCGCCTGAGCGAGGAGCGGACACGACGGCGCCACGGCGGGTATGACGGCGAGCGCGGGTACGGCTACTACGGCGACACCTATGACGGGAGCGAGGGCTACGGCTACCCGGACGATGGCTACGGCGGTGGGTATTCGGGCATGGGGGCCTGGGCCTACCGGCAGATGCGGGAGCAACGCCACGCCGAACAGCCGGAGTTGTTCAGGCAGGAGCAGCACAAGCAGGAGCTGTTCCGGCAGGAACAATGGGAGCAGCAGCAGCTCCTGGAGCAGGAGGAGCGGCTACAGCGGTTCTTGAACGCCCAGAGCCAGGAGGGCGGCCTGAGCGAGGAGTGGGAGCGCAGAGCCACCCAGTTGCAGCGGGAGATCTCTCAGCGGCAGGCGCAGCTGGACCAGGACGCCGCCCTGCCCGGCGCCTCGTCTGAGCGCAGCTATGACGGATATCTGCTCGAAGCGGTGCCGCAGTTCGCCGCACCTCCGGACCCCCTGGGCCTGCCGGATCCCAATCAGTTCACCCCCGTGCCCCTCGTGGTGGACATCGAGCGCGCGCCGCAGATGCTCTCCACGGACCGGAGGTCCGCGCCGCAGGACTCGCAGAATACGGCGGAGAACTGGAACCAGGAAGAGCAGCTCAGGATCCAGAGGGCCGCGGCCGGGCTGGACGTCCTGGACGAAGAGGACCGCCGGCAGCACGATATCGGGCGCCGCAGGTCGCCCGACAGAAGAGTGAGCGAGGCGGAGGCGGAGAGCAGGAAGGCCGAGCAGATGGCCGCCGAGGCCGAAAGCGCCCAGCGGGAGGAGGCCGCGCGTGCCCGGCGGGAGGAACTGGAGGAGTCCGTACGCCAGCAGCGCCTGGCGGAGACATTCTGGGGCGAGGCGGCGCAGAAGATCGGGCAGAAGAAGGAGGCCGTGCGCCTGGCCGAGCAGGAGGCCGCCGCCAGGGATCTGGATCGGCAGGAGAAGGAGATGTGGCTGAAGGAGAACGCTCTGCGGGAGGAGGCCGAGCAGATCCGCGCGAACCTGCAACGCCAGCTCGCCGACCTCGAGAACGAACTCCGTCTGCTGCTCAACGCGCTCGAACTGGAGCGGCCGGGCTCCGACATGCACGGCAAACTCGAGCAGAAGGTGCATGAGCGGGAAGAGGCCAGAGGCGTCCTCGAAAGTGAACTCGAGCAGTGGAGCCGCCCGATTCCCGACAGGCAGTCCCTGGAACTCCAACTGATGGGCGGGCAGTCCCAGGACGACACCCGGGCCTCGGCCGGCACCGGAGCCCCCGACGCCGACTGACCGCGACAGAAGGGCAAGCCTGTGGAACCGTTTCTCATCCCGTTCATCGTTTTGCTCGTGGTGGCGGTCGGCGTGCTGTTCAGGGCAATCCGCGTGGTTCCGCAGGCGAGTGCGGTGATCGTGGAGCGGTTCGGCCGATACACCCGCACGCTGAACGCGGGCCTGCACCTTCTCACGCCGTTCATGGACAACGTCCGCAACCGGATCGACCTGCGTGAGCAGGTGGTGCCGTTCCCACCGCAGCCGGTGATCACCCAGGACAACCTGGTGGTGAACATCGACACCGTCATCTACTACCAGGTGACCGACGCCCGAGCGGCCACCTACGAGGTGGCCAGTTTCATCCAGGCCATCGAGCAGCTCACGGTCACCACGTTGCGCAACATCATCGGCTCGATGGACCTGGAGTTCACCCTGACTTCCCGTGAGGTGATCAACGCGGGGCTGCGCGGGGTGCTGGACGAGGCCACCGGCAAGTGGGGGATCCGGGTCAACCGGGTCGAGCTGAAGGCGATCGATCCGCCGACCTCCATCCAGGACTCGATGGAGAAGCAGATGCGTGCCGAGCGGGACAAGCGCGCGGCCGTGCTCACCGCCGAGGGCCAGCGGCAGGCGGCGATCCTGCGCGCCGAGGGTGAGAAGCAGGCCGCGGTGCTCAGTGCCGAAGGTGAGGCGCAGGCCGCGGTGCTCAAGGCCGATGGTGAGGCGGCGGCGATCCGCACCGTCTTCGAGGCGATCCACGACGGCGAGGTGGACCAGAAGTTGCTCGCCTACCAGTACCTGCAGACGCTGCCGCAGCTGGCCCAGGGCGACGCCAACAAGCTCTGGATCATCCCCAATGAGGTGGGTGATGCGCTCAGGGGCATCGGCGCCGCCTTCGGCACGATGGCCGACGCCCCCCCGCCCGCCGCCCGGCTGCCGGTGTCGGGCGGCAGCCCGCCCGACACACCAAGTGGTGACCATCGCGCCATCGAGCCCGAGCCCGAGCCCGAGCCCGAGCCCGAGTGAGAGCGTGAGGCCGTGGCCTGTCTTCCTCACGCGCAGTTCGGCAACACCGTGCCCTCCTCCATGGCCCAGTCGAGAGCGCACAACTGATCCAGAGTCAGAGGAACATTGACTGCGTCGACATCCTCTTCGAGGTGGTCGACGCGTGTGGTCCCCGGGATCGGCACGATGTCCTCGCCCTGGGCCAGCAGCCAGGCCAGGGCCAGTTGAACAGGCGTGCACCCCGCGTTCTGGGCCGCGCTGCTCACCCGGGTGGCGAGCCGCAGGTTGAGTTCCAGGTTCGCCGCGCGCAGCCGGCCATCCTCGTCCCGGCTGCCGCCTGCGGCCAGCTCCTGCCAGTTGGTGACCGCCCCAGTGAGGACGCCACGCCCCAGCGGTGAGTGCGCCACGATGCCTACGCCCAGTTCCCGGGCCGCTGACATCACCTCCAGCACCGATCGCTGCTCCCACAGGGAGAACTCGCTCTGCACAGCAGCGATCGGATGGACGGCGCAGGCGGTGCGCAGCCCTGCCGCAGTGGCCTGCGACAAGCCCAGGTGGCGGACCTTGCCCTGGGTGACCAGCTCGGCCATGGCGTGGACGATGTCCTCGATGAAGGCGCCGTGGGGTTCGTGGTAGTAGAACAGGTCGATGGCTTCCACGTTGAGCCGGCGCAGACTCGCCTCGCACGCGAGCCGCGGATGTGTCATCACGAGGCCGAGCGCCGGTGAACCGCCAGGCCGAAAGCTGAACTTGGTCGTGATCACCGCTTGATCGCGCCGGTCGGCCACCGCCTTGCCGATCAGTTTCTCGTTGTGGCCCGCCCCGTAGCCCTCGGAGGTGTCCAGCAGGTTGATGCCCAGCTCCAGGGCGCGCTGGATGGTCGCGATCGACTCCTGCTCATCGCGGCGCCCGTCCTGGCTCGACATCCCCATGCAACCCAGCCCGAGGGCGGAGACCTCAGGGCCGCCCAGGCCCAGCCGGCGTGTCTTCATCGCGGACATGTCTTCACTCCTTTTTCCAATCAGAGAGGGGGACTGCGCGGAGACCGTCGGCCACCCTGAAGCGCAAGTCGTGTCGAAACCGATGCGATCGGGGTGAGAAGGCTGGCGGGTGCTCGTCTCTCGGTTGAAGAGGCCCTGCGGCGGCCCTCATGACGTCCGGTGCCACGCCTTGGGCGGCAAGGCCGGCCGCTGGTACTTCGATCGAACGACAACGCGCCGACATGCGGACCAACGGGCATCAGGCCCGGGGGGCAGGGCCGTCAGAAAGCGTGAGGGCGGCGCCCTCCGGATGCCACAGACACAGTGGGGTCCGAATACGAATGGAGCAGTCATGAAGACGATTCTCAGGACCGTGGCACTGTCGGCGGGTGCGGCGGGCATGTTCGTGTTTGCCGGCGCCGGCCTCGCGGCCGCCGACGCGCAGGCCGACGGGCTGGCGTCGAACTCGCCCGGCATCCTCTCCGGCAACGTGATCCAGGTGCCCATCCACCTTCCGATCAACGCGTGCGGCAACTCGGTCGACATCATCGGCTTGCTCAACCCGGCCCTCGGTAACACCTGTGTCAACGGCGCCGCCGCGTCCTGAGGGAGCCGTGGGCACAGGTCGTCTTCCCCAAAGCGCCGATCACGGGCTTTCGGCTGTCGACCGCCTCCTGCTTGCCCCTGTCGTCCCCGGCCGGGTTCCCCTGGACGAACTAAGCCCTGCCCCGCAGCGTCATCGGCCGGCACCGGAGCGCTCTTCTTCCTATGGAGGGCCCGCAACCGGTCAGTGCAAGACACCCGGGGACGCCTCTGTGACAGGTCCTTGCGCTCGCGAACCGTCGGCTCCGCTCAGGAAGTTCCGGCAGGCATGATCTCGCCCTGAAAACGGTGATTCAGACCGGAGCTGCCTTGGCTTCACAACGGCAGCCGCAGACAGGTGAGAATCAGAATTTCCGAGCGCACACGTGCAATGAAAAGAAAAGGAAGGCGCAAATGTCCAAGCTGATCAAGCGGGGCTTGCTGGGCCTGGCAACGACTGCCATGGCTGCCTCGGCGGTCGTCGCCGGCTCCGGGAACGCCATGGCTTCCAACGGGGACTGGGGTTTCTCCTACACGGGAAACTTCCAGGCGGCTCACGGCGTCACCGGCGTAGACCCCGCCCATGGCGCAACGCTGAACTGCCTCACGCAGCCTGGCTGCACCTACACCCCCGGCATGACCTTCGTCGCCACCGCGGTCACGGGAGGCACGTTCGCACTGCCCGGAGGTAGCGCTCCCTTCCAGGTGGTCGACGCCTTGGGGAACTTCGGAGCGGTGGCGGGAACCTGTGTCGGCACCACCGTAGTCACCTGCACCGTGTCCTCGACGGGAAACGCTCCGGTCAACGGCGGACTTCGCATCAACGCCAACTACACCCTCACCGTGCCGACCTACGTCCCCATCGGAGCGGTGGCAGTCGACTACACCTGGCACGACCCCTCGGGCATGGCCCAGAACAACGACAGCAACGACCACTTCTACACCTACGTGGCGCCCTGACCCGCACTCGCAGTACAGAGCGGATGATTCCCGCAGCTCCACCCGGCCCGCCCCCACGCTCCGGCTCGACGGTACTTGACGACACCTGGCACGACCCCTCGGGGACGGCCCAGAACGTCGAGAGCAACGACCACATCTCCAGCTGAATGGCGAACCGGCCGGTCAATAGTGCACAGCGGCACCGGTACTGCCGGACGGCCCAGGGTTAAGGCCCTGAGCCGTCCGGCAGTTCGCATGTGCGGGGCCTGGCGGGCGGTGGCCGGGACTCCTCGCTCCGGCGGATAGCGGCGCGACGCGACCTGGGCGGTGGGTTCCGGCCGTAGTCGGGTGTCCGGTTCGATGCGGTGGCGTTGCCGCGAACGGGCTCGGTGGTGTGCGAGCGGCGGCGGACAGGGGGGCTGTGCTCCCGGGTGGGGCCGCACGGTTCTCGTGGGGCCCCACCCGCACAGAGGCCGCGAGCCAGGAAGCCTCAAAGCCAGCCGTTTGGCATGCACAAACCATGCCCAGTTGCTGTAGGCCCGGGCTGCGCGCCGAGGGCGGAGGTGCCATTGTCTCCACCGGCACCGTCCGACCGTTCGGTTGCCCCCGACGACAAAGGAGTAGCCATGGGTCGCTTCGTCTCACTGCCGGCTGCCGCAACCGCTCTGGCCGCCGTGGCCTGCACGGTCGCACTGGCCGGACCCCAGGCGCAGGCCGCCGCCCCCTCAGCGGGCCAGTCCGCGCCCTCGGTCCTGGTCATGACCGTGACGGAGGGCGCCTGGAACCCGCAGGCCCCGGTCGATCGCGCGGTCGACCTGCGCTGCGCCCCGGTCCCCGGAGGTGACCACCCGGCAGCTGCGGCCAGCTGCGCCAGTCTGCGCGTCACCGACGGTTCGATCAGCGCCCAGCCCACCCTCCAGACCTTCTGCGCCGATACCTACCAGCCGGTGACCGTCACGGCCCAGGGGATCTGGCAGGGGCAGCCGATCTCCTACCTGCACACCTTCCCCAACCGCTGCATGCTGCACCGTGCCACCGGCGAACTGTTCGACTTCTGACCGCCGCTCCACCCCCATGTGCCTTGCGATGATCTCCCGGCGATGAGCGGGCCAGGCTGGGCCGGCCGAGCACGCGACCCGTGCCGGCAGTGCCCGCAGGACGGTCACACCCCCTGTCCTGCCAGACTCAGTCAGCTGGGGCGCCGAGCCTCACCGGCCCAGGCGCCCGCGCGGTCGCCAGAGCTCAATTGACACACGGGATTCCGCCCATCGTGACCGGTGGGCCCTGCATGGCAGGCATCGAGGCCGACGAAGGCGCGCCAGGGTCGTCCTCGACACCGGCGGGCGGGCTGTAGTTGCTCCCGAGAGTGACCACGATGTGCCCGGCCACCACCCGCGAGGAGGGCTCGGCGGCGGCCCCGTAGCGGGCGGCGATGTCCTTGGCGCCCTCCTGCGCGCCGGAACCGTAGGCCACGGTGGTCCTCGAGCGCGGGCTAGCGGTGCCGACCCGCCCGCCTTGGTAGCCCGCCGCCACCAGGGCTTGGGACTCCCGCGAGGCGGCCCCGGCAACAGCGGAGGCGTTGTAGACGTCCACTGTGTCCGAGGTGGTGCGGGTGATGGGCGCGGTGGTCGGCGCAGCCGTGGGGGAGGCGCCGACCACCGGCGCGGAAGCGGGGGCACGGCCGAAGAGCCCGCGCACGATCTCCTGGACCTGAGCGGTGTCAACGGTGTTGACGTCCTCCTTGCCGATGGTGGCAAAGCCGGTGATCGGCAAGGTGTTGAACTCGACGTTACCGCCGGTCAGGTCACTCGCCCGCAGGGCGAAGTCCAGGACGTCCCACCGGTTGTCGATGACCACGTCCTTCTTCATGACGCCGAGCAGCGACTGCATCCTGTTCAGATCGTTGAAGACACCCTCGTGCTTGAGCTTGTCCTCGACCGAGGCGAGGAACGCCTGCTGGCGGTGGGTTCGATCCAGGTCGCCGTCGGCGAGGTTGTGCCGCTGGCGGACGAAGGCGAGCGCCTGGGAAGCGTTGAGGGTGTTGAGGCCGGCGTGGCCCAAGAAGCCGGAGCCCTGACCCTGCACGGCCGGGTCACTGGTGGCATGGTTCAGGCAGACCTGGATGGGGCCAAGGGCCTTGGCGATGTCGTAGAAGCCGAGCAGGTTGACCTCGGCGAAGTGGTCGATCGGGATCCCGAGAAAGTTCTGCACAGTGGCCAGCGTCGCCTCCCGGCCCGCCTCCCGGCTCTGTTGCTCCAGCTGTCCCTGGTCCAGGCCTGTGTCGGCGAGCCGGTCCTCGGCGGCAGCCTTGGCGTAGCCGTAGGCCTCCTTGATCTTGTGCTTCCTGCCGTCGGCACCGTAGGTCCGGACGTAGTCGTCGCGCGGAATGGACAGCGCGCTGACCTTGCCGCCGCCTGCCGGGATGTGCAGCACGATCAGGGTGTTGGTGTTGTACCCGCCTACCTCACTGCTGGCGCCGGCGTGCAGCTCGTCCTGGACGAACTGCGGCGGCAGATCATTGCCGTCCATGTCCTTGCGGCTGTCCAGGCCGATCAGCAGCACGTTCACCGAACTGTCCAGAGGCATCGCCGTGCTGCTGCGGGCGTGGTCCAGGGCGTTGGAGGTGCTCAGCCCGGCGGCCAGCGAATGGTATTCGTACCAGCCTAAGCCGCTGGTGGCGAGCACCGCCAGACCGCTGCCGCAGGCGAGCAGGCGCCCGGCGGCGGCCAGCACCCCCAGGCGCACGCCACGCTCAGCCACGGCGCCTCCTTCTGCCGTGCGCCAGCCGCACGACCACGACTGCCGCGGCGCAGGTGAGCGCCATCACCATCACGGGAAATCCGGTGACGCTCCATCGCAGCGCACTGACGGCTAGTGCCTTGGAGTTCTGGTACCCGGCGGGATCGCTGAGCGCGGTGCCGAGGGCCGACGCGGCCAGTACGACGGTTGGCGTCACCGGCAGGACCCACCACCAGTCCGAGCGGTTGGCCATGGCAGCCGCACAGGCCGCACCGAGGGCGGTGGAGAAGGTGAAGGCCATGCCCAGCCCCGGGCCGGTCGCCTCGTCGACGCACACGCCGATCAGCGGCAGCCCGAGTAATAACAGGGCGACTGTGGCGGCGTGGCGCCGGGATCCGGCCGGCGGGTGTCGCTGGTGCGGCCCGCGGCCACTGCCGCCCGGTGCCTGCTGGCCCTCGGATCCCTCAACTCCCGCACGCGCGGGGGGAACAGTCCGGTCCCGCCACATTTCAAGCTCCTCGTCGGGCGCGAACGCCCACTGCTGCTCTGCCATGCGCTTGCCTCACAGGTCGGCCGGAAAGGGTCCGGAGATCTCGGGTCCGGCGGTCCGCTCGACGGGGCTGTCCCCACAGCCACGAAGATGGGTGCGGACGTCAACAGATCCCGGGTGAACGCAATTTAGCAATTATACGTGGGATTGCAATGACCGGTCGACCCTCGGCGACGCTGATGCGGAAAATGCAATGGCGTGGGAGCAGCTGGAATTGCCGCTTTCCTCTGCCGTCTTCGGGAAGGCGAGGCCGGGATGGAGATCTATTGCGGGTCGAGGACGATCCACACCTGGCCGGGGTGGAACCTCATGGCCCCGCCCTGGTAGGTGAAGGTGGTGCCGCTGCCGGCGTCGGTGCGCGACCAGGACCCTTGGTAGGCCTTCCCATCGCGCAGGAACACCGCATCGCCGCTGCCGATGGTCGGCGCGTACGGCGAGGGGACTCCGGGGGAGTCCATGAATCCTCTGGGAGATGTCGTCTCCGCTACCTTCTGGATCACGATCGTCGCAGCTCCGATCGGCCCCTCGTCCGTGGTGTCGGCGGGCGTGCCGTCCATCGCCACCAGGTACTTGCCCTGCTCGGCGGACCACGTGAAGGTGAAGGAGGCGGAGGGCATCGTTGCCGTGTAGGAATCCGTCGGGTCGCCGCCGTCGGGTGCGTCGCCGAACCGGAAGCCCACGTCCTGCGCGGGGGCCGAGCCGGGAAAATCACGCAGGATGTCCGAGGGCGTGGTGTATAGGTTGGAGGGCGGTGCGTTGGACGTTCCTCGGAAGAAGGAGCCGTCCTGGTCCGGGGAGCAGTTGAACACGTTGGCGTCGGCCAGCACCGGCAGGAACTTGCTCAGCGCACCCGAGTACACGAAGTCGACCTTCCCGTACTGCTGGAGGATCGGCAGGTCGCTCTCCCGGGCGCTGCGTACGGGGCCGATAGCGTCGCTTTGGGGCAGGTGGTTCGAGTCGTAGATCGCCAGGAATCGGGACAGGCCCCCCTCGACCTCGATCGCGTAGACCACGTCTGCGGAGTTCACCCCGGTCTGGGGCCGCGCGGTGACGATGTTGTCGATCTTGACGGCGAGGATGCGACCCGCGGCGCCGGGAAGGCCGGTCAGCGGCGAGATGGGACCCTGGGGCCCCCGTGCTGGGGAGGCGACGGACGACGGAGTCGTATGCGCTGTCGGCCTGGGTGGGGAAGGCACCGGCGTGGGGGATGTGGGCGCCGTAGTCGGAGTTGGGGGAGTGGGGGTGGCGGGCGGACGAGATGTGGCTGGTGGCCGCCTGGTCGTTGCAGGCGCCGGCACTTGTATGGAGGCGGGGCTGGGCCTGGCCGAGGCTAAGGGGGCGAAGAGCCCGGCGTTGGCCGCTGTTGCGGCAAGGAGTCCGGCGAGGGCGCATGAGGGGATGGCGACAGCGGCCACCTTGGCGGTCGGCGAGGAAGCCCTCCACCGCGCGCGTAATCGTTCAACTGGTCGCATGGACACGAGAATTCCTCCGCATCTGCTCGGGTCTTCCTGCTGGCAGTGTCCCAGAGACAGTTGGATCCTGCGGAGCCCCAGGCATCAAGCCCCAAGCTCGACGGCCGCGGTGGGAAGGTTCACGCCCAGTACCTGGGGCCGGAAGCAGACACCTCTGCTCGCCCCGTGAAGCGCCGCAGGAGCGGCAGGGACATTCCCCCATTCGGTGGATGCTCTCGCTGAAGCGCCCCGCGGGGCCCTGAGTGTGAGGTCGTGGGTCAGTGTGGGTGGGGAGTGCAGGTCGCATGGTTGCCCGTACTTCTACGGACGCGGCGCTCGCGTGGCCAGAGCGAGCATGGGTGCGAGGTGAGGCGGTGGCCTTCGGTGTCGGCCACCCTTGGCCCTTGGCAGGGGGCGATGCACACTGGCGAGTCCTTGGGTGGTGACATCGCAGGTGGATGGCTCAGGGCCGGGCTCATCTTGGCGGCGGCCGGGCGGGGCTTCTGGCCGCCGCGCCGCCCTCCTGCCAACGGTGCACCGACAGGGAACACCGCCACAGCAGTTGGGCCAACGCCACAACCGCGGCCAAGAGAGCTCACAGGCAAGAGCCGCCTCAGACAAGGACGAGCCGATGATCGAAGCGCGTCAACTGACCAAGCTCTACGGGGACAAGACAGCGGTCGACCACTTGGACTTCACGATCCGCCCGGGCACGGTCACCGGATTTCTTGGCCCCAACGGTGCCGGCAAGTCCACGACCATGCGTCTGATCGTGGGCCTGGACACCCCCACCAGCGGTACCGTCACCGTCAACGGCCGCCGCTACGCCCAGCACACCGCGCCCTTGCAGGAGGTCGGCACGCTGCTGGAAGCCACATCGGTCCATCCCGGACGCTCCGCCTACAACCACCTGATGGCCCAGGCCTACACCCACGGCATCCCGCGCCGGCGGGTGGAGGAGGTCATCGAGCTGACCGGGCTCCAGGCGGTGGCGAGGAAACGCGCCGGTGCCTTCTCCCTTGGCATGGGCCAGCGCCTGGGCATCGCCGCGGCGCTGCTCGGCGATCCGGCCACACTCATGCTCGACGAGCCTGTCAACGGCCTGGATCCCGAAGGTGTCCTGTGGATCCGCAACCTGCTCACCGCCCTGGCGGCCGAAGGCCGCACCATCTTCATCTCCTCGCACCTGATGAGCGAGATGGCCCAGGTCGCCGACCACCTCGTGATCATCGGCAGGGGAAAGCTGCTCGCGGACACCACCGTCCACGACCTGGTCCACCGAGTCGGCGGCGACACTGTGAAGGTCGCCTGCGCCGACCCCGCCCGGCTGCGCGAGCTCCTGGGTCCCGACGTCCAGGTTGCCGCCGGGCCCGGCCCCGAGGACCTGCAGGTGACCGGCGTGTCAGCGCGCTCCATCGGGCTGGCGGCGGCCGCGGCGGGAATCGCCGTGTTCGAGCTCACCACCACCGCGCTTCCCCTGGAGGCGGTGTTCCTGGACCTCACCCGGGAGACCGTCGAGTACCACGGCTCCGTCTCCCTGGGCGAGAGCGCAGTCGAGAGGACCGGAGCATGACTCCCGCTGCCCAAACCCCCGCCCCCCGCGCGACCTTCGCCAGGCCCGCGCGCCCCGTGTACCGCGTGACCGCACGGCGGGTCCTGCGCTCGGAGTGGGCCAAGCTCTGGTCCCTGCGCTCCACCTGGATCACTCTGGGCCTGGCGGCGCTCTTCGTGGTGGCCTTTGGCCTGATCGCATCGTTCCGATACAAAACCATGATCGATTCGGGGCGCGGAGTGGACCTGGAGTTCGCGGACGCCACCGCGGTCAGCCTCTCCGCGTTTGGGACCGCCCCCGGCCTGCTGGCCGTCGGCGTCCTTGGCGTCCTGGTCACCGGGGGCGAATACTCCACCGGCATGATCCGCTCGACACTGACCGCGGTCCCCCGCCGCCTGCCAGTGCTGTGGTCCAAAGTCGCGGTCTACGGCCTGGTCGCCTTCACCGTGGGCACAGGTGCCGTCTTCATCACGTTCGTGTTCGCCAGCGCCATCGTCTCCTCCACCCCCGCAGCGCTTTCGCTCTCCAGCGCCGGCGTCGTGCGCAGCCTGCTGGGAGCAGGGCTCTACCTCGCCCTGGTCGGTGTCATCGGCACCGCGCTGGGGGCACTGCTGCGCTCGATCGCCGGCGGTATCGCCATGCTGGTCGGCGTGATGATGCTGGTGCCGGGACTGGCGCTGCTGCTGCCGACGTCCTGGCACAACGACATCGGACCGTTTCTGCCCAGCAACGCCGGAGCGTCGATGTTCGCTGTGGACCGCCAACCGCACACCCTGTCACCTGGGATCGGCCTCGCCGTGATCGTCGGTTGGACCGCGCTGGTGCTGGCCGCGGCCGCCTACCGGCTGGTGCGAAGCGATGCCTGACCAGGAGCGCTCACCCGTGGCCGTGGGCTTGTGAGGCCAGCACATGGACGTCCACGGAGCCCAGCAGCAGGGCCTGGGCGACTTCGGTGAGCCCCCGGCCGGTTTCGTGGGCGTGCCGTCGGATCCCAGAGAAGGCCTCATCCATATCCAGGCCGCCGGCCTCGGCCAGCATCCCTTTCGCCCGTTCGATCGCCGACCTGCTCTGCAGGGCCCGGGTGATGCGCTCTGCGACGGTGCGACGTCCCGGTGCCTGGTCCTGAAGCACCGCCAGGATCGCCAGGTCGGCAAAGATCTGAGCTGCGCTCAGGGCGTCAGGGGTAGGGGAGAGGGGAGCGCTGCTGAACAGGCTCAGGACGCCGACCGTCGCCTGCCGCACGCGAAGTGGCAGTGCCCGCACGGATGTGTAGCCGGCCAGCCGGGCATGCGGCGCGAATCGGGGCCAGCGCGTGCCGGCGCCGGTGAGATCAGTCTCGCCCACCGCCCGGCCCTCGCGCACACACTCCACGCAAGGCCCTTCATTCCAGCTGAGTTGTGCACTTCCGAGCTGCCGCACGCCCTCGTCCGAATAGGCGAGGTCGCGCAGCGAGCCTCGCGAGTCGGCGATCACCAGGCCGGCACCGTCTGCCACGCCGAGGATGATGCAGTACTCGGTGATCCGGTGCAGCAGATCGGCCAGGTCGTAGTCCCCGATCAGCGATTCGGTAAGGCTCGCGTACGCCTCGTTCAGCTCTGCCTGGCCGCGGCTCATGGCACTTCTCCTTGTCCGATGCCCGCAACACCGCGCCGTTCATACCTTAGCTCTCGCGCGCCATCAGTCCTCGCTGAAGCGTAGCCGTCTGGCGATCACGTCACGGGCGACCGCCGTCATCGGCCGACCCTGGGCGAAAGCGTGACCACGGAGCCTGGACAGCGCGACATCGGCCGGGGCGCGCAGTTGCACCATGACCATGCCGATCGCCTGATCCACCTCGATGCCGTCCACGTCGAGTTGCTCGAGCCACGACGGTAGGCGATCCGCAGCGCCCTCGGCACCGACCTCACCATGAAACGAGGCGATCAGCGCCAGCCGGATCGCGTCTAACGCCACACCCACCCGAGTCATCGCCGCCGGCTCAAGGTGCCCAGGACGGGACCGGTAGACCGTCAGCATGCCCAAAGGCAGCTCACCGATCCGCAAGGGGAAGGAGAAGACTCCGCGGACGGGGCCCAGCCCGTGCGCCGTCGACGACAGAACAGGCCACCGCTCCCCCTCCGGCCCGGTCAGATCACCGACTGGCACAGGCTGGCCCGTGGCGAACGCGTCCAGGGCCGGGCCCTCGCCCAAGGTGTGCTGGAGCTCCTCCAGTTCCGCAGCTGTGTTGTCGCTCGCATAGGAGACCGCTCGGTACTTCGGATCCCCCATCAAGGTCATCGCCGCGCCGTGGACCTCCAGGGCCTCGACGCAAGCCAGGCACAGCAGCTGCGGCAGCCTGCTGGAGTCATGGCCCGCCTCCTGCACCGCCTGGGCCATGAGCTGCGCCACTCGGGCCAGATCATGCATGCGATCGCCCCGTCCTACCGCTCGCGGATGCTCTGCCCTGGAGCCGCACGGGGAATGCTAACGCGGCTGACGGCAGGTCACCTACCGTTGCCGCTACGTACGTCGCCCCTGCGGGTCCCAGGGGATCCGTGCCGTCCTGCCGCCGGTGCACTGGTCCACCAGTGCGGGGCGCTCCCGGCGCACCGCTACCTGGTGGGCAGCTGCTGCCCTTCCTCGGACCGGCCCGAAGATCGCCAGCCCGCTTTCGGAATCGGCTCGTTGGATAGAATGTGATCGAGGGAAGGGGCAGCCGTGGCCGATAACGCGCAATCGAGAATGCCTGAGGGCCAAGAGCTGCCGGACAATACCATGCACCCCGCTCAGCCCTGCGGTACCGACGAGGCCTCCACAAGTCGTCGTCTGGCGGAGGCGCTGACCGAGCGTCATCATGTGGCGCGTGCTACTGGCTACCTGGCCGAGTATCTTGGCTCCACGCTCCCCATGGCGCGGGAGGCGCTCAGCCGTGCTGCCGACGCACGCATAACCGAGCCTCGTGAGCTGGCTGAGCTGATTTTGCCGCCGTCGGGTTCTTCGGTGTGCGAGACGACAGCTCTTGATGGCGCCGCCGCACTGCTCCACGTCCTGGACGAGCACATCCGGCAACTCGAGACCGGTCTCGTTGGCCAGGTCACGACGATGGCTTCCAAAGACTGGGCCGTACAGCACCTGGAGCACCTCGACCATTGCGTTGTCCTGCGACGACGTCTGAGCGGCAGCTTTGCCAGGCAGGCGTACACCTGCCTGGCAAAGGTCCTAGGCGATACGGGAGAGGCCGGAAACGAGGCAGGAGGACCGTTTTGGCGCACGCCTCCGGCGGTTCGCACGGGCTGTTCCCGCGCCGACGGCCTCCTGGATGCCGCGCGTCGTGATGTCCTGCGCGCCGTGCGCGCCCAGGATCACCTGTCGGGCCCGACCGCGATCGCCTGTCAGCAGGAGGCCGACGACGAAGTCGAGTTGGAGGAGCTGGCGTGGCAACTGCCCGCGCGGTTACGCGCTTACGGAGACACCGTCCGTGCTGTCCTGCGCGAGCGCTCGGTCCGGTCGGCGCAGCCAGCCACGCGGCACTGCTGACCTCTGCTGAGATACGCGCACCGTTCCACGCCGCACTGGTCCGGCCGCCGTCAACCCGGGGGATCCTCCACTGTGCTGCCGCCCGGCTCGGTTTCGTCCTCGGGCTCCGTGCCGCGCATGCGGCGCATGCTGCGCAGGCTGGCGGCCAGGGACAGCTTGGCGGGAACTGCTTGCCCACGGCTGCTTCGCAGCCGGCGGTGGCGCCGCGCCCAGGACGACCAGTCGCTCGCGTCCGCCAGCGATGCAGCCAACGTCTGGATGACGAGGATGACGATTTCATGGTACCGGTCGGAGCGATGTGGCCGAGTGGTGTTTTTCACGGGTCTGATGCGTGTGCCGAATCCAGGCAAAGGTCCTCCAGTCCATGTGGCGCCCTCGGGCCGGGCGGCTCTTGGAGAATGCGGCCTTCCACCACTGGCTCGACGGTCAGTGGTGGAAGGCCGGCGACTGCTCCGTGGTTGTGGGCGGTGAGGGATGCGGGTGCTTGAGCAGCGTCGAGGTGTGAAGACGCAGATGTTCGACGAGCATCTCGGCAAGGTCGGTCGTGAAGCCATGGCGCACCACGATGCGGCAGATGGGCAGCTCCTCCCGGCCGAGGTGGAGCGGATACGCGGGGATCTGCCAGCCGTTGGCGCGCAGCCTGTCGGTGAGGTCGTAGACGCTGAAGTTCGTGATGTCTTCGCGCAGGGTGAAAGCGACGACGGGAAGGTCGCTCCCGTCGGAGAGCAGTTCGAAGGCGCCCATGGCGTCGATCTCACGGGCGAGGTACCGCGCGACGTCCTGGCAGTTCTGCTGGATCATGCGGTAGCCGTTGTGCCCCAGACGCAGCAGGTTGTAGTACTGCGCGGCGATAGGCGCCCCGGAACGGGAGAAGTTGAGGGTGAAGGTCTCGAGCTCCCCGCCCAGGTAGTTGACCCGGAAGACCAGGTCATCGGGGAGGTGCAGGCTGTCGCGCCAGATCATCCATCCGATGTTGGGATACACCAGGCCGTACTTGTGCCCCGATGTGTTGATCGACCCCACCCGCGGAAGGCGGAAGTCCCATAGGGTGTCGGGCTGCAGGAAGGGGGCGACGAATCCCCCGGACGCCCCGTCCACGTGAATGGGAATGTTGAGCCCGGTCTCCGCCTGCAGCATGTCGAGTCTTGCGGCGATCTCCGCGATGGGGTCGTAGCGGCCGTCCTCGGTGGAGCCCATGACGGCGACGACACCGATGGTGTTGGAATCGCAAGCCTCCGCGACCAGATCAGGGTCCAGAGTGGTGCGGTTGCGGCTCATCGGGATCACACGGTGCTTGACGTCCCAGTAACGGCAGAACTTCGGCCAGCAGACATGGACATTGCCGCCGGTGACGAGATTGGGCCGCTCAACGCCCGGCGCACCGCCGTGCGCCCCCATTCGCTGGCGCCAGCGCCACTTGAGGGCCAGGCCGGCCAGCATGGCTGCCTCACTGGAACCAGCCGTGGAGCAGCCGGTGGCCTCCGGTCGCGCATGCCACAGATGGGCGAGGATGTTCACACAGCGGTGCTCGAGTTCAGTGGTCTGCGGATACTCATCCTTGTCGATCATGTTGCGATCGATGCAATCGGCCATCAGCTCACGGGCCTGTGGTTCCATCCAACTGGTGCAGAACGTGGCCAGGTTCTGGCGAGCGTTGCCGTCCAGGAGCAGTTCGTCACGGATCACCGCCAAGGCGGTGTCGGGCGGCATCGGATGCTGGCCGAGCTGATACCGCGGAACCACGGTGGAGTCCAGGGTCTGCGCGTACAGGGGCCGTACACACAGCTCCTGCTCGACGTCTTCGTCATCGACCTTGCGGTGGAGTACTGACATTTGTGACCTGCCTTCTGAGCGGACCGTGCCGTACGAGAGGGCGGCGCACCATGCACCTCCGGCAGTCCCGGGGCAGATGGGCCTGGGACGCCACACCTTCGATGTCTGAGAAGAAGGGGGAGGACGCTGGTCGTGATGCGGTATCGGCCAGCCTGTTCGAACGAGGCCTAGCAGGCCACGCCGCCACAGGCCGCATCGAACTGGGCGAGTCGGTGGACAGCCACGGACCGACCGCAACGCTGACACTGCTGCGCACACCTGGAGCGCGGCAGAACCTCCCAGTTGGCCGGCGGGCTGACACCAGCGGGCTGACCTCGGCACCTTTCGGCCGCCGAGAGCACACACCCCCCGGCAGGAGACGCAAGGAAGGAGCCCGCGTCACCGGGCCCTATGCTCAACACTCCTGCCCCGGCGTCGTCTGGCGAACCGGACCTTCCTGGGCTGGCACCACGGGCAGGAATGGACCTTCACGGTCATGGGCCACGTGCTGTGAGCCCTCGAGGTCGATCTCACCGTGGGCAGGATTCGGCTCACGGGCCTTGATATCTTCGCTTTCCGCATGTTCAGATCCAGGCTTCTGCTCTTTCGCCCGCGATAGCTCGCTCCTCCCCTCGTTTGCGGGCCGTTCGCCCAGCTGTGGGACATCCAGCGGACGGCCCGTGCCCGTGTACCAGCACATGCCGAATATCTGGCCGAAGCAACGGCCCAACTACCGAAAGCGCTGCGTAGGTTGGCCCGTGAGCTCGTTCCCTGATGCGGTCGGGCGCGACCGGGAGCAGCCAACTGGGGGATCTGGAGCGTCACGTCGTGCAGCCACCGCCCTCCTCAAGGTCAGCCGGTCTCGCCGCTGGCTAGCCCTCCGGCGTTGGACGCATTTGGAGGGTCGTCGGACGCCTTCCGGGCCGTGCCCTTGTGGGCGCTGGGTCGCGGTTCGGAAGGGGTTCGGGGGGCTGCGAGCGGGGCGCCCTCGCGTGCGTGGGTGCCCCGGAGCCACCAGCCGTAGTTCTGATTCGTGGTCCGCGCGAATCCATCGGCACCGCGTGTTGTGAGCGCAGAAACGAGAGGAGAACGGTGGCGAACCCGCGGCCACAACCGGGCGGACAGCGTGGTGCTAGGTACTGGAGGTTCACCGGTGGATGATGGCCTGCGGCCCGATGGCCGTGGTCGCGCGCCACGGCGACCCCCACGAGTACGCGGGGCTCACTTCGCTGCATCGAGCCGACGAATCGTGCTCGGCCCAGGCCGGCACCCTGACGCGCTACCAGTCGTGCCTGGGTTGGCGCTGGCGGCGGGGTACGCGTGGCGCCTGCTGGTCATCAGTCTGTGCGGCTATGTCGCACTTGTGATCCTGGAACGCCTGCAGCTCATCGCGATCGCCCTGTTTCTGGCCCTCGTCGTGACCTCCGTCTTGCGCCCCGCGGCTGAACTCGTGGCGCGGGTGTTGCCTCGCGGGGTGGCGGTGTCGATCACCGTCCTGGGCGCGCTGCTGCTTCTGGTGGGCCTCCTGAGCCTGGTAGGCGAGGCGGTGATGGGCGAATCGGCCACGCTGAAGAGCCAGTTCCACGACGGCCTGATCCATGTCGAGCATTGGCTGGAGGGAACTCCGCTCCACCTCAGGTCGGCCAAGCTCACGAACCTGCAGGGCAGGATCGGGTCCTTCCTGTCCACGCACCGCTCCGCACTCATCAGCACGGCCCTGAACGGGGCAGGCCACCTGGTGGTGGTGGTCGCGGTAGCTGCGCTGGCGCTGTTCTGCTCGATCTTCTTCATCCACTCGGGGGACAGCATGTGGCACTGGCTGCGGCGGCAACTGCCCCGCAGCGCCCGCTCACGATGGGACCGCGCCGGTCACGCGGCTTGGCGTACGTTCGCCGGCTACACCCGCGGGATCGTGATCGTCGCCGCCAGCAACGCAGTCCTGGTCGGCATCGCCCTGGTCGTGCTGCGCGTGCCGCTGGCCCTGCCGCTGACGCTACTGGAGTTCTTCGCCACGCTGGTGCCCCTGGTCGGCTCGCCCATCGCGATGGGCATCGCATCGGTGGTGGCACTGGCGGCCCGCGGTCCTCTCACTGCTCTGGTCATCTTGGTGCTCATCGTGGTCATCGGGCAGGTTGAGGGCCACATCCTGCATCCCTTCGTCATGGGCTGGGCGGTTCGAGTCCATCCCGTGGCGGTGGCCCTCTCGGTCACTGCCGGCGAGATCGTCGCAGGAGTGATCGGCGCCGTCGTGGCTGTGCCGATGGTGGCGGTGGCGTGGTCGGTGATCTGCGACCTGCGCGCTTCGGGGACGAAGCAGCCCGCCGCCTCGGGCACGGACGCGGTGTCGTGAGCCGCGCCGTGCTGCCGGAACGCGCATGCTCCCGCGGCAGCGCACCGGTGGTTGCGCCGGCCGAGCGTTCACCCATTCGAGCTGCTCAACCCGCTCTCCCGCCAGGACCGTGGCTTCCGGCGCTCTTCGCTGGTGCCGGGACCGCCCAAAAGGTGGCTCCCTCGAACCGAGAGGAAAAAGAGATGGCGTCGAGGTCAATGATCCGGAAGTCCCTGCTGGTGGCCTGTGCCGCGGTGACGTTGGTCGCGAGCCCTGCTTGGGCCGCCACACGCTCGCACTCCGATCTCGAAGCGCTCCCTGATGTGGTGACCGCCAAGCCTGGCGGCACCACCACGGTGCACGGGACGGTCGCCAACACCGGGCCTGACAGGACCACGTCGCCGTTCACCGTGACCGTCACCCTGCCGGCGGGCGTCACCGCTGAGGGGCCGTTCTTCCCGACCTCCTGCGTGGTCGGCTTCGCCGGGCACATGGTGCGTTGCCAGTACCCGGCCGGGCTCGGCCTGCACACTGCCACTGCGCTGGTGCCCGTGCGGATCGCTAAGAGCCTCAGGGTCTCGGTAGACCTGGTGGGCTGGGTCACAGTCACGAGCCCCGATGACTCGAATCCGAAGAACAACATGGCCACCGTGACGATCCACGTGCGGCCGTGAGCGCTGCTCAGCCGAAGACCCGGATGTAGTCGACGGAGAACGTGATCGGGCTGTTGCCCTGCGGCGCCGGGTGGTAATGCCCGGCGCTGATCGACAGGTTGAGGATGAGGTAGGCCGACCAGTTCGCCCCCACGCCCTGGCCGTCCGAGAAGACCTTCGCACCGTTGACGTACCAGTCAACTGAGGTGGCGCCGTAGTGGGTGCCGATGGTCACCCACTGGCCCGGCGCCACATCCGCCGGGTCGGAGAGGTAGCGCTGGGCGGGCAGGACGTGGTTGGTCATCTCCAGCAGGCTCGGATTGTCGGGGTGGTATTCGAAGGAGTCGACCTCGTTGTTGCCGTTCTTCCAGGTCCACAGGGCGGGCCAGGCGCCGAGGGCATTAGGCATCTGGACCCGGGTCTCCACATAGTCACCCGTCTTCACCTGGAAGCCTTCTTGGGAACCCTCTGTCGTCAGGAACCCGGTGGTCCAGGCCTGCAGTCCGTTCTCGAGGATGTGTGCGCTGGGCTGGGCAGTGAAGGTCGCCGCCCCGTTGGAGACGCTGACGTTGCTGTCGCTGAGCCAGTCGAGCTTGTCGTCATTCGGGTTGTGGTTGCCGTACTGGTACGCGCTGGTCTTGTCGCCCACCCACCGTGTGCCCCAGGCGATGGGGCCGTTGAACTCGTCGGACCAGATCAGGCTCTGCCCCGGCACGGGCGAGGCCGGGGTGGACGGTGCTGGTGGCTGCGCGGCGGCGACCTGCAGCGTCAGGGATGTCAGGTTGTGCCACTGGCCGGACTGGTCCTGGTAGAAGCCGAACTCGGTGTACGTGCCGGCCGCGAACGCGCGCGCCCCGGTCGTGATCGTTAGACCGGTTGGGCAGATCTGGACCTGGTGGGCCTCGCCAGGGAAGTCGAGATTGTCTCCGAAGGCGTCGCGGACGCCGACCCCAAGAGCCTGCGCGGTGAAGCAGGACGAGGATCTCACTGTCAGTGAGGCCGTACCGGCGACACCCGCGGTCATCGAGACAGGGCTGAGCCTGAGCTCACCCACCGTGGGAGTGCCGCCCACCGGCCAACCGATCAGGGCTGGAACGCCGAGGATCCCTGCAGTGACTGCCGCAACTGCGCGATTAGGGTAGATCATAGTGGCCCCAGGGGAGTAGCAAACTCATCCCGTTCAGTGCACACCGGCGTCCGGGAGGCAGCGTCGTGAGAACCTCGTATCTCGCTGCGGCCGACCCCACTGCCGTCCAGCAACCCACGGACATGCACGCGTGCGCCCGAGCCACGAGCAGCCCCCGCCGTTCGGGTCGTCTCAGCACCGTCCGTCGTCATGACGAATCGCGTCCGCTATCTCATCACATGAGCGTGTTCGTGGCTCGGCGATGGGTACCAGTTTCCGCGGCGCCTAGAAGAGCGGCACGCATTCCTGCCAGGACTCGCATACCCTGGCAGGCCAGCCGGTCAGGGAAAGACAGCACCTTTCCCTGACCGGCTCTCTCGCACCGACGGGTGGTTTCGCCCCCGGGCGGCGCCAGAAAGAGTATGGGCGGGAGCCGAGCGGCGCGTCGCCGAATGAACGGCCAAGCACCACCTCTCCCGCAAGGAAGTCCGAGACATCATCGGTCTCGGCAAACTCCGCTACGTCATCGGGCAGACTTCCGCCCAGCTCCACCGGAGCTGTACTGGAATACTCGGCGTCAGTTCTGGGAAGGTCCCGCATGGGAGGAGTGCGGGGGAGTGTTGTGCTGTTCATACGACGGGATACCGTTTCGCCTCGGCGACTGACCGAGGCCCGGCGATGCGGCTTGTCCAGCCAGTTTGGCCAGTTCGGCTAGGCGCAATTCGTTTTCAGCCGTTATGCCGCCTCGACTTCGGTTGGCTCGATAGTCAAGCATATCCTTCTTCTGTGCCACTGTCCCCAGTTCAGATAGTTGGCTGAACGTGTCCACTCTTCCCCTCCTGTCATTTCTCCATGCTCCGACATCCTGCGCCGTGGGTCCCTTATCGGCGGCGATGCTGGCAGTAGTGTCTTCCCGTCTAAAGTTTGTCAGATCCGCTGTGATCTTACTTTCCTCCACCCGGTGAGACGCTGCGGAGCGGTCGGCTAAAGTCTTTTTGATCTCCGGAAAAGGATCCTTTTGCAATGCCGTCAAGAAGGCATAAGAAAGGCTTCCATCGTCCCCTGCAGTCCTGATTGCCAGCTTGGTGCGCAGGCGGGTGATTCCGCCGCGCTCGGCCGTCTTTTTCGGATTCTTCTCTGCTGCGGCTGTGAGCTTTTCGTATTTTTCGTCGTATTCCTTTATTCGGCTGCTCTTGCTTCCTGGGACTCTGGCCTTCAAGTCGACATGCAGAGAGTTGAATTTCGTTGTCACGTAGTCTGCGGTCGCCTCCACTTCACTGAAGCCGTAGAAAGATTCTTTCGCGATCGGAATCCTGTTGCCCCCCTGGGTCAGATCGCGGTAGTCGGCCTTGCCTTCTATTGGCCTGCTGAAAAGTTGATCTGCGGCCTGTACGACTTTGGAGAGCAGGTTACTGTTCACTGGCACGCCCTGCTCGACGGCGGTTCGGAGGGATGTATTTGCTAGTTGAAGCTTTAAAATTTGCGTTCGCTCGTACTGGTCGCCTTTCAGATTTTCCATGCTTTGTCTGAGGATTTCTCCATCTGGCGCCGGGTACTGCTTCAAGAGTTCCCTGTTTTCTGTGATAAGCTGATCCGGCTTGGGCATTTGAGGCTCCAGGGGTCGGTATGATCGGCGCCTCGGAAGAGAACGCTCCTGAAAGAAGCCTCCGCCCGAAGTGAGAAGCCTGCTTCGGGAACAATGCCGAGACGTGTACTGAGATGGCACTTGTGGGTCTGTGCAGCCAGATCGGTGACGGGCAGGTATGTAGACGCACTGAGTTGGGGCCGTGTTGTGGGGGGTGCCTGCGGGCGCAGATGGTATTGAGTGGGATGGGGTAACGGATAACGGCACTGGGGAACGTGCCGGCGCCGTTGCCGGTTTACAGTCGGGTGGTTGCTGCCGTAATCAGGGCGGAAATGCCGGTCTGAAGGGTCAGACGCATGTGGGGGCGGAAGGCGGGGGAGTGGTTGGGGGGCAGAGCGGCTAGTTTCTCAGCCGTGCTGCGGCCGGGGGCGGCGGCCCACTGTGCTGGGCCGACCATGCCGAGCATCCAGTACGCGGTCCGGATGCCGGGCACTCCGTGGATGTCTGCTCCGGCTTCGCCGAAGAGCGGGAAGTCCTCGGTGGCCAGGGAGGGTGGCCAGAGGGCGACCCGCTCGGTACCAAAGGCGATCTGGTGGGCGCGGCGTACCGCTGTGGTGATGTCCCGCTCGGGAGTGTTCACGCCGGAGAGGGAGAGGGTCCTGATCGAAGGCTCCCGGGGACATCCCGAGGCCTGCGATTCCGCGCGGGCGATGCGCTCCACCGCCGCGACGGCCCGGTCCAGCACATGCTGGGAGAAGCCGCGCACAGTGACCCGCACGGTGGCGTGCTCGGGGATGAGATTGCCCGGGCCCGCGCTTCCCGCCTCCAGCGATCCGACCGTGACGGTCACGTGCTCCCATGGGCTGGTCTCCTGGGACACGATCGTCTGCACGCGCAGGGCTGTGGCGGCTGCGGCTCCTATCGGGTCCACGGCCAGGTGGGGGGTTGCGGCGTGCCCGCCACGGCCGTGGATCACGATCTCCAAGGTCGTGCTCGCGGCAGTCACCGGGCCCTCGGCGTGGGCGACCATTCCGGCGGGCAACGGTGCGGTGTGCTGGGCGAGGACGATCGCGGGCGGTTCGAACCGGTGGTAAAGCCCGTCCTCCAGCATGGCCCGCGCTCCCCGTAGGGTCTCCTCGGCCGGCTGGCCCACCACCAGGACGGTTCCTCGCCACTGCGCGGTGTTCTGGGCCAGGGCGCTGGCGGCGCCGGCCGCGCAGGCCAGGTGGATGTCGTGCCCGCAGGCGTGCATCACCGCCACCGTGGCACCGCCAGGTGCGGTGGCAGTCTTGGTACTGGCGTAGGGCAGGCCGGTCTGCTCCCGGACGGGAAGCGCGTCCAGTTCCGCGCGCAGCATCACCACCGGACCGGGGCCGTTGGACAGCACACCGGCCACGCCGTGGCCGCCGATTCCTGTCTCCACGCGGTAGCCCGCAGCGGTCAGCCAGCGGGCCAGCCGGGCCGCGGTGCGCTCCTCGGCACCGGAGAGTTCGGGGTTGCGGTGCAGGTCCAGGTAGAACTCGGCGGCCTGGCGCAGGATGCTGTCCTGCGGGGGGCCGCCGAATACCGGGGATAAGGACGGGGACATCGGGGACTCCTGATTCTGAGGACGGCGGGCAGGTGCGGCGCAAGCCGCCGGCCGGTGGGTGCAGGGCATCCGACCTGCGGTGTCGGTGAGACGCAGGTGGGTAGCAGGGTAAACGGCCAGCGCTGCGCCGTAGAACTGGTCGGGCAGGCGGAGCACGGCGCCTCCCGAGCGCCGTGCTCCGCCTGACGGGCGGCCGCCGTGGCTGCTCGTTGGCCCAGCGCAAAAGGAGAGACGCCATGGCCGTGCCCGACAGCCCCGCGCACCCCCTCGCCTCCCTGGCCCAGGAGATCCTGGACCTGGAGTCGGAGACCTTCGAGATCAGCGACTACTCGGACGCCAGTGAGGTCATGCTGGGTTCGTCCACCAGCTGCTCCAGCACCAGCACGTGCTCCAGCACCACCAGCACCACCAGTTGCTGCGCCTGATCTGGTTGGGGGCCGGCTGCCTTGCTGCTCGTCATCGGACGGCAAGGCAGCCGGCCCCAAACCGCGGGCTCTCGGCGGTTGCGGCCATCAGGGGAAGGGATGCGGGACCCAGCGCAGTTCCTGACCTCGACCTCGCGGGAGCAGCCCGCCGCGCCGAAGCGCAGTGTGAAGCCGCGGCATGTGCAGGGCCCGCTGGCGTGACCAGCCGAAGTCGATCGGCAGGAGCCCGGGGACCAGGGTGCAGACGGTGCGCAGTCCCAACTGCCGCTGCTCGGGCGTGCTCTGGTCGATGGCAATGACATCGAATCCGGCCTGGACCAGTTCGTCGCGGCAGAACAGCAGGTCGTCGAGCAGGTTGTGCGAGCGCGGCCGCGCCTGCTGCCAGCCGTTGTAGAGAGCGCTGAGCGGGCGCACAGCGACCGGGTTCAGATAGCTTTCGGCGTGCCGAGCCATCTGGGGCAGGCCGAACAGAGCCGCGTGGTCGGGCAGGCGGCGTACCAGGGTGTAGTCCTCGGCCATGGCGGCCAGTTCGTCAGGGCGCTCGTTGACCTGACGGGGCAGGTGGGGCAGGTAGGTAAGGATCTCGCACAGCGCCGACTCGACGGCGGCTTCGGGGTCGAAACCGGCGCCTGCCGCGAAGGCCAGGGTGCCCGGCCCGTTGTCGCGTCGTACCGCCAGTGCGGTGACGACAGGGACGCGGAGATCCACCCGATTGTCGAACGCGTGGACGTCGTAGCCCTGTAGGGCGGCGCGTGCGGTCATGGACCGCACCGCGGGACTCGCGCATGACGCGAGATCGATCTCGATGAGCTGGGCGTTGCCGTACCAGCCGAGCAGGAACGCGTCACGTTCGATCAGTTCGAGCAGGCCGAAGAGGATCGCCTCCTCCAGGCAGCTGCCGGTGGCGCAGCCGTTGGAGCAGGCGAAGATGAAGTTGTCGGCCGCGGTGCCGGCGCCGTAGTGGCACAGGCGGGCCGGGACCAGGATTGGCCGGTCATCGCGCAGCGAGTGGCCTTGCACCCAGGGGATTGGCGTTCGGGGGTCGAAGGGGCTCAGCATCGGGTCGTCCCGGTAAGTCTGGGCCGGATAGAGACCGCAGTCGCGGGGATCCAGTGCGCCGGGGGCCAGGTTCTCGTAGGAGTCCACCAGCAGGCCTGTGGGGTGGCGGCGGTGCACACCGGCATAGCGCTCCAAGCCTTCCAGGAAGGCCAGGGCCCGGCTCGTGCCGAAGGAGTTGGCCTGGCCGCTCCAGGTCACGTCGTTGAGGCCGGCGCTGCCGCGCACGAAGACGCTGCCGGCCACCGGGGCGGTGGTCGGTGAGGTGATGTCGGCCCAGGTGCCGGTGCCGAGCACACCACAGACGGGGTTGGCCAGCGCCGCCACCGGCAGCTCGTAGGATTCGGGCGGGCGCAGCCGGTAGCGGTCGAGGGCGGGTTTGGCGCGGGCGGCCAGTACCAGGGGCGGTTGGGGTGAGGGCACGCCGGGCGGGGCGCAGTGCGGGCACAGCGGTTCGGCCAGTAACGGCACCGTGTCGATCTGGAGGGTCTCCAGGTCGATGCGCGATACGCGCGGCAGGTGGATGTCGCCAGTGCCGTGCGCGCTGCTGGGGTGCTGGGTGGGGCGGGTGGTGTCGGCGCCGGCGGTGAGCTGGTACAGGGACCAGACGCTGTCCATGAGGTGGTCGCTGAGCGGCGGCCAGTTGATGTTCACCGCAGTGGGGGCGCCACCGGTCTCCAGCGCCTCGCGTTCGGTGCGGCTGCGCAACCGCTGCCAGCGCATGGCCAGGCACAGTCCGCAGGCCGCCGCGGCCTGCGGGCCTGCGCCCCAGGGGCCGATCAGGACGGCTTGCGCGGTTAGGTGGATGGTGGCCCGGGTCTGCGGCCGGTTGCCGAGGCTCTGGGCGCCGCTGAGCAGGTTGGTGGTCCCCAGGGTGGCGACACGGGGCGGGCGGGTGCCGGCGGTGGCGGCTTGTCGGGCCAGGTGGCGCTCCAGGCATTGCCGGGCCGCTTCCAGGGGTAGTGAGTCCGCTAGCTGGGCGGGTGGGGCGGTAGTGGTCACGTGAGTCCTTTCGTGGATGCCCCTGGCTTCAGCCGGGGGAGGAAATGAACTCCCGCGATGGGGGTAAGGCGGACTGCTGGCCCTGGGTGATCAGCTGGTGGATCGTGCTGCACCGCTGGAAGTGGAAGGACGTCCGTCGACGCTTCACCGACCACAACGGCCGGTGGCTCAGACCGTCGGTGGACGGGATCGAACTGTTTGACCTCCAGGCGGTGACGGCCACCCGTTACCGCTACCGAGGGAACACAATGTCCCATCCTTGGAGCCTCCTTAACCACGTTTGAACGGCAGAGCCGTGGAGAGCCCGGTGCGGTGAGAGCCGCACGCCGGGTTCGGCGAGTGGCACGGAGAGACGGACCGGTGGCAACACCGGCACCGCGCTCCGTGCCGACTCAACAGACCTCGACGGAGCACTCCGGGCGGGCGGTCGTCGGTGAAGCAGGAAGTTGTCCCAGCGCCGCGCTCACGCGCAGCGGCTCGGCCGCGAGGCTGAGGGGAATCCCCCTCGTCCACGAGGGGAGGAAGTCAAGGCCGGTTGCTCCAGCGGAAGAACCGGGCGGCCGTCAAGGCGAACAGGACTGCGAAGACGCTCAGCGCGGCGCAGGCCAGGAGCGGGCCGGCGGAGCCGTGGCGCCCGCCGAAGGCGTCGGTCAGCCCCTCGTCGAAGTAGCGCAGCGGCAGCACCTGGGAAACGGTCCGCAGCCAGCCCGGCATCAGGTCGATGGGGTAGAAGGCTCCGGAGAGGAAGGCCATCGGGATCATCACGCAGTTAGCGGTGGCGGCCACCGCCTCCGGTGTGTCCGCCAGGCAGCCCACCAACAGGCCCAGCGCGGCGAAGGAGGTGATCCCGAAGAGCAGGACCGGCAGCGCCAAGGGCCAGGAGGAGGCGATGTGCAGGCCGAACACGGGCAGCAGGGCGACGGTGGTGAACAGCGCGGCCTGCAGGAGGCCGGTGAGCAGGGCCACCGCGTAGCGGGAGGTGAGGACGGCCATGAGCGGGGTGGGGGTGCGCCGGATGAGCCGCAGCAGGTCGTCACGGCGCCAGTGCATCAGGGTGAAGGCGACGCCGAACACGGTCGCGTTGCCGATGCCCCAGGCGAGCACGCCCGGGGCGGTGTAGTTGATGTAGGCCATCGCGCCGTTGACGGACTGGCCGCGAAAGAGGAGCCCGAAGACGACGAGGAACAGCAGCGGGAAGGCGAAGGTGAAGAAGACCGAGGTCCGGTCACGAAAGTAGGCCACGGCGGCGGCCCGGGCCATGGCGGTGTAGGGACTCATGGTTGGCGCTCCGTTGCGGTCAGGTGCAGGTAGGCGTCCTCGAGGGTCGGGTTGCGGGTGCGCACGAGGGCCAGGTCGAGCGTGGCGGCGAGGGCGAGGAACACCTTGCTGATCTGCCTGGTCTCGATCATCACTTCGCCGTCCTGGAAGTCGGCCTTGTCAATGCCTTCCAGAGCGCGGGCCTGCTCGAGTGACAGCAGGCGGGCGGGGACAAACAGCTGCGTCGGTGCACCCATGGACCGGATCAGGTTGGCGGGGCTGTCCATGGCGATCAGCCTGCCGTGTTCGAGGATGGCCACCCGATCGCACAACAGCTCGGCCTCGTCCATGTGGTGGGTGGTGCAGATGATCGTCAGACCTTTGCGGCGCAGCGTGAGCAGCAGGCCCCAGAGCTCGTGCCGGGCCTGGGGGTCGAGGGCGGCAGTCGGTTCGTCGAGGAACACCAGGCTGGGTCCGTGGACGAGCGCTCCGGCCACGGCGAGTCGTTGCCGCTGCCCTCCTGACAGCGTGTCGACCCGGCTACGGGCCTTGTGCGACAGACCGACCAGCTCCAGGGCGAGCTGGGCCGCGGCGCGGTCCAGGCCGTAGAGAGCGGCGACGGTCTCCAGGTGCTCGCCGGCGGTCAGGCGGGTGAAGAAGGACGACGCCTGGCTCTGGACGCCCAGGCGGCGCAGCAGGGCGGTGTTGCGGGGCCATGAGCGCTGGCCCAGGACGGTGACGGTGCCGCTGTCCGGCTGGCGCAGCCCTTCCGCGATCTCGACCAGGGTGGTCTTGCCGGCGCCGTTGGGACCCAGGACCGCGAAGAACTCGCCCCGGCCGACAGTCAAGGACACCTGGTCCAGTGCCTGCACCGCCCCGTATCGCTTGCTCACGTTCCTGAACTCCACGGCGGGATCCGTGGTGGTTGCTACTGGTTTCAACTCGCTCTCCTCACTTCGCTGTGTTCACGCTTGTGGTGGGCCGGGGCCGGCGGCTCCTCGGCTCTGGGCGTCGAGGGACGCCGGTGGGTCCTGAGGCGTCGGCCGGCCGCCCGCAGGACCAGTGCGGCCGCGGCCGCCACCGTGGGCGACCAGAGAGCGGCAAAGGCGTAGCGGCCCGGCAGGAGGTGGGTGGCCAGCAGGCCGCACGCCGCCAGTGCCGCTGCCGCCAGCGCCGCGCAGCCCAGTGCGTAGCCGCCGTAGAGCAGGCGAAGCCGCACGGGGTAGGCGTGCAGGGCGCTGTTGTCGCGCCGGCGCACCGCTTTGGCCGCCAGGGCGGCGAAACGGCGGCTGTCGGTGGCCAGTTGGAGGCAGCCGGCCGCGTGGCCGAGGATCTTGTAGCCGTCCAGCGGTGGCAGCGGCACCAGGTTGGCCAGGGCGGTTGCGCTGCCGAGCAGCAGCAGGGCGGCCAGGAAGGGGCGGGCCTGGGCGTGGTCGGGCAGCAGCGCCCACACGGGGTAGCAGGGTAGGAGTAGGACGAGATTCATGAACGCTCCCGCAGCCGCTGTGGCGATCTGCTGGCGGCGTCGTGCGAAGAACTGGAGGCCCTCCACCTGGCAGTAGAGGTAGGTGATCGGCAGCCGCCAGCGCAGGCCGATCTCGGTGGTGTGACCGCCGTAGGCCTGGGCGGCCAGTCCGTGCGCCAGCTCGTGCAGGGCCAGGCTCACCCACAGCAGTGAGCCGACCGCCAGCAGCGCCACCGGCTCGTGCAGGAGCTGGGCGCTCTGCTCACGCAGCGGGCCCAGCTCGGCGCCGATGGCGCCGAGCAGCGCTGCCACCAGCGCTGACAGGAGCACCAGGAACCAGGGGCGGCGTGCGAAGCCGGTGGCACGGTGCAGTCGCTCCAGCAGGGCAGGCGCGTCGGCGACCAGTCGGATCCGGCCGCTGAGCAGGCTCGGTGCGGCGCCGGGCGGTGCACTGGCGCATCGCCCGGCGCCGGCGTCCGGGGGGCTGGCTCGTTCGAGCAGGCCCCGGGCGTGCAGCAGGTGGAGCAACTGCCGCCAGTGTGTCTGCCCTAGCCGTACCCCGTAGTGCTGCGCGTACTGCTCCCCGATCTCCTGGAGCGATCGCGTGCCGTCCAGACGGGCGATGACGAAGTGTTCCTTCACGCCGATCTCGAGCAGCTTGTCGCTGCCGGGAGCCTTGAGCAGGTGGACCGGGGCGGTGCCGCGCAGCAGCGGGCGGCTGATCCGAAGGCCGGGAAGCAGTCTCGGGCGCAGGCCCGACAGGGCGGTGGCCATCACGGCCTGTCTTCCCTACGTGCTGGCTCGCGCAGGGCGCGGGCCAGCACGTAGGACAGGTAGGCCTCGTCCCCTACGGTCACCCCGAGCCGGTTGTTGGTCATGTGCGCGTATGGGGAGAGCAGCATGGGCAGTGCCTGGGAAGGATCGGTGACCCGCAGGTCGCGCTTGCCGTCCTGCGAGCGAAAGAGTAGTTCGCCGCGATCGGTGAGCTCCAGAACCCGCGCGCGCAGTTCCAGGCAGTGCCGTGCCCAGAGGCCCAGCAGGCCCGGCAGCCGCTCCAGGGCGTCGGCGGCGACGGCTTCGCGGATCATCTGGAAGCGCTTGGGCAGCGAGGCGTCGGTGGCCTGGTAGGCGCGGTCGTAGCCGTCGCGAGCCGTGTAGTTGGTTCCCTCGAACGCCCCGTTCCAGAAGGCGTGGTAGCGATCGAGGAAGGCCAGCAGGTCCTCGCGCTCGGGCAGGAAGCAGCTTGCCGTGGTCATCATCAGCTGCCCGGCCAGACCCAGCACCACCGTGCGAAGGTGCAGGTTCATGGCCTGGGCGACCTCGATGACCAGGTTGCTGGAGTGCTGGAAGTGCCACTGTGCCAGGGCGACGCCGCTGGGCCCCCCGTATTTGCCGAACTCCGGCTCGTACGGCTCAAGGCTGAAGGAGTTGTTCTTCCGCAGTCGCATCCGCCCGTGCGCGTCCAGCAGGTGGGCGGGCCGTTCACCGGGGTACTCGAATGCGAACAGCGTGTCGTAGAGCTCGGCGAGGAAGCCGCCTTTCACCTCGTAGAGGGCGGGGCGCCGGGCGAGGAAGGCGCTGATCGCCTCCTCGGCGCGCAGGCGCACCTGCGGGGCCGCCTGGGGGCGTGCGGGCCGCAGCCGCAGCCGCAGGTGCGGGCCTTCGAGCCAGTAGTTGATGAAGAAGTAGCCGGCCAGCAGGCCTTCGTCGGTCAGTGCCTCGGTCAGCGGCCGCACGCACTGCGTCAGCAGGGGACGGGGACTGGCGGCGTAGAAGATGTGGAAGGCCAGCCAGGCCTCGGGGTCGGCCTCGGCGGGGTCGGGCAGGGCATGGGCCGCCTGGGAGCAGGTGCTGGTGTCGGTCACGGCCTTGTGCTCCTAGCTTGGGCTGGGGTGCGTGCGTGCTCGCTCGCGCGGGGGATGAGTTCGATTGCCAGCTCGGCGACGTGGTGCCCGCGTACGGAGCGCACGTGCAGCGCCTGCTCGCCCGGCAGCATCTCCTCGAAGACGACCTGGCCGGTGGGGTGGGTGAGCATGTGGTCCAGGGCGAGCAGGGACAACGGGCTGTCGAAGTCCACGTAGTGGGGTTTGGCCGGGCCGGTCCAGGTGTTTGCCTCGTCGCTGGGGGAGTGTGGGTGGATGCGGGCGAAGACCTGGTCGGGCAGGGCGTGGCGGCGCCGCCAGCGCTGCCATCGCAGATAGTGCTCGCCCTGGCTGTCCCCGGGGCGGGGCACGGGCAGTGAGGTGGCGTCGGCGCACCAGCTGCGCCGGCTGAGGACCAGGGCGCCATGGCGTACCCGCGGGCGCCGGGTGACGCCCTGGAGGGCGGGGGCGGCCGGGATGCCGCGCCACGGGTCGGGGGTGATCCGGGAGGTGGGGGAGAACAGCAGCAGGGTGCGGGGGACCTCGGGCAGCAGCATCGGGACCAGGTAGCCCAGGTAGAGGGGGATCACCTCGCGGCCCAGCCGCCGTGAGCGCAGGGTCAGGCGGTCCGTCTTGATGTCGTGCTCCACGCACAGGTCCTCGAGAGGGATGCGGGCGGAGTGGGCAGCGGTGCTGCTCTCGCCCGGGCAGACGATCTCGTAGTCCGTCAGCCGGGAGTGCAGGTTGAGGTTGGTGGTGGCTGCGCCCGCTGTGACCTCGGCGAAGACCGCTCCGGGCGGTTGCGCGTCGCGCAGGCTGTCGCGCAGGTCCTCGCCGAGGCCGGGGCCGTCGGCGGCCTCGAAGCAGTGGGTGAAGCGGGTGAAGGGGAAGCAGAGGCCGCCGTAGGAGTTGTTGAGTACCGCCAGGGGGCCGCTTGCTCCGTCGGCCAGTTGCAGGAAGTGGCTGCTTGGCTCGAACCGGCCGCCCAGTGGCGCCAGTTCGCTGGCCACTGAACGCAGGGCCGCGGCGTCCAGCTCCAGCTCCTCGGCGCCGTGCGGCAGGGCCTGCCACAGCCGGTGCATCCGCCGGGTGAACCGGGCCCGGGCGCGGTCCAGCGCGGTGACCTCCGCCAGACCCAGCCAGTTCTCCTCCGGGAGCCAGCTGCGGTCCTCGCCGTGGGTCGGTGCCTTCGCGGTGAACTCCACGTACTGGCGGAAGATGTCCTCGTGGAAGTCGTGGACCAGACGCAGCAGGTCCTGGCAGCGTCCGCCGCGGCCGTAGCGAATGAGGAAGAAGCCTTTCAGGGTCAGGCGCTGAGCCAGTGCCACGTCGAAGATCGGCAGGACGGCGGCCAGCTGGCGCAGTGGTTCGACGGCGCACTCCAGCCACACCCGCGGGTCGGCCTGTACTGGCTTCGTGGTGACGTCTTCGTACAGCAGGGTCTGGGGAAGCGAGGGCGCCTGTGCGCCCAATTCGCTTTGGAGGGACAGTAGTTCTTGGCGCAGATGGGCCAGCAGGGCGCGCCGGGTCGGCACGTCGGCCCCGGGATAGGCGGCCAGGCATGCGGCCGGCGCTTGGAGTCGGTCAGCGATCTGCTCGGCCCACGCGGCCCCCAGACGGCGCAAGGCGTCCTGGAAGGAGCGCAGCGGGTCGGGGCTGTGCACATCGGTGGCCAGGTGGTCCAGTTGCAGGATGTCAAGGCCTAGCAGCACGCTCAGGTAGTGCTCGGCCTCTGCGGGCGTGGCGTTCGTTGCCCGGCACAGCAGGGCCGTCAGCTCCCGGTAGCGGATCGGCGCAGTGGTGTCGACCAGTTCCAGGAGGTGCTCCAGCGCATTGCTGAGCCGTAGGAAGAAGATCCGGTCCTGGACGGCGTCGAAGCTCACCGCGGCGCTGTCGTCGCCGGCGGACACCGAACGCCGCACGTAACGCACACGGTTCTCCTCCAGCACCCAGCCGCCGGCCAGGGTGACCGGCAGGTCCTGGCGGCGCTGGGGGTCGGTGGTGATCAGTTCGGCCAGCCGTGCCAGCACGACGACATTCAGGCGTGGGTGGCTGCGCTGGCCCTGACCGAGTACGAGGTCTGCGCTGGCACCCCGGCTGTGCGTCACCTTCGGGTGCGCCTCGACTGGTTGTCCGTCGTGCGGTGTTGCGCCGAACGTGCCGGCCGCCACCGTGGTCAGGGTGCTGAACGGGCTGGTCTTGCTGGCCGTGCGGTACACGTAGGACAGCAGTGCGCGTTCCAGCTTGCGGGTGCGCTTGTCCGGTGCGCCGGGTGCGCAGGCGGCGTCGAGTCTGCTGTCCAGGGTTGCGGAGGCCAGCAGCAGACCGTGGCGCAGTTCTGGGCGCTCGGCCAGGTGGCGCAGTGCGCTGCGGGTCCTGCGCAGTTCGCTGTCGAAGGTAGCGGTGCCCGCCTGGTGCAGGTGGGCGAGCCTGCTGTGGGCGTGCAGCCATTGTGTGAGCAGGGTTGCGGTGGCGTTGTCGAGCGTCGCGGCAAGTTTCAGGACCGGCTGGGGGTCGTGGGGCAGCCGGTTGTTGAAGACGTCCCTGCGTAGGGCGAGCGCCCGGTGTCGTGCGCTCGCGGGCGCGGCGCTCTTGACCAGCGCCGCCAGCGGCTCACTGAGCAGGGCTCCCAGGTCGGCCAACCGCTCCTGCTCGTCCAGGAGTTCATCGGCCCAGCGGCGCAGGTCGGTACTGCGCAGGGCGTGGATGGCCTCGAGGGGCAGGCCTGCTGCCCTGAGGACGAACCGGGGGGCCAGGTCGAGGGCCGGCGCTTGTGCGCTGCCCGTGCGCTGCCCGGGGCTGTTGGCGGATTTCTTCATGTTCACGGTTCCCCCGGGGCTTCAGACGATCTGGTACTGGAAGTCGGCGGGGTGGGGCCGTTCGTGACCGACCATCATGATCAGCAGCGGCACCTCGCCGGTTTCCGCAAGCCCGAGCTTTTCGGCGTAGGCGACGCAGTCGAAGCCGAGTGCCACGCCGCAGCCCAGGCCGGCCGCGGCCGAGGCGGTGTAGAACGCCTGGGAGGCCGCCCCGACTGCGGCGTTGACCAGCCGCAGGCCCCGGTCGCCGACGGCGTCCAGGACGGCGTGCGTGGGGGCGGCGACCATGATCACCGCGCCGGCTTGCTCCAGGTTGTAGTTGGACAGGAAGTAGGCCTCCTGCAGGAACGCCCCCGGCGCCTCGGTGCTGATCAGCTCCAGCGAGCCGGCCTCGTGGTCGTAGGCGTAGGTCCCGGCGGGCACGTCGTCGACGTGGTTGGCGAAGACGTACAGCCGGGTCAGCGCTGGCCCGTCGGGGAGTTCGACATCGCTGTCCAGGTGTGCGGCCGAGGCGGCTGCCGCAAGGACGGTCGACAGCTGCTCGGCGCGCAGCGGGGGCTGGGCCGAGAACCGGCCGAAGCTGCTGCGCCGGGCCCGCAGGGCCTGACCTATACCGGTGGCCAGTGGCTGCGGCCGGGGCAGGAGCACCTTCTTGGCGACCGTGCGTGCCGGTGCGCTGGAGGTCAGGGCCGCGGCCAGCGCGGCGGGCGCCGGCCGCCGCGCGCTGTGACGTGCGGTCGCCGCGTGGACACGCTGGACCGTTTTGAAGGTGAGCACGCGTTGGGAGCGTTCCTCGTCCGCTATGCGTACTCGCGCCGGCGCTGCGGTGTCGGCGGGGCCCGCAGGCGGGGTGGGTGCGCCGGTGGCCGCGGGTTGCCAGGGCAGCGGGACGACGGCGAAGACCCCCTCCTGCTCGGGCTGGAAGCCGAGCAGTCGGCCCAGTCGCTCCTCGTCGAACCACAGGGCGGCACTGATGTGCAGGCCGTGGGCGCGGGCCCAGATCCGCCAGGTCTGCAGGAGCGCGCCGATGTCCATGGTGACGACGTGGTAGGAGAAGCTGTTGTACTTGAACGCGTTCTGCCAGAAATTGACGCCGAGGACCAGGAACTGGTCGGTGTCACCCAGCAGGGCGTCGTCGCCCACCGCTGCCCGGACCTGGGCGCTGACGTCTCCGGTCAGCAGCCGCTGCATCGTGTGATGGCCCGTCGCGTAATGGTAGACGCCTGGGGTGAGGGGGGCGGCGGGGCCGCTGATCCAGTGGATGCCGATCGGGTAGAGGCCGCCGCCGGAGGCGGTGCCGCGTGACCAGTTGGCCTGCGTGTAGTGCGGCAGAGCGGGCAGGTCGGAGTTGGCCTGCACCGCCAGTCGGCGCCCGGTCAGGCCGTAGGAGTCCTGGAGCATGGCGCCCAGCAGCGCGAGGTCGAAGGTGCCGTCACCGCGGGGCCCGGTCAGACCGCGTTGCGTGGTGGCTGCCGCCTGCGTGTGGCCGGTCGGCAGCGGGAAGTGCTCCGCGTGGGGGAAGAACTTGCCTTTCCTGGGCCGGTCCTGCCAGTTGGGGACGAAGTCCGCCGGTTCCATCGGGACCCGGCCACGGCGCATCACCGCGGTCGCATAGAGGTGGGCGTAGCTCATGGTGTCCCTACCTTCTTGATCGGGTTGTGCCGGGGCGCCGCGCGGATGGGCAGGCAGTGAGCGGGTGAGCGGTGGTCAAGGGAAGGGGTGCGGGGCCTGGTTGAGTTCGTCGTCCCTCAGGTCGTGCTCACGCAGACCTGCGAGCCGGGGCGCGGCGCGCAGCCGGGGCATGGCCAGGGCGCGCTGGCGGCGCCAGCCGAAGTCCAGGGGGAGTAGACCCGGGACGATCACCTTCGCCGTGCGTAGGCCGAGGGCACGCTGCTCGGGTGTGCTCTGGTCGACCACGACGACATCGAATCCGGCGCCGGTCACCGCCTGCACGCAGCGGTCGAGGTCCTCGCGCAGGTCGCCGCAGGCCGCCGAAGCCCACGGCCCGTGGCCACGGCCGCCTGCGGCGAGCGTGCTCAGCGGCCGGCGCGGACCGCCGTCCGCGGCGCGCAGCAGGAAGTCGGCATGGCGGGCCATCTCGGGCAGCCCGTACACCATGGGATGGTCGTGCAGGACTTTGATCCGCTCGAAGTCGGTTGCCATCGCCCGCAGCCGCTCCAACTGGCGCGCGGTGCGCCGGCGCAGGTGCACCGCGTCGGTGGCGATCTCGCACAGGCCGGCCCGCAGAGCCGTTTCGGCATCCAGGCTCGCCCCCGCGCCGAAGCACAGCCGGCCCAGGGCGCCGTCCGTACGCTCGGCGACGGCGGCCACCACCGGGATGGGGAAGGTGATCCGCAGGTCGAAGAAGCGGGCCCGGTAGCCGTACATCTCAAGCCTCTCGACCATGCTGCGGGTCTCACGGCCGGTGCCCTGGTGCGGGTCGAGTTCGGGCAGGGCGAGCTGGCCGTACCAGGCGATCAGGAATGCATCACGTTCGATGACCTCCATCAGCGCGAAGTAGATGGCCTCCTCCAGGCAACTGCCCGACGCACAGCCGTTGGAGCTCTCCTGGACGAACCTGTTCCCCACCCCGCCGGGTGCGTGGTAATAGGCCAGGACCTCGGGCACCAGGATCGGCTCCTGGTCGCGCAGCGAGTGGCCCCACACCCAGGGGATCGGCCGCCTTGGGCAGAAGGGGCGCACCGTCGGGTCGGCGCGGTGGAAATCCTCGCTGTACAGTCCGCAGACGCGCGGGTCCACCGCCCGATCGAGGTCCGCGAAGGCGGCCACCAGGCGGGTGCGCCGTGCGCGTGGCCGCATCCCGGCGAAACGCTCCAGGCCTTCCAGCAGGCCCACCCGGGCACTGCTGCGGTAGCTGCTGGTGTGCCCGCCCCAGAAGCACTCGCGCAGGTACGTGCCCGAGCGCATCGTGAAGCAGCCGGTGGTGGAAGACGTGGAGGTGGAGGTGAGGTCGGGCACCACCCCGGGACCCAGCATCCCGGCGACCGGGTTCACCAGCGCCTGCAGGGGCAGGTCGTAGTCTTCGACGGCGCGCAGCCGAAACGTCCCCGGCGCCGGCTTGGGCCGGTTCTCCAGGACGATCCGCGCCTGCTCGGCGTTGTCGTCCTCGCGGCGTCCGCACTGCGGGCACTGCGCGTCCGCCAGCAGAGGAAAGCCGCTGACCCGCAGCGTCTCCAGGTCGAGCAGGTGGACGGTGGCAGAGCGCAGCGAACCGGCGCCGCCATGGCTGTCCTTGGCCTGGCGACGGGCGGCGAGCAGCGCGGCGAGGGCGTCGGTGACGAACGGCATGGCCCATGGCGGGCTGCCCGCCGCCGCGGTGCCCGAGCCCAGCTCCAAGGCCTCCCGCAGTCCGCGCGGGCGCACTGCCTGCCAGCGCCGGGCCAGGCAGTGCGCGCACGGGGCCCCGGGGCAGGTGCCGGGGTCGCCCGGGCCGACGATCGCGTGGTGCCCGTACAGATGTAGCGCAGTAGCCGGCGCACGCGGGTCTGCTGCGGTGGTGGTGAGTTCGTCGTGTACGCCCAGCACCGACACCCGCACGTCGGGGACGGCGCCTTGGGCTGGCCGGTGGCGCTCCAGGCTCTGCGTCAACTGTGCCGCCAGGCTGTGGCAGGCCTTCGCCCAGGGGCCGGCGTACCCGAGAGCCACACGTGGCCCCGGTCTGTGGTGGCGGCCCGGGGCAGAGGCCAAGACGTCACTGGACATCCGGGTCTCCGTTCGCCAGCAGCACCCGCACTGCGTGGATCCGCCCTGCCCGCAGGTCGGCGGCAGCCACCGGCACCACCAGGACATCGCGCCCCTGGGCGTGCAGCCGCTCCAGGACTGTGCGCGGACCCAACGGCCTTCCTGTGCCCACGGTTGCGGCCCGGGCCGCCGCCAGGGTGCTCGCCTCCAGCGCCCCAAGGACAGGGTCGCCCGTATCGACGCGTCGGCCCTGCTCGCGGCCCAGTTGGACCTGGCCCAGCAGGTCGCGCACGGCCTCCAGCGCGGCCTGGCGCCGGTGCAGTGCGCCGGCGAGCGCCCAGTGGCCCAGGCCTGTCTCCGGGTCGGTGGTGCGGGCCAGGACCACCGGGAGCGGCTGCTGGAGGGTGTCGCCCAACTCCAGGAGCTCCAGGCCCAGGCCGAGGTTCTCGGCCGAGCGGGCGAGGAAGGTGAGTTCGGGATCGTCCCCGAAGATGTCCAGGGCGAACAGCGCCGCATCGCCCTGGCCTCGCAGGTTCTGGCGCAGCGCGTCGAAGGCCAGCGCCGACTGCAGCCCCCGCACGGTTGCCTCCTGCATCGATGCTCCAGCCGACATGCCTGTGCTGGTGGCTTCGAAGGTCCGCTGATGGTTGTACGGGCCGAAGGGGCGCGCTGCGCCGGCGGGGATCAGGGCCGTGCCGCCCGTGCGAAGGCAGGTGGCGGCACACCAGGTGCGGACCTGGGCCGGGGAGGCCTCGGTGCCGCTCCAGGTGCTCAGCTGCGCGGGGCCGATCCGCATCTCGCCCTGGGACCACGTCAGCGAAGCCGCGACGCGCACGTCGCTCAGCGGTACGACGTGCTCGGCATAGACCTCGGCGGCCCGGTACAGCGCGCGCAGTCGCGCACCGGCGACGTGGTGCACATCGAATGCGGAGATCTCCCGCCGGATCCCATGGGCGACTCCCAGCTTCACCGTGGCGATCTTGAGGGGTGTCTGGGTCCAGCCGTCGTCGGCGAAGCCCGCGAAGACCCCGGTGTGCGGCTGGAGCAGGACCGAGCGTGTCTCTAAGGTCAAGAGCGCCGCCTGCGCGGCCTCCTCTTCCTCGATCCCGGAGCCGCCCAGTGGCGGCTGGTGGGCGGGTGCGATGGAGGAGGCGGGGTCGCTGCCCTGCGGGAGCAGGTCGCTCGCCGGGCCCACCGGTTCCTCGTCCAGGCGGGCACAGCGCAGGCAACACGGATGGGGGAGCAGCGGTTCGCAGACGGTGTCCAGCGAGTTCAGGTCCTGGATGACCAGGCGCCCTGCTGTCTCGGCCGGCAGCGCTCCGGTGGTGAGACGGAAGACCTCGAAGCCGAGCAGGTTTCCCAGCATCGCGGCCAGCGGGCTGCTCAGCGGCTGCCCGCCTGGGTGTGCCGGCGCGAACGCTGTCATACCGCTCCATAGGTCCGCCAAGGCGCCCGGGTCCGTGTTGGCGCCCAGACGAAGCGCGGCACACACCCAGCATCCGGTCGAGTCCGCGGTCATGACCGGCCCGATCACCTGGCGCTCACCCAGGCGCCAGGCGGGCAGCACGTGCTGCCCTGGCGGTATGCCCGCCTCCAGCAGTTGGAGCACCTGCTGATCGCGGGTGGCCACGACCAGGTCGAATCCCTCGAGATCCGCCCAGGTGAGCCCGCTGCCGCTCTGGGCGGCACCGGTCAGCCAGCGCACCGACACCGGGCAGCCGCTGTCGGCCAGTGCCCGCTCCTCTGCAGCGACCTCGGCCAGGCTGTCACCGCGCCAGTCCAGACTCGGCAGGACCCCGATGGCGCAGCAGCCGTTGCGTATCAAGCTCAGAACGCACCACAACGCGAGCGGATCGTCACCGAGCACCGCCACCCGGGTCTGCCGGAACCGCTGAAAGCGTTCCTCGGCGTCTCCCACGTAGTGGTCGATGTACTCCAGTTGGGCGGCGAATCGCGTGGCGACCTGCGCGGGCAGGGCTGAGACGCCCACCGCGGGGGGACCGGCGTCGCGGGCGAAACCGCGCTTGTACAGCGCCGCGATGAGTTCCACCACCATGCTCTGCTGCCGCTCGGTGAGTCCCAGGCAGAGCTCGGCCACACTGCGGTCCCCGTTCAGGTGAGGGACGATCAGTGAGGCGAACCGGTAGGCGTCCTTGGTGGCCAGGGTGAAACCGCCGTGCGCGTTGTGGAAGAGCACCCCGGCCGGCGCGCTGGTGAACAGCACGTCCCCTCGGATCCGCGGACGGGTGTCGGCGATCTCCTCGTACACTGCCATGTCTCACACCCTTGTTTTCTGCCGCGCGGCGGCTGTGTGCCGGAGCGAACGCACCGGCCGCTCCATAGGGCTCTGGCCGCACGCCGCTTGCTGGCGCTCACCTGCCGCGCAGGTGAAAACGCGCAGCAGTGCGTGCATGCGGTACGAACCCCGTTGCTCCTCCTGCAGGAGCCCGGCGCGTACCAGGGCGGCCAGGACCAGTTCCCCGCTGACACGGTCACCGGGCGGCAGCTGGCCCGCCTCAGCTTCGTACCGCCCATCGGGCGGATCGTCATATGTCTCGGGCGAGAACACCGGTGACCGGTCGGCCGTGTTGGACTCGCCACGCAGGATGGCCATCTCCAGCCGCTGCAGACCCAGCCCAGGATCGACACCGAGCTCCTCCAGCAGGTGCTTCTTCACCCGGCGGTACTCGCACAGCGCCTCCGCACGCCTTCCAGCTCCCCACAGCGCCTCGATGAGCTGCTCCCAGAACCGCTCGTGCATTGGGTACGCGCGCGCGACCGGCCGCAGCTCGACCACCGCCTCGCGGTAATGGCCCAGGGAGAGTTCGATGTCGAAGACGCGTTCCGCGGTCTGCAGCCACTCATCCTCGAGCTGGGGCACCTCGTCCCGGTGCAGTACCGCGGAGCCGACGTTGACCAGCAGCGGGAACTGCCACAGATCCAGGGCCGAGTGCAGCAGCTCCAACTCGGTGTCCACGTCGTCCGCGGCCGCCGCCCGGTCCCGTATCTCGCGAAACCGCAGCAGATCCAGGCCTTGCGCATCGGTGAGCAGCCGGTAGCCGCCCGGTACCGCCTCGATGACCGTGCCGGAGATCCCGTAGGTGCCGAAGAGCCTGCGCAGGCGTACGACACAGCTCTGCAGCGCGGCCTTCGCGCTCGCCGGGTGCTCTTGGCCCCAGATGACCTGCTGCAGGCGCTCGAGGGACACCACAGCGTTGGGGCGGACCAGGAGCGCGGCCAGCAGGACGGCTGGTTTCGAGGGCTGGAGCACCGCCACGCCCTCGGCGTCCGTGATGGACAGCAGGCCCAGTACCGTGAACCGTGCCGTGCCTGCGTCGTGGGACGGCCGGACCGCCATGGCGGGTGCGCTGTGATTCTCCTCGGACTCGCTCACAGTTACCTCCTCGTACTGAAGACGAGCTGCAAGATTCGGCCTGGACACCTCGGCCCGATGGACACAGTCACGCTAAGAGGCACGGGATACGTCCGTATACCTACGAAAGACGGTCATCGTCAGCGACCTTTGTCGTAGACGGCGACTTGCGATCCACCACCCGCAGCTTCGGCGCGTTCGGGCTCCGTTGGGGGGCGTGTTCGCGTGAACGGTGTCATCCCCTGGGCAGTCGGCTGTCTCCCCCAGGAGGGCACGCCGGTGCAGAACCGGTCGTTCACGACAGCGACGATGCGAGGCGGAACATGGAGCCCACGAGCCCGGAGCCGACCGGCGCGAGCCCAAGCCAAGAGCCCGCGGCCCAGGAACTGGACCGCCTGACGGTTCCTCAGGGCCTGGCCGCGCTCTCGCTGGACGCGCTCGCCTCGGTCGCCTACGGGCCGGAGGCGATCGTGGTGGTGCTGGCCGCGGCAGGCAGCCACGGGCTGGGCTTCACCTTGCCAGTGACACTCGCCATCGTGCTGTTGCTGGCGGCGCTCACCTTCTCCTACCGGCAGGTCATCGCGGCCTTCCCCAGCGGCGGCGGCGCCTACGCGGTGGCCGCTCGGCACCTGGGCCGGCGGGTGAGCCTGGTCGCCGCGGCCTCGCTGATCATCGACTACGTGCTGAACGTCGCGGTCTCGGTCTCCGCCGGGATCGCCGCGCTCACCTCCGCCTTCCCCTCGCTGTACCCAGAGCGGGTCTGGCTCTGCGTGCTGGTTCTCGCGCTGATCACCGGCGTCAACCTGTACGGCGTCGCCGAGTCCGCCAAGGTACTGATCCTGCCGACCGTGCTCTTCGTGATCGCGGTCCTCACCGTGATCGTGGTCGGCCTGCTGCGAGCCCACCCGGTCACCGAGCCGACCCACGCGGCGACCGCCACCGAGAGCGTGGGGCTCCTGCTCCTCCTCAAGGCCTTCGCCTCCGGCTGCTCAGCGCTCACCGGTGTGGAGGCCATCGCCAACGCCGTGCCGACCTTCCGCAAGCCCCGGGTGCGCCGCGCCCAGCGCACCGAGATCGCGCTGGGCGCCCTGCTCGGCACGATGCTGATCGGACTGTCGGTCCTGATCGGCCGCTTCCACGTCGCCCCGAACAACACCAAGACCGTGCTGGCCCAGCTCACCGAAGCCGCGCTCGGCCACAACGCCGGCTTCTACATCGTGCAGTTCACCACCATGGCACTGCTGGCCCTGGCGGCGAACACCTCGTTCGGCGGCATGCCCGTGCTGACCTCGCTGCTGGCCCGAGACCACCACGTGCCGCACGTCTTCGCACTGCGCGCGGACCGGCAGGTCTACCGGCACGGCGTCCTGGTACTGGCCGGCGCCGCGCTGGTGCTGCTGATCGGCGCCCAGGGCGACACTCAGGCCTTGGTGCCGGTCTTCGCGATCGGCGTCTTCATCGGCTTCTCCATCTCCCAGATCGGCATGGTCCGGCACTGGCGGATCGAACGCGGGCCCAGCTGGCGGGCGCGCGCCCTGCTGAACGGATTCGGAGCGGCGCTGACGACGGTGGCGACCGTGATCGAGCTGATCGCGAAGTTCGGCGAGGGCGGCTGGCTGGTGTTCCTCGCTGTCGCCGTGTTGGTCGCCCTGTTCGAGGCGATCCACCGCACCTATCAGCGGATCGGCCAAGGTCTGCACATCGGTGAGGTGCCCGCACCACCCCAGCAGAGGCGCTCGCTGGTCGTCGTCCCGGTCGGCGCGGTCAACCGGCTCACCCAGGAGGCGATCGGCGCCGCCCTCTCGCTGGGCGACGAGGTGCGGGCGGTCACCGTCGCCAACCCGGAGGACCAGGACACGCCCGGCGAGGACGAGATCCAGGAGGCGTGGAGCGCCTGGAACCCGCACGTCCCGCTGACCGTGCTCACCAGCCCGTCGCGGTCGCTGACCCGGCCCATCGTCGACCACCTGCGCGTGCTGGCCGCTGAGGAGGGGCACGACCGGCTGGTGGTCCTGATCCCCGAGATGTACCTGCCCAGGCCCTGGCAGCGGCTGCTGCAGAACCAGCGCGGCGCGATCCTCGACCTGGCGATCCGCCGCTACACCGACGCGGTGATCTGCCGCCTGCGCTTTCGCATCGAGATCCCGCGCTGAGTGCGGTTCCCGCGAGACGGGTGAAGCCTGCCGCCGGCCGGCGCACCGGCCGGTGCGCCGGGGGCGGCGACTGGGCGCGGCTTGGTGCACTGCTGTTCCCCGGGGCTCGGGGCAGCACTGTCCTACGCGCACGGGCTGCCGCGTGGGAGCGTGTACTCGCCCGTGACGCGGTAGCGCCCTGCGTGGTGTGTGCGCAGGGTGGTCCACTCGCCGGCGGGGGCCAGGCAGGCCCCGGCGGTGCCCGCGGGGCTGTGGACCTTGAGCCAGGGTGACCAGTGGACGCGCAGGAGGATCGTTGCGGGCCCAGGGGCGTCCAGGGTCATGGAGGCGGGGTCCAGGTCCTGGACCGTCGCCGGCGGTTGGGCCAAGGGTTGGGCGTCTGCGACGCGAAACAGGCGCCATGCGCCGGACTGCCAGACCGGCGTGAGCCAGGGCTGGGGTTGGGCGAGGACCAGGTACTCGTCCACGCCCGCGTAGTCGGGCGGGGCGGCGGCCACTGCGACGTAGGCGACCGCGTTCTGCAGCAGCCAGGAGTGGTAGCCCGCCGAGGTGAAGGGCTGCCTGCTGGCATAGGCGAAGGGCTGCCCGCTGTAGAAGAGGGCGCCGTAGCCCACGTCGAGCTGCCGGTTCCAGCCGCGTGCCAGGCTCATGAAGCGGCCGACCCCCCAGGCCTCCCAGTGGTTGCGCAGCGGGACGACTTCCACACGCTCGCGCTGGGCCCCCAGCGATCGCAGTTCCGCGACCAGCGGCGTGACGTCGCGCACGGCCCGGGAGGGCCCGCCTGTGACATCGATGGTCGGCTCGGCCACCAGCCAGACCCCGGCGGCCATCAGGAAGGCCGCCCCCGCGAGCAGCCGACGGCCCCCCTCGCGCGCTCGCGCGCCTTCCCGGTCAGGAACCGTGCCGAGCGCGGCGGCGGCCAGTACGGTGGCAGCGCCGATTCTCGGCAGGCGGCCGATGTTGGAGCCCACCGGTGTCGCAACCAGGATGGCCGCCACGACGGCGCCTGCCAGCACGATCACGCTCAGGCGCAACACACGCCAGCGGGCGGGTACGGCGAAGCCTGTGGCCACCACGATCTCGAGGGTCAACGCCACGTCGCCAGGAAAGTAAGGCTGGAAGCCGTGCAAGGGAAACAACACGCCGACGGCGGCGATCACCAGGCCCGGCCCGGCGGCCAGGCAGCACGCCTCCCGGCGGCGGCCGGTGATGAGCAGGGCAGCCGCGGGAATGCCAAGGAAGGCGCCGGCCAGCGGGCTGCACAGGGCCGACACCGCGGACAGGACGAAGACAGCGGCGCCGGTGCGCGTCATGAACCGCGAGGCGGGCAGGAGCAGAGCCAGCGCGGCCAGCGCGAAGCACGTCCCCAGAGCGAAGGTGATACGTCCCGACAGGATTTCCTCCCACAGGGAGAACGTGAGCACCAGCGCGAGGATGAGCGGATGCCGCAGCGGCATGCGTGTCAGCCACCAGGCGCCAAGGACGGCGGAGGCCAAGAAGGCCAGAACACCGGTGGGGCGGATGCCCAGGTATCCCATGATGTAGGGCGACAACACGCTGTAGGAGGCAGGGGTGCACCCGCCGTACCAGGAGAAGTCGTAGGCGTGCCCCGGATAGTGGCGGCCGAAGCCCGCCCACATGGACTGCGCCGCGGCATCCCCGAGGTCGATGGTCAGAAGCAGCACCCATAGCACGCTCAGGACCGCCGCCAACAGCGCCGAGGCGACGACCGCGGGGTGGGTGAGTCCATGCTCCCGGCACGCGCGCACAAAGGCGGCCATGGGCTGCGAGCGGATGCCGCCCCGCCTTGCTGTACGGGCCATGCACCGCTCCTTCCGTGCGACAGCAGCCCGGGCCGGCGCAGCGGCCCTGGACACACCGGCGCAGGGGCGCTCCTGCCGTTGGAGAGGGGGAACAGGCGCTGTCATGACGGGGCGTGACGGCCCCTCACCTGCCGGACGATCACAGGATCACGCGCCGGTTACGCAGACATCTGCGTAGTTACACCGATTCGCTCCGGCACTCGCGCCTGTGAGCCTTGGGGCTCATGTGCCGGCGCGGGATGCCGGCTGGACACGAGGCCCCGACCAGGCCGTGGCCGAAGGCAGGGGAAGGATCCGCCATGTCCGACTGCGACGATTCCAGGCCCGCCCGACACCGACAGTCGCAACCCACCCCTCCGCAGCCCTCCCCGCCGCGGCCCCATCGCCGCCAGGACCTCGCCGCACAGCAGACCAGCGTTCCCCGCGCGGCACCGAGGCGGATCGTCCTGATCTCCGCGAGCATCGGGGCCGGGCACGACGGAGCAGCCCGCGAACTGGCTCGGCGCCTGGGCGCCAGGGGATTCGCCGTCGAATGCCACGACTTCCTCGACCTGCTCCCGCGCGGCTGGGGGCACCTGCTGAAGGAGGGCTACGCCCAGGATCTGCGCTTCGCGCCCTGGGCGTGGGGTTGGGGCCTGGGGCATCTGGAGCGCCACCCGTGGTCAATTGCGCTGGAGCGCGCCCTGTTTGGGCGCACAGCAGGGACACGGGTCCTGCAGGCCATCGGGCCCGACCCGGCCGCCGTGGTGTCGACGTTCCCGCTGGCCAGTCAGACCCTGGGCAGGCTGCGGCGGCTGGGCAGGCTGGCGGCACCGGTGGCCACGTTCCTGACGGACATGTCCGTCCATCCGATCTGGGTGGAGCCCGGAGTCGACCTGCACATGGCCCTGCACGCGATTCCCGCCGCACAGGCACGCGCGCATGGGGCCGCCACGGCCCTGGTATGCGGGGCCGCGGTCGATCCGGCGTTTCGGCCCGCCAGATCCGCTGCCGAACGATCCGCCGAACGGGCGAGCTTCGGCCTGCCCCTCGACCGACCGGTGGCGCTGGTAGTGGCCGGCTCCTGGGGAGCAGGCCAGGCAGAAGCCACCGCACGGGAGATCGCCGCATCCGCCCTGGCGGTACCGGTCACTGTGTGCGGCCGCAACCAGGCACTGCGGCGACGCCTGGCCTCGGCCGGCCTGGGCGTGGCCATGGGATGGGTGGACAACATGCCCGCACTCATCCGCGCCAGCGATGTGGTGGTCCAGAACGCCGGCGGACTCACCTCACTGGAGGCGCTGACGACCGGCGTTCCCGTCGTCAGCTACCGGTGCCTGCCCGGCCACGGGACCACCAACGCCGCCGCACTCGAGCAGGCGGCAATAGCCGCCTGGATTCGGACAGCCGATCAGCTCGAACCCACACTCAGGACAGTCCTACAAACCGGCAGCGCGAGCTGCGCCATACCCGCGGCCGACATCCCGCCCGAGCAGATCATCGAAACGCTGGCCTGTACGCCGCAGCCCTGGCACGCGATGCCCCCGTCAGCCGCGCCACCGCCCCTGAGACGGCCCCGGCCGCGCCTTGGCACGGAGACGGTCCAGTGAGACGGGCGCTTCCTCCGCCCGACCGGACACAGCCGGGCGGGCCACCCGGCACTTCGGCGCTGTTTGCCTCGATCCGGCTACTGCAGGCAAAGCTGACGCTGCCTGAGGTCAACGGCCGGGGAGATCCCACCCATGTCGCCCTCACCTTCGACGACGGCCCCGACCCGGCGTCGACACCCCGGTTCCTGCGGGTACTGGACAGAGCGGGGATCCGGGCCACCTTCTTCATGCTCGGTCAGATGGTCGTACAGCAGCCCGCTCTCGCGAAGGAAATGGTCGCCGCCGGCCATGAGGTCGCGGTGCATGGCTACCGGCATCGTCTGTTGGTCACTCGGACACCCGGGGCCGTGCGCGACGACATCGCCCGCGCCCGCGACGTGATCGCTGACCTGACCGGCTCGCAGCCGCGCTGGTACCGCCCGCCGTACGGCGTCTTGACGATCAGTGCGGTCGCCACGGCGACGGAGCTTGGTCTCGTACCGGTTCTCTGGTCCAGCTGGGGCCGTGACTGGAGCGCCAGGGCAACGCCGGGCTCGGTGCACCGGAGTGTGATCAGGTCACTGGACGGCGGAGGGACCGTGCTGCTTCACGACTCGGACTGCACCTCGGACCCCGGCGCCTGGCTCTCCGCGCTCGGAGCACTGCCCTACATCATCGACAACTGCCGCACCCGAGGCCTTCGCATCGGACCGTTGCGCGACCACAACTGCCGGTCAGCAGCGAGTTGGCCGAGCAGCCCAGCAGCAGGTTTCCGCGGCCTGGGGACGAGCACCAGATCGGTCGCAGACCCAGCCGATTGACTGCGGCCGAGGCACGCCGGTCCACGGGGCGACGCAAGGCGAACCGGGAGGACGGGGCAGGGCTGCGCCCGCTGCGGGCGGGTCAGCCGGGTGGTCCGCCACCCGGGGCCCTGCCCTTGTGGGGGCTCCCGCTGCCGCCTGAGATGTCCGTGCGCAGCTGCTTGATCAGCTCGTCGTGGCCGGCGACTTCCTGTCGCAGCCTGGCGTTCTCATCCGCGAGACGTGCGATCTGCTGTTCGAGGTGCGCGACCTGCGCCAGACGCGGATCGACGATCTCCCCCGCCTCCTGGAGCTCCTTCAGGCGGTGCTCGAACTCCTCGGCCAGATGCTGGTAGGCGCCAGGATGCACGGAGCCGTCACGGGCCCGCCTGGAATAGAAGCCGGTGCGGGCAACCCCTGCCATGGAGGCGAGCGTCGTGAGGTCGTACTTGCCGTCCAGGGGCAGGTCGCCCTGCAGCAGCTGCTCTATCGCCGCGCGAACGGCGGCCACGTTGCGGGCTTTGTCCTTTCCGGTGAGCCGGGACATCTCACTCTCCTCGGGAACCCTACGGATGCCAGTAGCGAAAACGCCGACAAGCCTGGCGCAGGCAGGCCGCAGCCTCCGCAAAGCTCCGGTCCGCAACAGCGCTACGGATTGCCTTGGAATAGGCCCCGTGGCCAGTCACATGACGTTGAACCGCTCGGCCTGTCATTGTTTGAGCGGCGGTGGGATTGGTGTTCCTTTATCGGCTCGGCGCACTTTACGGCTTTCCCCGACGGCGTGACATCTGGCCCGCTGCTTGTTCTCTCGAGCCGGGGCCGCCCGAGGTCAGGAGCGCATTGCGGGGGACGGCCGCTTGCAGGCCAGAACAGCTGCCAAAGCCTTGGAGAATTCTTGGTAAGCCCTGGATTGGCGAGGTGCTTGATTTCGGTGGGCGTATTCCGGGTGGTGGGGTCGGACGGTTTCGGGGCACTCGTGCGTCCCATCAGCTTTCCCAGGCATCCAGCCAGCCACGCCATCCGTTTATGGTGGGGCTTATCTCCTGATGGTACCGATGCAACCCCCTTCTTGAACCCCGCGAGCGCCTCGGCCGATTTGACAATGCCTTTGTCTTTAGGGCCGAATTCCATGGCTTTCAGTTCTCCATCGAGCCTGCCGAGGAGTCGCTCCATTTCCGCTCCCGGCTTCGCCTTCTCGGCGTCTTGCATAAGTTTTGACTGCGTTTTCGATTCCATTTTTCCGGTCGTCATTGAAGACGTACTCGTTGGGATTTTTGCCTTGTTTTGCGATGCTTGCTTTGGTGAAGTCGAAGACTTTCGCATGAGGGTCGAAAGTCTTGTCACGTCTGGCGGAACTGATAGCATTCCGCGTCGGTTTCGTCAGTTTGGCGTGGGCGAAGGTGGCCCTGATGGCGATATCAGCGAGGGTCTCTTCTCTTGCTTTTGGCTTTGGTGAGATGTCCTTACCGGCTGGCGAGGTGAAATTTGACTCTGCGCTTCCCTATCATTGAGGTGGCCATCGCCATTGTCATCCTTGCTCGTATCATCGGGGGCGGGGTAAACGCTAACGCGAGTACGTAAGAAGTAGCGGTCCGGAGTGGGGCCTGGCAGAGGCGGCGGCGCAACGTTTGCCCACGGCACCGGGAGACCGAGGCCGCAATCCGCGGCGTCGGGGGTACAGTTCGGCGTCCGGGTACTGGTCAGGGCTGATTCAAAGTCCTGGTGATCATGCAGAGTCGCAGGTCCTGGCGGTGTGAGGGTCGGTCGGGTTGGGCCGTTACACAGACATCGAGGCTCCGGTTGGAGTGGGTGACCGTCCAAGTCGCCCTGTCGAGCCGGAACCGCGATGTGCCGCCGGTCTGCCACCGTCTGTCTGGTCAAGTCGCCCACATCCCAGTAGCGCGTGGTCACGCGACTGCCGCGGCGCCTTGAGGCCCTGGCTGATCCGAGCGGCCGGCGTGGCAGGCGTCACCCGCTCGTGGGTGTGCTGCTGGTGGCCTGCTCGGTGGTGGTGGCCGGTGCTCGCTCGTGGCCGCGATCGGCCAGCGGGCGAGGTCGGCGCCGCAGGACACGTTGGCCCGGCTCGAGATCACCTGCTTCGCCGCCCAACTCGCCCCCTACGACCGTGGGAGACAAGCGGGCGCACTACGTCTTCACTGAGCCGTTTCAGGGTGGCCACCGATCGAGTGACGGCTGGGCGGTCGGGGGCGAGGAAGATACGGACAGGATCCCAGGCAGTTGAGTGAGGTATCTGACGTCTCAACTCTGTCTCCTCGCCCGCTGTGCCCCTGGCCTGACCCAAGCCCCGGGGTCGGCGACGGCCGCGCTGACTACTCGGGCAAGCACCGCCGCCACGGCGTGAACCTCCAGGTCATCACCAGCACCGAAGGCAAGCTCGCATGGGTCTCGCGAGCCCTGCCCGGCGCACCCACGACCTGACCGCAGCCCGCATGCACCGCATCGTGAAGACCTGCGCCAGGCTCCGCATCGCCGTTCTGGCCTACACCGGCGCGGGCGGCACGTTCGCGGTACCGATGAGGCGCAAGCCCAGCCAGGAAACCACCGCTGGGCAAAGTTCGTTGAACCGGGCCCACACCCGACTCCGCTCCCCGGACGAACGCAGCGTGGCCACCATCAAGCAATGGCAGATCTTCCGCCGAGCCCGTTGCAGTGCCGACAAGCCGGGTGTCCTCATCGGCCCCATCACCTGATCGGTGGCCGCCCTGAAAAGCTCACTGATCGCCTCTGGTGAGCTTTAAGTACTGAAATCCCACTCACGGATGCAGCCGAGATGGAGATGCTCGGTATCGGCCTCCGGGAAGCGGGAAAGGGAGTCATCACGATTCCGGGGGTGGCGTATCGTGATGACTCCCAGCTTCCCAGTCGGGGGAGAGCTGAGAAGCAATAGAAAGATAAAGCTCGCAAAATGCTGCAGTCAAGTCATGGGCTTATCTCTTAACATTATTTATGCCTGAAGGGAGTGGTACGGGGTGGGTGGCAGTTGTGCACGCTCGGCCTGCCGCTCGGGCCCGTTGCCGGAAGAGGGAGCCGCCAGCATCGCAGCTGCGCCGCCAGGAGGCGGGTCAGGGCGAGCGCGGACTTCCTGGTCGGCTGGGTCCCACCGGGAACAGGCAACTGCGAGGCCTCACCCGAGTTCCTCACTCTGCAGGCGCAGCAGTTCCCTGTCCGCCGTGCCGGCGTCGGTCAGCGGCAGGATGTCGCGGAACTCGATACGGGTGGGCTCGTGCGACACGCCCAATCGCTCGCGCACCATGGCCCGCAGCTCGTTCTCGTCAATTCCGCTGTCAGCCAGGGGCACGACAGCGGCGTGAACGAGCTCGCTGCCGTGGGCGTCCCGGACCCCGAAGACGGCGCTGTCCTGGATACGGGGATGGCAGGTGAGCAGGTTCTCCACATCGCAGCGGAGGACCGGGCCGGCACCTGTGGCGATCACGTCCGACCGGCCGACGACGGTCAGGTAGCCCTCGCTGTCCAGACAGCCTAAGTCGCCGGTGCGCAACCAGCCGTCCCGCAGCACCTCGGCGGTCAGTTCGGGCTGTTGCCAGTATCCCTGCATGAGCCCCGTGGAGCGCACGCAGATCTCGCCCCGTTCTCCCGCGGGCAAATCGCGGCCGGACGCGTCGCGAATCGTGACCTCTACGCCGGGTAGCGCCTGCCCGGCGGACCGCAGCCGCTCGGATCGATGCAGGTCATGGCTGTCGGTGTCCAGGACGCTGATGATCCCTGCCTCCCGTTGCCCGTAGAGCTGGACCAGCACCGGCCCGAACTGTCGCAGCGCGTCGGCGATCCGCGCCGGTGAAGCCGGGCAGCCCCCGTAGAGGAGGCGACGCAGGTGCGAGGTGTCGGCACGCTTGGCCTGCGGATGGCCCATCAGCTGATAGAGCAGGGAGGGCGGCAGGAACAGATCGGTGATCACTTCACGTTCGATCACATCGAGAACGGCCACGGCATCGAAGCCTTCCATCAGCACAACGCATCCGCCCACACGTAAAATGCTGTCGGCCAGGGGGCCTGCGGTGTGCGCGAGAGTGGTGCACACCAGCAGACGGGGCGCACCCTGTGACTCCGTCGGCATCCATGGGCCGAACTGCCGTATCTGCTCGTAGGTATGGCACACGCCCTGCACGCGCCTGCCGCCGGAGTAGCTGATGGTCCTTACGTCCTGCGGTTGTGCCTGGCTGGGAACGGACACAGCCGGGTAGTCAGCGGCCATCTCCAGGAGATCCGCACCGATCGGGGCAGGGCCCAGTGTGAGAACAGTCTCCAGCCGGACCCGCTCGGCGATGCTCTTGGCCTGCTCGGTGCACCGGGGGTCGACGATCAGCACACGGGTCTTCCCGTCGCGGACTGCCTCGGCCTGCGCCGCGGAAGGCAGGTTGTTGTACAAGTGGCTGACCCTGCAGCCGAGGAGGCTCGCGGCATAGCGCACGGCCAGGGTCTGCGGCAGGTTTCCGCTGAGCAACGTCACAGTGTCACCGCGCCTCAGTCCTTCGACTCGCAGAGCCCAGGCCAGGCGGTAGACGAGGTCGCGCAACTCGCCGGCAGTGATACGCCGCCCCTGGTGCACCAGCGTCTCCCGCTCAGGAGCGGCGCCCAGGACATCAAGGATCTCCTGCACCTCCGTGCGGAACCCTTTTGCTGCTATGGGCATTGCGTATTCCTTTCCCCTGGGGCGGTTACGGCCGCACGGTATGCGGGCGGGTGGATCCTTGGGAGCGCCGGCGGCGCTGCGCTGCCGGGCATCTGGGGCTGCCGATCGTCGGGCGCCAGGGGATGCGCCGGCGCTCGGCGGAGCATGCCGAGGGAGCTGTCCGCGCGCCCCGAGGCCCTGGCGCATCCTGTGCCGTCTCGAGGCGGCATCGGGGTGTGGCGGTAGGAAGACTCGGCCGGCATGTTGTTCGGGCACCGGTTCATGGCCTGCGCGGGTGGCAGAGAGCACCCTTCGAGACAGGACTTCGGGAGCGGGTTGGGCTGTCTACCGGCTCCCAATGCCTGGGCTTGTGGCTTCCAGCGAACGCATGTGGTGATGCGTCACATCGGTCGGAAGGCAGACGATGGCCGCCCCTCGCGGACGGGAGGGCTTCCCGCAGCCCAGCAGCGCGACAGCGCCGTGGGGTCGGTGTTGGCCCGGCGGGGGAGCACCAGAACGAGGCGAGGGAGCTCGAGCAGCGAGGGTGGCCCGACCTGGGAGCTCAGGGCACCACCTGCCACCAACCTGCCACGGGGATGCTGACCCGGTGGCCTGACCGAGCTGGTCGGGCCACCGAGCCGAGCGCACGCCCTGGGGCATTGGAGAAAGGACGCGTGGAGCCGATCATGTCATGAGGCGACGGCATCCGTTGGACTGTCGCCTCATAATTCCTTTCTGCGACAGGCAGTCGGGGGCAGGACCTTTTGCCTGTCTGCCTACCACCTGGGGCCGGGGGGAGTTGTGCGGGGCGGCGGGGGTGGCGGTACGCGGGGCGGTACGGTGCTGGACACAGTCGATCCGGAGCTGGACGCGGTGGGCTGGACGGTTTGTGCGGGCGGCAACGAACCCGACAGCTCGCGCACCCGGGCGGTCGACGTGGTTGACGACATATGAGTCTGCCGACGCATGAGCGTGGGCCGCGGCGGCGCCTCCATTTGTGTGGATGGCTGCTCCATGAGCGCCCGCGAAAGCTTGTCGAAGGTCAGAAGCTTGGGCTTTTCAGGGACGCGGACCGGCGGGATTCCAAGTTTCGTCAACAGCTTGTTCTCTGCAGTGTAGGCACGGATTTCAGTAGGGGACTTGTAGTACTGCTCGTATGCCTCCGCATAGGTAGTGTGCTCTGCATGGAAGAGTTCGGGGAGGTGCTCTTTCACCAGGCTTCTATAGAGCTTCGGATTCCCCACCTCCTCGCACATTTCCTCGAAATCAGCACTCAACTTTTCGTTCCCGATCGCCCTCAGATGATCGGGGAATTCATCCCGGTAGGGGCGCAGGTTTTTTCGGGGGACGCGGGCGTCCGGGGCCTCCACAAATGCGATAAGCGCCCCTGCGCTCTCCTTGAAGTCAGTAAAGATCGGGTCGCGGGTTTTATAGTGCTCACTCGGTCCGGCCGTGGCGTGCAGCCCGATGGCTTCGGAGACTTCTGCTGGCGAGGACCGGGGGACCGGTGCGGGGAACTTCTTCCTCAGCTTGGCAAAGTCGGCTTGGTACAGCTCTATTCCGCTCCTCAGGTCATCTCTGGATGCCGTAGGAAGCGAGATTCGGGCTTGGTCTATGGCTTCGGCGTAGACGAATTCATCTCTGTTTGTCGTGACAGCGAACGCGTGCTGGACAGCGGTATTGTCCGCCTGGGGGTTTTGGGACAGGTGGCCCTGTAGCTCCTGGAACAGGTTCCAGGTATGGGTGGACTCATGAAGCTCTACGGCGGCTGCCAGTGCTGCTTGCTGCCAGTTCATCTCTTTGGGGTCCGTGCGGTCAATATTGAAGTTTGTGGTCCATGTGTTCTGATGGAATGCGGCATCGGCCCGCGCTCCTGCTGTTGGCCTGAAGGTGAGTTTTGCCGGGAGGCAGCCGTTTTCGCTCAGACGGTCGCCGATGAAGTCGTGGCAGCCCTTGATGAATTCTATGGTTCTTTCTGGTGGAATGACGGGAGGATTGCCGACCGCCTTCTGAATGAACTTATCCGCTGTGAACTCGGCAAAGTCGTCGATGAATTCGTTCGTCTCGATGTTGGGTCGCATGCGCCATCCCCAGGTCGCCGTATCCGCCGTGTGGGTATATTGTCCTTTCTGTGTGTTCGGGGGAATCGGTCGTAGTACCACTGTTCCTGCGTAGCGGAGCCGCCACGAGCGTTGCTTCACTTCCCGGGTCCGCTGTGCGGTGAGCACCCGGCGGTGCGGGTTGCGTCCTTTTCCGACGCGATGCTTCGGTGGTATTGGGTCGGTGAGGCCGCGAGGCTGCCGGGCGGTCCGCACAGGCGGACCTGTCGCGAGCGTGAAGTGGTCCGCCCGGACCGTTTCACGCCCACCGCGGCACCCGCCGTTGCTCCTGCGCAGCGCGGCGCAGACAGGCGCCACCGGCGAGCAGTACTGCGCTCGCGGCCCAGGTGGCAAGGACCCACCAGGCCAAGGTGGTGCCGTTACCGTGGAAGTAGGCGGTGTTGCGGACGAGGGTCGTGGCCGCTCCCGGAGGGAGGGACTGGCCGATCGCGCTCCAGAAGGGCGGCAGGAGCGGTGCGGTATAGACACCGCCGGCACTGGGGTTGCCGAGAACGACGAAGAACAGCAGTGTGAAGCCGACACCGAGTTGGCCGAACAGGCTCTGCAATGCCGTGCTCACGGCGGCAGCGGTGAAAGCGATGAGTGCGCCGATGGCCCACAGAGCGGCGAAGTGCCCGGTGAGCGCCCCGTAGATGGGGCCCACGATGACGGCCCCGGCCAGTCCCAGGGTGATCGACTGGATGGCCAGGGCAGCGAGCCGGATGAGCGTGCGCCGCAGGTTGGCCGGTCGGTAGCCGCCGGACATGGCCAGAGCGGTGGTGGACAGGTAGCCGCCGATGACCAGCCCCACGACGAGGTAGAACGAGGACATGCCGCGTCCGTCCTTGGGGTTGGGTGCCTGGACGTCGGTGACGGAGACTTGTCGGCCTTGCGTCCTCTCGATTTGCTGGGTGAGCTGGACAATGCTCTGGGAGACGGCCGATCCCGCGGCGGAGGCCACCAGGAGGACGTCCGGGGCCGCCCCATCGTGAAGGATGAGTGCCGCGTCCGCATCCCGATTCATGATCCGCTCACGCGCGGTCTCGGCGTTCGGGGCGGCGTCGGCTTTGAGCGGCTCACCCGTCAGGGAATTGAGCTCGTCGACCAACTGGGCGGGCGCCACCACGGCAACCGGAATGCGGTGCGGGACGGGAGCATGAAAAGCCCCCACGTACGAGACCATGAACGCCACCGCGACGACCCAGGCTCCCAGAACCAGGGCAACGGCACGGGGGGTGACCGCGTCCTTGAGCTCGGTGGCCAGGCTCCCGGCGTACTGGGCTGGTGCGTCTGTCAGGACGGCCGTTGGGGCAGCGTTCACCTGGCATCTCCAAGGAGGCCCAGGGCTTCAGCACTGGGAGGAATTGGTCCTCGAGTCGTGGGCGCGGAGTGCCGGGGTTCGTTTCGTAGCTGGCCAGCGCGCACTGTCAGTGCCTCCTGTTAGTTTGCTGGTCGTGAAGATCATCATGCAGGTCAAGCTCCTGCCGTCGCCTGAGCAGGCATCGGCTCCGGGGGCTACCCTGCGTGCGGGCAACCGGGCCGCTGACGTGGTGTCGGTCGCGGCGTTCTAGAGCCAGGTGTTCTCCCGCAACGAGTTGCAGACGATGGCGCACGGCACGGTCAAGGCGGAGTTCGGCCTCTCCGCTCAGTCCGCGGTTCGGGCGGTCAAGAAGGTCGTGGACGACTACGCCACGCTGAGGGCCAACATCCGGGCCGGGAATCTCGGCCGGCCGGGCTCCAGGCACCGGGCCAGCGAGGACGTCAATGCTCGAAGCAGTACCCTTTGCCATACTTGGTGATCAAGTGCCGAGGGTGGGCCGGGTCGGCCTCCAGCTTGCGACGCAGCTGGGACATGTAGACCCGCAGGTAGTTGGTCTCCGTGCTGTAGGACGGCCCCCAGACCTCCTGGAGCAGACGCTTCTTGCTGACCAGAGACCCACCGCTGCGGACCAGGACCTCAAGGATCTGCCACTCGGTGCGCGTAAGTTGGACGGGCATCCCGTCGCGACGGACCTGCCTGGCATGCAGGTCGATGGTGAAGGACGCGGTGTTGACGATGGCTTCTTCCAGGCAGTTGCTCAGCGTCTTGGCCCGACGTCTGAGCGCACGCAGCCGCGCAAGCAGCTCGCCCATGTCGAAGGGCTTGGTGACGTAGTCGTCCGCGCCCGCGTCCAAGGCCTTGATCTTCTCCTCCGTACCGTGCTCTTCCGACAGGACGATCACCGGAGCCTGGGTCCAGCTGCGCAGACTGCGGAGAGCTTGGGCGCCGTCTGCTGTGGGCAGAGCGGGAACCAGAACCACCACATCCGGCTGGCAGCCGGAGGACAGCTCCAGCGCGGTGACCTCGTCAAGGGCCGCATCGGCCTGGTAGCCGCTGGCGTTCAGGTAAGTCACCAATGACCGGGCGGTCTGCTGCTCCTTCTCGACCACCAGGACCCGGGGTACGTCGTTCATACCGAGCCACCTTTCGTACTCAGTTCGCCCGCTGCCCGAAGGAAGGGCCGGACAGCGGCGAACCCCATGAACCAGAGCACCCGTCAGGGCGCTGCCGGCGCAATGCCGTCGTTCTCGCGGATCGCTCCGCAGAAAGGGACTAGGAAAGCCCCGCGCTCTTACGCGCAGAGATGCAGCATGTCCACGGGTTGTCTAAGCGACCCTCATGCCACGAAGCAGAGCCAGCGGATCATCCACCGGAGGCTCCACGCCGCTGCTTCCACAGGCCGGCCCCAGCCAAGAGCGCCAGCAGCACCGCAGAGGGGACCAACTGCTCCGTTCCGCCCTTGGAGGTGGCCAGCAGGACGAACACCGCGGCGATCGCACTCAGCGCGGTCCAGGTGAGGTAGGGGTAGCACCACATCCGCACGGTCAGCAGCTGCGGGGCCTCGCGCTCCAGCCGAGCTCGCATCCGCAGCTGGGAGACGCAGATGAACACCCACACCACCAGCACAGCGATGCCCGTGGTGTCCATCAGCCAGGTGAACACCGTGGTCGGCCAGATGACCCCGGCGACGACGGCGAAGAACCCGAACCCGCAGGACGCGAGGACCGCGCGCCACGGCACGCCGTTGTGGATTCGGTTGAGCCAGCCCGGCCCCTGGCCGCGTTCGACCAGGGAGTAGGCCATCCGCGAGGCACCGTAGATGTTGGCGTTGATCGCGGACAGCAGCGCGATCAGGACGACGGTCTCCATGATGTCGGCCGCGCCCGGGATGCCCAGGCGCTGCAGGACCGCGACGTACGGACCCCCGGAGAGGAGTCGGGGGTCGTTCCACGGCACCAGGGTCACGATCAGCGCCATCGAGCAGATGTAGAAGACCGAGATCCGGTACATCGCCGTGCGCACCGCGCTGGCGACGTTGCGGCTCGGCTGGTCGGACTCGGCGGCGGCGATGGTGACGGTCTCCAGGCCGCCGTATGCGAACACGGAGCTGAGCAACCCGGCGACCAGGCCCCCGCCGCCCGTGGGGAAGAAGCCGCCGTGGCCGGTGAGGTTGCTCGTACCAGGTGCGCCGCCGTGGCCCAGCACGCCGCACACCCCCAGGACGGCCACCGCCAGGAAAGCCACGATCGCGGATATTTTGATCGTGGCGAACCAGAACTCGAACTCGCCGAAGTTCTTTACCGCCGAGAGGTTCATGGCGCAGAAGAGCGCCATGAAGGCCGCCACCCAGCCGTATGCAGGGACGTCCGGAATCCAGCTGTGCATGATCCTGCCGGCGGCGGTGGCCTCCGCGGCGACAGCGCAGCAGAGCATCACCCAGTACGTCCACCCCGAGGTGATTCCGGCCCACACCCCGACCTCGTTCTCGGCGTGCACCGAGAACGAGCCCGAGACCGGGCGAGCGGCGGACATCTCGCCCAGCATCCGCATCACCAGCATGACGATCGTTCCTGCGGCGGCAAAGGCCAGCACGATCGCGGGGCCCGCAGCGGCGATACCCGCACCGGAACCCACGAAGAGCCCGGCGCCGATGACGCCGCCCAAGGCGATCATCGACAGATGACGCTGCTTCAGACCGTGCGAGAGCGAGGGGGAAGGGCCTTCGGCGGGCTTCTCCAACTGCGGGGACGCGGAACTGTCGAGCATCATACGGATCCAGACTGTTGGGGAGAGCTGCGCAAGATGACACACACGGGAGCGGTTCCCAGACGGCGACGTGGGCGGTTCCAGGCGAGCACCCGGCCTCACCCTGCCGGCGCCGTCACCGCCCACGTCCTCATAAGTTGTCGCCGCGCCCTGCGCTTTGGTTCCCGACCATGTCGCACGTGATACGAGATACCGAACGGCAGGCCGGGGGATCGAAGGCCTTTCGACCTCGCCGACGTGAAAGAACCCCGTCTCGGCAGATGCCCTTCGGTGCTCCCGGACACCTCGTCCCGCAGCCCTCACGGGAGCGGAGCCTTCGCGCTCGCCAGTGCCTGCATCGCAGGCCCGTAGGCCCACCTTGGCGGGCAACGGGTCCCTGGTGCTCGACAACGGTCAGCGCCCCGCCGCCACGCAGGCGCTCGCGGCAGCCTTCACCAAGGCCACCGGGGCGAAGGTCGAGATCCGCTCTGCGGCGACGTCCAACTGGCGGGCGGAGCGAGTAGGAAGGCAACCGCTCCCCTCCTCGTGGCCGCGGCCCGCACTGGTGGCGGCCCTCGCCCTCCTGTCCAGTCCTCTCCTCAGCGACCAGGCCGCCGGCGTGGGACGGCACCAGGTGTGGCATCTGCTGACGGGCAGTCAATTCACGACGCCGATATGGATGAGCGCGATAATCGTGACCGCCTCGGCAGGGCTATCGGGCCCTGACGGGGACCGTCACGGCCTGGCTTGTCGAGGCCACCACCTTGCCCGGGCGCCGGATGCGGTGGATCCTGCCCGCCACACCGTTCCTGAACAGTGATTAGGAGTGACCGTGGTGGTCATCCGGATGACTGCGCGTGTCCCGAACGGTGTTGGGTGCGCTGGTCGCCCGCTGTTCGTTAGCCTCGCTGTTTCGGTTCGCGTCGGCTGCTCTGGGGTGATCCCTGTGTCGGAGGTCGCGGGGCTGCCGTCGGTCGTTGGGCATGCCGAGGGCCCCGCGCGATGGCCGGGTGCTCCTGGGTCCTCGGGTTGTGGTGGTCAAGGGCGGCTTCGTCTGTCAGGTGGCCGGTCGGGGCAGCGTCAACAGGTGGTCGAACGCCGTGGTCAGTTCGTGGTGCCAGGGCCAGGTGGCGGCACGATGCCCGAGTCGAGCGGACTCCGTGACGTAGTGGGCCAGGCGGCTGCAGCCGGTACCGCCCGCTGAGAAGCCCGCCGTATCCTCTGGTGCGCCGTCACCGGCCTGACGTGGATATTTGGGCCCCGCAGGGCGCCACACACGTGCCATCGGCGGCCTTCCCGTCGCGCGTCGGGAGCGAGCAAGACGGGCATAGAACCTTGCACCATTGACCGAAAGGAATTCCCATGAGCGCCGCACCGAGAGTCCTGGTGGTGGACGGCGACCCGGCGATACGAGCGTCTCTGATGCACGCCCTCGCCGTTGAGGGATACGTCGTGCGAGGCGCGCCAAACGGCCTGACGGGACTGCGGGAGTCGGTAACCTGGCAACCGCGCGCGCTGGTCCTGGGGACGAGCGTCGCGACCTTGGACGGCCTGACGGTCTGCCGCAGGCTGCGAGCACTCGGCAGCCGGCTGCCGATCCTGCTTCTCACCAGCGGCGACTCGGTCAGCGACCGGGTGGCGGGGCTGGACGCGGGCGCCGACGACTGCCTGGTCGAGCCGTTCGCGCTGGCGGAGCTGACCGCCCGCCTGCGCGCCCTGCTGCGCCGCACGGCAGCCGCCGACCCCGCGCATGTCTACACCTTCGGTGATCTCACACTCGACCCGGACAGTCGCACCGGCACCCGGGCCGGGCGGGCACTGAAGTTCTCACGCACTGAGTTCACGCTGTTGGAACTGCTCGTTCTGCATCCCGGGCAGGTGCTGACACGCGAGCTGATCATGGACCACGTATGGGGCCCGGACTTAGCCGCGCACTCCAGTGTCCTCGCCGTATACATCAGGTACCTGCGTCGCAAGTTGGAGGCCGACGGCGAACCGCGGCTCGTTCACACCGTCCACGGGGTCGGCTATCGACTGGACTCGAATTGACTGCGCCCCGCGGGCTGGAGTCGGGGGATTCCGGCTTCAGCCCGCGCCACCTTTTCTACACAATCAGGGCAACATCAAAGAGGCCTACGAGGCGCTACATGCGGGTTATCGCACCAGTGGCCTGGGGGACCCTCAGTTCAAGAATATGACTGCAAATTCCGGCCACCTCGGAACCGATCCGCAGTATTCCTCGTCCAGCGGGCGGGATAACGCCGTAGGTATTGCCCGAATGCTCGGAGCAGTACTTAGAGCTGGTGGCAGCAGTCTGGCTGAGGCCCACGATGCCCACACTGCCGGAGACACTTCTGGTGCCAAGGTTCAGGTGGGCTACGCGGTTCGCGCGATGACAGGGTTTTTCAGGAGGTGAACAAGGGGCATCGCTATGACTTGAAGTCAGTGCCTATGCAAAAATCGTCCTGCGGAGCAGCCGTTAGGTCATCTATAACCACGCCATCTAAATCTAAGGCATCGCAGCCAAATCAAGCCGGCAGGCACTCGCCGCCAAATAGACCCCTCCCTCAAGCTCCGAGCCCGCCTTCGCCGTGATCACGGTTCGGCATGAACGAGTTGTTGCCCGACCGGTTGTCGCACAGCGGGGCCGGATCCGGGGAGCCCGGACCGTCGGTACTGTCCGGACGGTCCGGGCTCCCCGGCGACGCTCGCAATCGTGCTGCTGGTGGCCTCCTGCTCCAGCAGCAGCACGAGCAGTTCCTCGCCGTCGAGCTCCGAGCCACCGGCTAGCACCGCGGCCGTGTCCCCGTCAGCGCCCGCCTCGACCGCCGGCATCGTCCCCAGCGACGTCGCGGCGGCCACCAGCGAAGATGACGGGATGGACCGCGTCACGCACGCACCACTCGGCCGCCAGGCCCGCAGGTGCGGTGGCTGACACGTGCATCCGGTAGGTGTACCGGATGCACGTGTCAGCCACCGCAATGGTTTCCTCAAGCCTCGTACAGGGCATCGGACGATCTCGCGCGGGTGCTCCGCACGTTCGCACGGAGCACCCGGTCACCTGGTCACTGGAAGGCCGTGACGTTTCCGTCCACGAGACCCACGGCGGTGTGGCTGCCGTCGGGGAAGTTGAAGATGTAGTAGGGCTCGGTGTGCTTCGGGCCCAGCGGCGCCCGCATCGTCACGCTGCTGTACGCGCTGACATATCCGGCCTTCTTCAGGATCGCGTCGGCAGCGGTGATGTCCAGGTAACTCTGAGGTGTCCAGTCGATGACGTAATCCTCGGTCCAGGGCCGGTTGATGACGACCGGGGGAGCGAACGTGCCCCACCCGGTGGACTCGATTATCGCGGTCTTGTTACCGGGCAGCTGGAAGACGAACTTCCAGCTGGTGATCTTGTTCACGTCATCGGTGGGACCGCTCGCCGAGAAACCGCTGCTCTCCAGCAGCTTGGCGAGCGGGTAGCTGGACTGGACGCGCTGTACCGCAATGGTGGCTACGTCGAGATAGGACAACGTGGAGTCCTGCGTTGCGGCGCTGAGGCTTACTGCGCCGGGTTGCGTCGCCGGGGTCGCGGCCATCGCGCTCCCTACACCACCGAACGTGCAGGCCGCCGTCGCCGCCACGGCGACGATCAGACGGACCACGGGCTTCTTCATTGCTCTCCCTGTGTTGTCTTCCAAAGGCGGTGACGAGAGTCCCCGCACTGCCGCAAAGGTCGCCTGGCGCGGGACTGGGTCCGCGCCTTCTTCGAGGCCTGGCGCCGGCAACGGGTCCAGAACCCCCGGAGCCCGAAAGCGACCCGAACGGCAAGTGGCCACAGGTTAAAAGCCCACGCTGGCCGGCGGGAATCAACAAAGGTTGATCATAAAACCCTACTAAAGATGCACCTATGCCTCACCGAAAGCCCAGGTCCTTGGGGGCGGTATTCCCGATAGAGTCGGTATCGTGTAGGGCGGTTAGCTCTCACTGTACCCAGGGGCGCGGGTGAAGTACCGCACGCGCAGGGCGGACGGAAGTCATGGGAGCTGTGCGAGGCGGCGCGGCCGCCGGCTGAGCCCTGCGTTCTGTGGCGTCCCCCGGGCAGTCGCTCGAGTTGTTTCCAAGCGGCCCCGCGACCTCCACGTATCCGGTCAGTTCTTTATGGGAGAAGACATGGAACACCGCGCACTCGGCAGCCAAGGCCTGACCGTGGCCGTTCAAGGCCTTGGCTGTATGGGCATGAGCGCCTTCTACGGCGCTACCGACGAGGCCGAGGCGCTGGCCACGATCGATCGCGCCCTCGAACTGGGCGTCACCCTGTTGGACACCGCGGAGAGCTACGGCCCCTTTCTCAACGAGCGCCTGCTCGGCAAGGCTCTCGCCGGACGTCGGGACCAGGCTGTCCTCGCCACCAAGACCGGGATCGAATTCACCGACGATGGTGTGCTCGTGGGACACAACGGGCGACCCGACTACATCCGCCGCTCCGCCGAGCGCTCCCTGCGCCACCTGGGGACCGATCACATCGACCTGTACTACCTGCACCGCGTGGATCCGCAGGTGCCGGTCGAGGAGAGCATCGGTGCGATGGCGGAACTGGTCAGCGAAGGCAAGGTGCGCCATCTCGGTCTGTGCGAGGTAGCGCCTGCCACCATCCGTCGCGCACACGCCGTCCATCCGCTCACTGCCGTCCAGAGCGAGTACTCGCTGTTCGAGCGGAGTGTTGAGCAGGACGGCGTCATGGATGCCCTGAGGGCGCTGGGCATCGGGCTAGTGGCCTACTCGCCGCTGGGCCGAGGGTTTCTCTCGGGTGCCATCACCAGCCCCGAGCACTTCGCCGCGGACGACTTCCGTCGCACAGACCCCCGCTTCCAGGGCGAGAACTTCGAGCGCAACCTTGCTGTTGTCGCCGAGGTGCGCCGACTCGCCGACGACAAGGGCATCACAGCGTCACAACTCGCCCTCGCCTGGGTGTTCCACCAGGGGGGTGTGGCGATCCCCGGCACCAAGCGGCGGCGCTACCTCGAGGAGAACATCGCCGCCCTCAAGGCGACCGTCACTGCTGACGACCTCGCGGCCATCGAGGCGGTGGCACCCCGCGGCATCGTCTCGGGAGAGCGCTACTCTCCCGAGCTCATGCGCAACCTCAACGGCTGAACCACTGGCCTGCAAGGCTGCAGAGCCCGAACCTAAAGAGGCCCGTGGAGGTCCCTCTGGTGAGAAACCGCGGCCGGCTGTCAGATGACCAGGGCGGTCGCGCCTTTGATCTCGACAACATCCACCTGCTGACCGGGCTCGTACACCTGGTTGGGGAACAGAGCGCGCGCCGACCAGATCTCGCCGTTCAGCTTGATCCTCCCGCCGTCGTGGTCCACCCGTTCTTGCACGACCGCGGTGGCGCCCTGAAGCGCTTCGATGCCCATCCGCACCTGGGGACTCTTCCGCAGCATCCGGTAGGCGAGGGGACGGACACCGACCAGCATGACGATCGAGACCCCCACGAACGTCAGGATCTGCCAAGTCGCTCCGGCACCGAGACCGGCAGCTACCATGGCGCTGGCCGCGCCGATCGCCAGCAACCCGAACTCCGGGAGTGACGTGATCACCAGCGGCACTCCCAGCAGCGTGGCGAATAACCACCACAACGCGCTGTCCATGGATCCATGCTACGGGGAGAGGGGACGAAAGGGGCCGCTGCGGTTTCCGCAGACGAATGCTCTGGGGCGCCGGACGCGTCGTGTTCTGCCGTAGCGCCGGGGGAGCGGACCTGCGCCGCGCCGCCGGTTTGTGGGGCCGGGCTCGTGCCGGGTACCCGCTTGATCCAGTGCCGAGCTGACTTTCCGACACGGGCGCGGGCACCGCGAAGCGGACGCCGCGGCGTCGTAAAGTCCGGGGATGGATCAGCGGGAGTTGTTTGAGGGCGTGTGTGCCCTGTTGGAGAAGACGGGATTGGTCATCCCCGCGCCTGGAGCGCCAGGTTTGCGGGTGCGCCTTGGTCGTGAGGGTGTGGCGGTGGGGTGGAGGCCGGTGAGTCGGCAGGCGGGAGCGGTGGCACCGCTCTCCTTGACAGCCGCGCCGGGTCGTCGCACGGACAGGGATCCCCAGGGGCTGGGGAAGACGGTGACCTCCGCGGTGTCGATGATCCTGGAGCGAGCCGGCTACCTGGTGGTCAGCCATGATGGCGACCTGCTTGTCACCGGACGGCTCGCCCCTGCAGATGAACTCCGCCTGTCGGGGCAGTGGGCCACTGCTGAGCGTTGCTCAGCGCCCGGGTCCGGTGTGGGTGGCGCGGAAGCGGAACCAGCGTGCACAAGTGCGCACCCTGGTCCTGGCGGCTGCTGAAACGCTTCCGCACAACGCTCCGCGGACCGGGCACAGTGCCGTGTCGTTCTACGAACCCGCCCTGGCATCTTAGTAGGGCTGCTTGTGGTGCATGGCCCCGCGAAGCGAGGGGGCCAACAGTTGATGCATGAATCATCAGTCGGGTTCAAGGTAAGAGGTGAATGCGTCGGCGATGCCTTGGGCGGCCAACTGGCGCCATTGGGGGTCCGTCAGTTTCCGCGCATCCTCGGGGTTGGGCATGTTGGCGCACTCGATGAACACCTTGGGCACGGTGGAGAGGTTGAGTCCGCCGAGGTCCGATGCCGTGACCAGACCCTGCTCGGCGTAGTAGTCGGCGTACGGTTCTGCGGTCGCCGCGTGGAAGTGGTCGCGCAGTTGCTCACCGAGTCGCCGTGAGGGGGCGAGGATGGATGTGGTGTCGGCGGGGCCGGCCACTACCTCGCCGGGCAGGATCACGTAGAAGCCGCTGTTGGTGGCGGGCGCGCCGTCGGCGTGGATCGAGAGGGCGGCGTCGGCGTGGGCGGCGTTGCCGATCGCAGCGCGTTCGGTGATGCAGGGGCCCCAGGGCCTCTCGCCGTCGTGGGTGAGCACGACGTTCGCGCCGCGGTTCTGGAGGATCTCCCGGGCCCGGTGCGCGACATCGAGGGAGAACGCCGCCTCGGGGTAGCCGGTGGCGGTCATGGTGCCGGTGGTGTCGCACTCCTTGCGGCCGTTGCCGATATCCACCTGCTGGTCGATCTCGTCGAGGTGTTCGAGGTTGCCGGCATTGTGGCCCGGGTCGAGTACGACGGTGCGGCCCGTCAGCGGCCCGCCCAGCGGGGCCGATGGTGCACGTTGCTCCTGGAGCCCGCCGGGACCAGGGCCGTTCTCCGTCGATGGCAGGGGAACCAGGCTGTCCCGGGTGGATGCCGGAGCAGCCAGAGTCAGCGCGAGCCCCAGAGCAGCGCTGCCGAGAAGGGCGTGGCGTGTGCGCATCCGCGGTCCTTGGGTGGCTGATTCGGATGACTGTCGCGTATTCAGTCTTGGCCTTGGTCGGCACGGGGCGGAGCATTGACCCACCGGTGGGGGTGTCCCAGCTGCCCCGTTCTTCGCCGCTGATCGCGCACCGCCCTGCTGCTGCCCGCCGATGTCGCCCCCTTCGGACGACCCGGCCGCGGTATCGCGCCTACTTTGGTCGGGGCCGAGCGTGGACGGTCGATTGACGCGCCCGGCTCCTCGACCCGCCTAGCTTCGATGCTGGTGATCGTTGTGCCTCGTGTAGTGCTGCCCGACCTGGCAGTTGAGCTCGACACGGAAATTACCACCGCACGCCGCCCGACGCTCCAAGAATTGATAGGCCGCCCATGACCATGACGGAACCAGCCCCTGCCAACGAGACAGCTTCCTCCAAGGCGTCGGCGGCGCGCGCAGTGGGACTGAGCAAGGTCTACGGCGCGGGGGAGACCCGGGTGGTCGCGCTGGACGAGATCTCCATTGACTTCGCTCGTGGCGAGTTCACCGCCGTCATGGGGCCTTCGGGATGCGGCAAATCCACCCTGCTGCACTGCATGGCCGGCCTGGACACCCTCTCCGCGGGAACCACCTGGATCGGCGACACGGACCTGACCGACCTCAAGGACAAGGCCCTCACGAAGCTGCGCCGGGACCGGGTCGGGTTCGTCTTCCAGGCATTCAACCTGCTCCCGGTCCTGACGGCCCTTGAGAACATCACCCTTCCCATGGATATCGCCGGCCGCAAGCCCGACCGGCAGTGGCTGGAGGAGGTCGTACGGGCCACGGGCCTGGCCGGGCGCCTGGCGCACCGCCCCGCACAGCTCTCCGGTGGCCAGCAGCAACGCGTGGCCTGCGCCCGCGCGATGGCTTCCCGACCCGAGATCATCTTCGCCGACGAGCCCACCGGCAACCTCGACTCGCGTTCCAGCGGCGAGGTCCTCTCCTTCCTGTGCGACTCGGTGCGCGAACTGGGCCAGACGGTCGCCATGGTGACCCACGACCCGGTCGCCGCCTCCTACGCGAACCGGGTGGTCTTCCTCGCCGACGGACGAGTCGTCAAGGACATCCGCCACCCCACCACCGACACCGTCCTGGAAGGCCTTCGCTCCACCACGCCTGGAACGTCCACCCATCGGCCAACGCCGCGGACCTGAGCCCGGCCGCCCTAAATCCCGTCTTCCCACGACTCTCACTGGACTGCTCGTGCTCCGTACCGTCCTGCGCAACGCCCTGGCGCACAAGGCCCGACTGCTCATGACAGCGCTCGCGGTCCTTCTTGGTGTGGCCTTCCTCTCCGCCACCTTGACGTTCGCCGGCACCGTCTCCGGCGCCTACCAGAACAGCCTCAGCAACAGCGTGGACAACAACGCGGTGGCGATCACCCTCACCCCGGGCCAGTATCGCCAGGCCCAGGGAAGCCTCGACGCCGGCCTGCTGCAAAAGGTCGCGGCGCTTCCGGGCGTCGCCTTCGCCAGCGGTAGTGTCTTCGGGTTCGCCGCCGTGGCAGACCAGGCCGGCAGGCCGATCACTCCCCCACGGTCCTCCATCGGAGCCAACTACATCCCAGGCGGCAACGGAACCGACGCGAGGTACCACATGACCGACGGTCGCGGTCCCCAGAGTGCTGAGGAGATCGCGCTGGACCGCTCCAGCGCCGGCAAAGCCCACTACCGGGTCGGCGACATGGTCCCCGTATCGGTCAACGGCCCCGTGCTGCAGGAGAAGCTGGTCGGCACCTTCACCACCGATGATCCCAAGGTCTCCGCCGGCGGGTCCCTCGTCCTGTTCGACACCCCGACAGCGCAGAGTCTCTACCTGTCACCCGGCCACTTCTCGCAGATCACCCTCAGCCCTGCCGCCGGCGCCTCCCGCACCCAGCTCCTCACCGATGTCCAGCCGCTGCTCCCACCCGACGGCAGCGCCACGGCGCAGAGCGGTCAGAGCCTCGCCAACCAGCAGAGCGCCATAACAGCCTCCAGCACCGAGGCCGTCAGGAACGCGCTGCTCGCATTCGCTGGGATCGCGCTATTCGTCGGCGTCTTCGGCATCGCCAACACCTTCAACTTGTCGGCTGTCCGGCGTACTCGGGAACTGGCCCTGGTCCGCGCGATCGGTGCCACCCGCGCCCAGGTCACCGCTTCGATCATGGCCGAGGCGTTCTTGGTCGGTACCGTTGCCTCGATCCTCGGTGCTCTGCTCGGCGTCGCCATCGCCTCCGCCGTCCGTGCCGGTCTTGACGCCACCGGCAGCCACCTGCCCTCCGGTCCTCTGGTCGTCAGCCCTGGCGGCGTAGCGGCCTCACTGGTCCTTGGCGTGCTGGTCAGCATGCTCGCGGCGTGGCTGTCCGCCCGACGCGCCGCCACCATCGCGCCCGTGGCCGCCATGCGCGGCGCGCAAGCCCAGGCGACGCGCAAAAGCCGCGTCCTACGTGGTTCGGCCAGCGCCGCACTCACCACCTTCGGTGTGCTGACCACGCTCTTCGGCGCGTGGACCGGAAACAGAAGCGGCATGGGGGTCCTCGCCGTGGGAGCCCCGTTCACCATGATGGGTGTCATCGTGCTGACACCGATCCTCACCCGCCCCGTGACGGCGCTGGCCGCACGGCCGCTGACCCGCCTGTGGGGGCCGAGCGGCACCCTGGCGCGGCGCAACGCCGCCCGCAACCCCCGGCGGACCGCCGCCACCGCATCCGCCCTGTCCATCGGGCTGGCCCTGGTCTGCGCCCTGGCCGTGGTCGGCGTCTCCCTGACCCACGAAATCGACCGACGCTCCACGCAAGGTCTCAGGGCCGACTACCAGATCGGCATGGCCACACCCACGCCGCTGGACCCGTCCGTGGCCCCAGCCCTGGCCCGCACACCAGCGGTCACCGCCGTCAGCGCCCTACAGAGCACTGACCTCCACGTCGCAGACCAGACCCGCAGCGTCACCGCGGTCGACCCCACCACCATCGCCGGTCTGCTCGACCTGACCACCACCAGCGGAACCGCAAGCACCCTCCAGACACCGAACACGGTCCTGGTGAAGCAGAGCACGGCAGCAGCGAACGGCTGGACCACCGGATCACAGATCCCTGCCATCTACCCGGATGGCACCCGGGCGACGCTCACGGTGGGCGGTGTCGTCGCGCCCAACCGCCTGCTCTCCGACCTTGTCCTCTCCCACGCCTCGCTGGCCGCACACGGCGTCGAACTCACCGACCAGGCGGTTCTACTCAGCACGAAGGACGGGGCGAACACGAAGAATCGGCAAGCTCTCCTCAACGCGCTTGGCAACAACCCGATCATCCAGGTCAAGGACCATGAACAACTCCGCATGGACAACGAAGAACAACTCTCCCTGCTCCTCGACACCGTCTACGGGATGCTGGCCCTGACCGCGATCATCGCGATCCTGGGACTGGTCAACACACTGACTCTCTCCGTCTTCGAGCACCCGCGCGAGATCGGGCTGCTTCGCGCGATCGGCCTGGAGAAGGCCAACGCCGCCCAGATGATCCGGCTCGAATCCGCGCTCACCACCCTGCTCGGCGCCGGCCTGGGCCTGGGCCTGGGCATCTTCCTCGCGTGGGCGATCTGCCGGGCCGCACCGATGACGCTGATCCTGCCGTGGGGATCGCTCGCCCTGATACTCGCCACCACCGCCCTGGTGTGCCTGAGCGCCGCACTGTGGCCCGCACGCCGGGCCGCGCGACTGCACACGCTGCTGCCGTGAAGAGTCAATAGCCTCAGGTATTCAGCCGGGCGGCTCTGACGCAGAGTCACAGGCCCGCACCCGGGGCTACCGCTGCGCGCCGCAGCCGGCTATCTGCTCGCGCACATTGCCCCGACCGCGAACCTCGGCCCCGACACCGGTCGCTGAGACCAAGACGGCCCGCCCCTTTCGATCGTGGCACAAGCCCTGAGAACCGAAACCGGCGCGGACCACAGCGGGGTTCACCCGCGAAGGTGAAACCATTCCTGACGCCGTGTCGGAAAACCATGGCGCCCCTCTCGTAGAGGGTGGTCTTCGACTCACCACTGCGGGCCGGGGCTGTCTGCTTCGATCGCGGCCACAGACGCCCCAGGCATTGTCCGGGGGTGGTGGGCAGCGGCCGAAGGGAATGACGGTGGCCCGCCTCGGCGATAGTCGCCGTGTCGCCCTGTCGGAGCGTCAGGATCGTTTGGGTCTGCGGGAATCGGGTGCTTGATGAGACGTGAAGCGGGGGAGCAGGGCTGGGAGGCCGGCCGGTCCGTGGTGGGGATGACCACTCGGGCGTTCCTGGCGCGAGCACCAAAGGGAACGGTCCGCAAGTCCTGCACCCTGGTGCCGGTACGCCGGCACCAGGGGCGTGGTGCAGGAGGGCTCACCGGGCGGCTGTGCTGGGCTGGGGTGGTGTTTCTGTTGGCGGTGAGCGTGACGCTTTCCCCCTTGCCGTGGGCGGCACGGGTGATGGCGGCCGGTACACCGGTGAGCAAGACGGGGACGGATGTCGCGACCGGGAGTACGACGGTGGCGGGCCACGGCGACACAGTGCGATGGGTGACGTCGTACGCGAATCCGAGTCCTTCGCCGGCGGGGGCGGTCATCGCCGATCCGATCCAGGGGGCCGGGGTGAGCCAGACGTATGTCCCGGGCTCGCTGCGGGTGCCGCCGGGCTTCGTGGGGCAGTGGTCGACGGACGGGGGGAACAGTTTCTCCTCCACGGATCCGGGGACGGCCACGGATGTCGTCCAGGCGAGGAGCGCGGCGGTCCTCTCGCCGGCGACAGCGACCTCCACCCTGCTCACCGCGCCGGCGTCGCCTGTCAACACCTTCACAGGGGGCGACGGATTCATCCCGATCGTGTACACGGCGACGATCAACGGCGTGTCCACACCAGAGATCTGGAACCTCTACCACTTCGTGGCGACCGGGCCGAACGTGGCGTGCACGAACCGCCTGACGAACGGCCCCTGCCCCTCGCCCACCGGTGCGGCCCGTAACTGGCCCCAGCCGATGAACTCCTCCGCAGTCGGCGCCCTGACCGGAGACGTCGGCAGCAGCCTTGACCCGAAATTCGTGGTGATCGGCTCGAAGCTGTACTACCCGGGTGTCTCCAGCGCCTCGGGGTTCACGAAGATCGGTGTCGGCTGTCTGGACCTGCAGGCCCAGCAGAGCTGCGGGTTCACCCCGTTGCAGACCGCGGTGGCCGATGCGGGCGGCAACGCGGTCTCGGGTGTGGTCCAGACCCCGAACGGCAAGATGTACGTGTTCTCCTCCAACGGCCAGATCCTGTGCTTCGACCCGTCGTCGAATGGTGCCTGCGGGGTGTTTGGCATCGGCATGCCCGCGGACAGGACAGCATCGACCTCGCCGACACCCACCGGCTTGGCCGGGACGCTGGATGCCATCGCCGGCAAGGTCTACGTCACCGAGGTGAACGCGACGTCCACGGGCGCGCTCATCGGGTGCTTCGATCCGGCGGCCGGCGGAGCATGCGCAGGCTGGACCACCCCGAAGACCATCTCCACCGGGCCGATCGGGTCGGTCTTCTCCGCGTACAGTCTCTTCACCGCTTACAGCCCGGCGGGCACCGCCACCTCGGTGTGCTCGACCGTGGCGGGCGATAGCGGCACCCCGCCGACCGGTACCGCCGTCTGCTTCGACTTCGCTGGCAATCCGGTGGCCGCACCACCGGGACTCAGCACGCTCCTGGCAGCCAACAACTTCGGCGCCAGCACCGTTTACATGCCCCCCGCGGTGCTTACCCCGCCGGGCCACCACCTGGAGTCGCTGTTCCCGGTGTGGGGGGGCGCGTCGAACAACATCTGCTACGACTGGGTGGCCCAGGCGGCCTGCTCTTCCTTCGGCACGGGCGGCAGCCTGCAGGGGCCGGCCAATGTACACGGCGGTGACACCCGGCCCTACGGCTACGCCTTCGACGGGCAGTGCGCCTTCGGTCTCGGCGACGCCGGCTACCTGTGGTCCATGGATCCCATTACCGGCCAATCCCCCTGCGTCAAGACAAAGGCGACAACGACCCTGGACCCGCGGCAGTTCTACTGCGACGGCGCGACGGGCCATTACAGCGCCTACGGAACCCTGCAACTGGCCGGCCTGACCGCCGCCAACGTCGACTACGCCAGCTCCTTCGTGACAGTCACCGACTCCGCCAACAACCCGATCGCGACCCTCCCCATCAACCCCGCCACCCAGAGCACCGATCTATCGGCCGTACCCGTCACCACCACGGCCCCCATCACCGTCAGAGCGGACATCGCCCTGAACAACACCAGCGACTTCACCACCAACACTCCGAGCATGACGGTCACATTCGTAGGCGACCCCGTCCAGATGTGTTTCCAGACCATCGTCGCCAACGACTGCACCATCACCTCGATCGCAGACCAGTCCACCCAGAGCACCACCGGATTCCCCCCCACCACCTCCAACACCGTCACCCTTCAGGTCCCACCCGGCCCCACCTGCCGCTCCGTCCCGTCCACCACCAGTCCCCCCGCCGTCCCTACCGGCGGAACAACCTCCGCCACCACCGGCGGAACAACCTCCGCCCCCACCGGCGGAACAACCTCCGCCACCACGGCAACCAGCACAGGACCGGCAAACACACCCATCTCCCCACCCCTGCTCACCTTGCCCCCCAGCCCCGCACTTGCGGCCGTCCCACCCCCCGGACCGGTGGGCGGGACGACCGCCACCGGTATCCCCCTGGCAGGAACCCAGCCCACATCCCCAATCACGCCAGCCGCGCCGCCGCTGGTGTCGTTGTCGGCACCCTCTCCTGCTACGTCGCTTTCGACGACCCCGCCCTCGCCCTCTTCCTCGCCTCCCTTGCCGTCTCCGACTCGGTCGCGTGTACCTGGTCCAAGTCCCAGCGCGAGGGTGTCTGGGAGTAGGAAGAGTTCGCCACCGACTGCCTCGCCAAGCAGCACGAAGGGCGGCGCGCCCTTCTTCTCGGACCCCATCGTTGGCGCTATCGACAACAAACCGGGCTTCGACGAATCAGCGCCACTCGCGTTCGTCGTGCTGATTCCAGCGTTCATGGCCGCGGTGGCCGTAGCCGCTGCCGCCATCCGCCGCAGATCGCGGTAGCGGGGTTGCGCTTCCCGACAGTGGAGAATCGAGCCGCAACGAGGGTCTGTACCTTGAGTGGCTCCATCGCAGATTCGGATCACCACAACCACCACCACATGACCACGGACAGCCAAGATCACGATCTACAGCTGCTGTGAGGATTCGCAGGTCCACCGCGATGTCGCCGCCGCAGCGCATCACCTGGAGGTCGTGCGCATGCGGGCCTGGTCCGGGATGACGAAGGCGTCCTTTGCGTCCGTCTTCCCGACCCCGGCGTGCAGCCATTCGCATCCGGCTTCGCTGGCTTGCCGGGCCGCCTCGGCGATGAGTTCGGCTCCGATCCGGCGGCAGCTCCCCGCGACTACAGTGCCCAGGGTGAACGCGTGAACGCCGCCGTCCCGCTGCCCTGAAAGAGCTCAGTGAGCTAGCCGACGACCTGTCGGATGGTGGGCACTCCAGGTCTCTTGGGCACCGGGGGCCCAGAAGGTCGCGCGGTTCGAGCCGCGCCGGATGCTGCGGTGAGGTGACCACGAGCACCCGCTGGACAGGAACGCACCACCACCGTCTCGGGGCACCGAGCAGTATTTGTACCTACCCATGGAGCAGTAGGGCGCGGGAGAATCTACACGAGGAGATCGTCGCTAGCAGTGGCCAGGATGTAATTCCAGCCGATGACTCTGCGTCCTCAGCGGCGGTGACGGGAGGGCTGGAAATTCCAAATTCTGCAATCCACTTGGAGGTGGCATGTTCGCGGATCTCAATGACAAAGAATTTTTTCGCTCCTACAGCAAATTTGCAGACAACCAGTTCGTGCTGCTTGCCCAAAAGGACACGAAAGGGAACCTGGTGATACCCAAGGAGGATGCGCATGTGTACACTCGGCTGCTGGTCGATTATATAAACGCCCACCTGGGGAAGGATGGATTCCCTCCGGTCACCTTGAAGGACGAGGTCCAGAAGGATCCTGGCCACGGGGCCGATCGGACTCTTCACGCAGCCTTCGAGGCATCATCTCTTTCTGTGTCTGCTGCACCTTCCGGTCGGAATGGAATGTCGAAGACCGATTCGGATGTGCGCGCCGAATTCATGCTGCACGAGCTTCGCCACTATCAGCAGGGGACCGCCCAGGCGGTATTCGTGGTGGCCGGGAACCCAGGCCTCGCCCCGAAGCAGTACCAGAAAATGTTAACCGCATGGCAGGGCCACGACTTCCCCCTGACGGTGATTGATGCCGCGATTAGCCGGATAGCACGCGGCGAGGCGACGGCTGCCGAGCTGAAACTCGGAAAAGAGCAGTACGAGGGCGAGACCGGGCTGATCAAGAAGAGTCTAGGCGTAGACCCCCTGCCACGCACGGAGAGAAACGTGTATCTGGCTGCGCAGGTTGACCCGAAAACCAGGAACGACCTGGCTCTCGATGAAGCAAAGATGGCAAGAGTAACAGCCGACCTCCTGATTTCGAAATTCAACGACGCACCTCCCAGTCCCAAAGAGGCCTTTGCCGCCGGCAGCCTCTTGGTCTTCAGCCATCTACTCCAGGCGTCGGACCCGAGAGCAGAGGAAATCAGGAGAACCTGGGATGTAATGGAGAAATACCAGAGTGGAGCGGAGAATTTTCGGCAATGGAATACTATCCAGTACAGAGGATTTGTTGACGTATATCAGGGGTATCTGAGGGCAACGGCGAGTGCGGCCTATTCAAATCTCGCGCCAGCATTTGATGCATACAGGAACAAATCTCCGAGCGAGGGTGATGCACATAAGGTCCAGTGGGCACTCAGGGAGTTTGTCGGAAGGCTTGAGGATACTGGAATTCCCGCCCCGGAGCCATTGAGGGAGTGGAAGAATGAGGAACTGGCCGCAGTGGTGAATCAACAAGCTCCGAGAATTTCGATCAGACCGAACCTGCCACAACTAGCGGATCGGCTCGCGAGCATCGAAAAGCGGCCCGAGAATACGGTGAACGGGACTAGGAATTCTTCTATCTTTAATTTGCTTCGGCGCGGTACGGTGGGCGATAATAGTCAGCCAAAGCGCGGGGGTAAAATCTGAAACGGCTGCTGTAGGTCGTGATCCGTGACGTGTCGGGGTTGGTCAGCTGGGGCGGGGCAACTGCGGGTATGGCTACGGCCGCCACGATCGTGATCGTCTGTGGCAAACAGATCCGATGCGGCCGTGGAGGCCATGGTGGCGCACGGGTGGCGGGACGGCTCCGGGGAGGCGATGGGTCTGGTGGTGGATTGCTTCGTGTGCCGAGAGACGCGGCAGACGTTCTGCCCGGGCTCGGAAGTGGTGGAGAGCGACCTGAGGCCAGTGCTGGGGCGGACGGGCACGGGTGCCACGTCGCGGACCGTGCGAGGCTTGCGCCTGTTGAGGCAAGCGGGCGAGCGGCAGGGTCGGCGGGTTGGGCGGGCGACAGCCTGCGGCGCACCCGCATCCCGGTGACCCATGGGTGAACCCGTCGGAAGACGCTAGTTCTTTGGTAGGGGGATGTGGGCGACGTTCGTCGATTCCAGCCAATCGGCTCGTATGCCTACTATCTGCCCATCGATCAGCACCGAGAAGTTCTGCTGATCGAAATGAGGCGCCGCGCCTGTGCGCTGAATGCGAGCCGATCGCTGAAGGGCAGTCGGTGATGGTCCGACAATTTTCTGTTGTCTCTGGAGAATCAGGGGAGAGTCGTGAAGCAAACCGCCAACCGTCGAAGCCGGATCACTGCCCGGGTACTTGCAGCGGCCCGACCGGTTGACAGTGCCAGGGGGAGCGGTGGCGACGAACCCAATGGCAAAGTCCGCCGGTGGCCGGCGCGGAGCAGTGGGCTGTCCGGACCCCCATGATCGTGGAAGCCGTACTCCTGTTGCTCAGGCGGGGGCGAGCTGGTATGCCGACGCGGACCAAGTGGAATTCTGCGGGCTTGTCGGCTTTGCCGCCGGAGCGGTCACAGCGGCCGAAGGGCGCAAGCCGCGCCATCCTCCCCGGTCATGCGCGCTCTTCATGCTCAACCAGTGCGGGACAGGCTTGGCCGCTGGGAGCCACTCCTCGGCCTCTGTCCGGGGCGGCGGTGCGCTTTTCGTCCCAAGGCAGGGATCGCGTGACGTCGACAATCGGTGAGTCGGCTCCCCACAGGTCGTCATCTGCGTCGTCCGGTGGGCACGGGAACCGCGCAGTCGTCGTCGAGCGCCAGGCGTGGCGCTGGTCGATCAGGACACCACGGTCCGTCCTCACGCGGGTCAAGCCGCAGCCCGGGACAGCACACCCCGATTCTCACAGTTCTCACACACGAGCGGTGGTGACCTTGTGCAGGAAATCCCTGCGGCGATCCGCGATCCGGGCGTGTGCCCGGCCGACCTTGAGCCGGGCCTTGGCCCGGTTGTTGCTGCCCTGTGTCTTGCGCGACAGGTCCCGCTGCGCCTTCGCCAGACGTTGCCGGTCCCCGCGCTCGTGCTTCGGGTTGTGGATCTTCCCGCGCTCGTTGCTCAGCCTCTCGATCGGGAGGGAAAGGGCGAGCAGGGACGTGATGCCCGCGTCGATACCGACGGCTGCACCGGTGTCGGGCATTGGCGCGGGCCGGTCCTCGCACAGCATGGAGACGAACCAGCGGCCCGCACCGTCTTGCGTCACGGTGACTGTGGTCGGCGCGCTGCCCTCGGGTTCGCCAGCGTCAGCCAGCCGTCGCGTGGCCACGGGTCACACGATAGCCACTCACCTTGTGACCGACCGCAGGCGATCACCCACCCAGACGCCGGGCCGCCTTTACGGCGACTCGGCCTTCCCCACCCCGCCACGCGGGAAATCCAATCCCTCCCCGGCCCAAAGTCCGGGGTTTCCCTGGAGGTAACCGATGAAGCTGTCTCCGCGCGATATCGACAAGCTCACCATCTTCATGGTCGCCAACTCGGCCCGCCAGCGCCGCGAGTGCGGTGTGAAGCTCAACTATATCGAGGCCTGCGCACTGATCAGCGAGAGCATCCTGGCAGGCGCCCGCGAGGGACGTAGCGTGGCCGAGTGCATGGAGATCGGCAAGCAGGCTGTCGGCACCCAGGACGTGATGAACGGTGTCCGCGAGCTGCTGCCGTTGCTCCAGATCGAGGCGGCGTTCGTAGATGGCACCAAGCTGGTTTCGTGCCATGACCCGGTGGGAGCCTGAGCGATGACGCCCTTCGCCTTTCGAGCGTCGATGCTCCGGCTGCGACGGTGGTGATGCCGGGGGACACGAGAGCGGCGCGGGGGCCACTCTGGAGCCGCTGGTGGAGGACGGCGCCGATGCGCGCGTTTCCCGCCTCTTGGACCCTGGCCGCTGCCGGGCGCGGGCGCTGTCCCCGGCGCCGGTGTGTGGCGCCGATGACCCTGGGCCCCGCATCCGCGTCTGGTCACGGATGCGGGGCGGGCGCTGCGGTGCCTCGCCGAGGACGGAGGACTGCTACGGATCGCGCTCGCCGCTCCGTTCGGTACACGGGAGCATTTGGTGGCCTGGCTGCGCGCTGCCGCACTGCGGGTGGGCCCTGCGCGGGAGGGCACGCGATGCGGTGGCCGCCCCGACGGCCGGCCCTTTCGAGGACGCCGACCTTTCCGCAGGGTCCGACAGGACGAGGTACAGCCTGCGGCGGCGGCCATTGAGCGCGGAGCCGACCTCGGCGACGACCTCGCCCGCGGCCAGACCTTGCTTGGTGGCGTCCTCGAGGACACGGGCGACTTGCCGATCGCGATCGGATTCCTGGTCCGCCGAGGAGACCCGGCAGTACGCCACGACCTGTCCAATCGTCTCGGGGTCCGGCTCGGGAACGAGCCGGCTACGGACGGGGGCTGGACGACGGGGACCGGCATTCTGCCGTCCTTCACCCAAGTCCACGCGGTCTGGTAGCGCACGCCGTTGCGCGCAGCCCACTTTGAGAGCTTCACGCGATCACGGTGGACCACCAGAAGGCTGAGGTTCCTTAATGAGACGTTCAGCCACTCGCCGCCCCGCCCACGCCACAGCTGGCCAGGCCCTCGACCCTGTGAAGCATCGATACGAGGGCTACCCGTGAGAGCGGAGACGCGGGCTCCGGCACAGCTGGAGAGCAGTGAAGACCTAGGTATTTTCCGGGATTTCTTTAAGCCCTGCCGATAGTAGCTTGGACTTCCAGTGTCTCCTTGGAGTTCGAACTGGCGGCAGACCCGATGGACGAGCCGTTCTGAAGTGCGGAGGTACGCAATCATGAGTACTCCCAGCCCGAGGTCGTCTCTGGGCGGATCGACGGATGGCCAGCAGGGGGCGACTGGCGTATCCGTGAACCTTGGTGCGGCATGGTCCGAATTCAAGGGCTCCGTCGCGGACTCGGTATCGAAGTCGTGGGGGTGGGTCAAGAGTCATCCGCTTGCCGCGTCGATTGGCATTGCTACGCTTGGTGTCGCAGCTGCTGTTGCGGCACCTTTTTCGTTAGCTGCTGCTGGTGCTGTTGTCGCGGTCCCCGCTGCTCTGGCGGTACTGGGAGTAGTCGGAAAAGGAATCTATGATGCCAGTGATCCTTTAATGCATGCGGGTGGCGCTGGATTCAGAAAACTATCCAATGGAGTCAGAAGGCTATTTGGTGGGCCTGAGAGGGATTTGCCTGTGACGGAGTTGAAATTCGGGGGGACGCCGGTCGGAACGCCCAGGGAGTCGCGTGAGATGTCGACACACCTGCGTCAGAGTGAGACGTTCGCGCAATCACCCCGGGAAACTGTGGAGCCTGGACCGAATGTGACGGTAACGCCGGAGCCCGTTGTTGAAGCGAGTTCGTTCACGCATCCCATGGCGCCTTCATCTACTAGGGCGTCTCAATCTCAATCGGCGCCGACCACACCGCGGGAAACGCACGCTGGGGATTCGGGCCCTAGCGCTCGTCGTGCTTCCACGCAGCCAGTGGCATCGAGTAATCACCAGCAGGACTTATCTAAGCGACAGCGCGCTCGCACGCAGCATCCGCCTGGGGGAAACCGCACGCAGCATCCTCCTGGGGGAAACCCGCAGCATTGACAGTGACCCACCGATAGAGGCGCAGCAGATTGGTTGGTGATGGGAGAGTCTGGGCCAGACTTCAGGTTCGGCTCGGGCGCCATGCAGCAGGGTGCGGCGGGTTCAGGCTCTGCAGTTCGGCGCCAAGCCGCTGGCCGCACACGGGCCTCCGGCTTGGCGCCGGCTGCAGCGTTGGCGCCCCTGAGCGGCCTCAAAGGTACTCGGAAATATGTTTGTTTCCGCCGATCGCCTACCGGCTGGTCTACCGGAAGCTGACCGCAGGGCTGGCTGGCCCGACCGCACGCCGGCGCAGCAGCATCCTGGGCGAGGTTTTTAGTAGTTTCCCGGATGCCCCGCGCCTCCCGCGAGGCACACAATTGACCATCGGAAGTTGTACCCGCTTTCCCGTGGCCGCTCGAATCGATGCGGATCCTGGGGCGCACTCGGGACATGCACTAGGAGGGCAGGATGCCGGAACCGCCACCCGAGCTGAGACCGAGCGTTAATCCGGTGAGATTTTTGGTGGCGAGGAACGAACTGGCTAGCCGTCCGGAGCTAATCGTCCAGAGGCCTAATTTTCTTCCATGGTTCTTGACGGGCCTTCGCAGCCGATATTATCGGGCGAATGGTGATCAGCTTGTCCCCGCAGAAAGGTTCCACGCCAGTACAATAGGCGTGGATTCTGCCGCTGGACCGTTGTCAGCAAACGGTGCCGGAGGTGAAAGCTATCAGGAATTTGTCAATCTCAAACATACTGGCCCAGTGAAGCTGGTTGGAACGAAGGAGCAGCTTCTCGAGTACTTGAGGGGCAATGGGGATGTCGCCCTCGCCCTTGGAAGCCGCTACGCCGGCCATCCTATTCTTGCCGAGAAAAACGAGGATGAGCTCAGGTCTGGTCAAGCGGAAGGAGGGAAGCTCAAGCGAGCACGATTACATGAATTAACGGATCCTTATTTGCTGGTTCCGGAATCTGAGCAAGTGACAGAGCAAGTGACAGATCGACAAGTGACAGATCGAATCGGATGGACGGTCACCCCGTTCCGGGCGATCGACGAAAAAAGTCAGTACGGCGTCTTCCAGCCGCTCACCCAGACGGTGGTGCATTTCTTCAGGAGGAGTTCAAATGCAGCGCTGAGCGGGGCCGGAACCCTTTTGCCGTTAAATCCTACGCATGTCCCTCCGGCCAAACTCGATCAGGCGAACTCCGCCGTCGAAAAGGTCGCGGGGCAGGCAGGGTATTCGAAGCCACTTCCGCCGGCCGGTACGGCGGTCAACGAGGCGGCGCGCGCCGCCCGTGGGTTCGCCGAAGTCAATGGCATCCCCAGTGACCCCATGAGCAAGGCCGGAAAATTGATAAACGGAACCGAGGAGGGCGAGGCTGTCAAGGATAAGAGCAGCGGCCACCTCTATCAGATCGAATTCGCGCTTCACTCCCCGCCGCCGGCGGGCAGGGGGCGGCACGAGGACCTCGTCAATGCGAAAGGCATTGCCGTCGTGCGTAGAGGCGAGGATGTCGTACCGGACGAGAGACCGAACGCTGTCAGGCTCGCCGAGATCTCCGGTGCCCTCGAGGGATGCCTCAACCAAGTTGACAGTCAGCGCCGACGTGAATCTCGCCCCCATTTCTGGATCCTGCAGAAGGTAAAAGGACTTCTGGGCCTCCACCGAGAGGATGCTGAGGTGAGCATCAGTCGGGCTGCTGGTATGAGGATAGCTATCCCCCAGTCGGGGATACCGGCAACTGCGGCGACTGGTTCCGCCGTGGCGTCAACGGATGCCGCGCCGAAAGACCCGATCGCTCTGGCGGACCTGAGCAACGCGGCAAGCTCACCGGAAGTCACCCCTATGGCTCCCGGCCAGTTCCTGGACGACGGCGTGAGCGCGCAACGACGGGAGAGGGCAACACCCCTCAGCCAGCCAGAGGAGCCGGCCACGCTGTCGCAGCACCGACCAGACATCGAAGGGCCCGGTGCGGCGCCTGCTGGTCCGGTTGGCGGGGCTAAAAAAGAAGTGCTGAGGAGCATCTCTTCCCGCCCGATGATCCCTCCTGCTGGGGCCCTGCCCGCGCGCCCACAACGTTCCTCCTCGATGCGGGAACCGGGTGGAAGAGAGGGGAGGGAGAAGAAGGGGGCTCAGCGTCACCACCCATCGACCGGTTTTGACCGTCCGGGGCCTTGACTGGAGGTCGGAACGCCGTCAGGGCCCCGCCCCTGGGAGCCAGGAGCATGTCCGAAATCAGCGGCGGGTGCCGAGCAGGTACCTTCCCAGGCGCAGAGCCGCCCAGCGCGAGCAGCAGAGACTCGGACAGGATCCCAGCGCCCCGGGCGAGCGGCCGCCGCCGCTCGCCCGGGGCGGATGTCCGCCGTCCTCTACCACCTGCGTTTCAACCGATGGGGCGTCAGTTCCAGGGATTGGCAGGCTGGTCGTTGTTGGCTACCCAGAAACGGACACCCGAGGCGATGGTGCCCCTAGCCCAGAAGCTCCAGCCACCGACCTGGGTCAGGTCCGTGCCGTAGTGACCGTCGTGGAATCCGGCTTCGCGCCAGCCGGGGCCGAAGTCCGAGGCGCACAGGGCATTGGCGGTGGCGCGGCTGGTCAGCGAGTACCCGGTGATGGGCGGGGTCAGGCCCACCCAGCCGCGCGCCCAGCCGTCGTAGAAGTCGGCGTTGAGGTCGGCCGGTAACGGGCTGTTGGTGACGTCGAGGCAGAGCATCGGAAGGACCGCAGAGGCCGGAGTGTCGCCAACCCACGGGTTGGAGGTGCCGTCGAAGCCGACGTGCACTTCGCCGTTCGAGCGCTGTTGGTAGGTGATCCAGGTGAGACCGGCGTGCCCGGTCATCGGCGAGGCGGTGGCGGAGGTCGCCGAGCCGGCCGTGACGGCGGCCAGCAGCAACGCTGCGACAGCCGCGACCTTGCGGCGCCGACTGACCGAGCGGGTCCGTGCGAAGACAGCCATGCTTCTCCCTCAGGCAGGTCGCTCCGATAGGGGAGCGATGGTGCGGATGGGATGTGTGCCGGGGAACCCGCGGTCCAGGCGGCACGCGCTGGCGCCCCCGCCGCAACCTCCGGCACGTGCATCATTTCGGCTTGTCTGCTCTCGGTCAATAGGGTCATTGGGGAGCCTGTGATCTCCTCGCCAAAACAAGAAGGCGGCGCATCGGTCCTGTCCGGCGCGCACGTCTTGGGGTCGGCGGCCAGGCCAGTAAAATATCTGACGTATCATCAGAACTGGTTTCTTGTAGAGAATCTGATGAAAGCTCAGAAATTTTCATTCGACTCAGCGGTGCCCTGGCGGGGCGTGGATGATCTTGACTGTTCCGGAGGTGCTCGGGATGTGGATCTGATGGCTATCGCCGACTTTGATTGAGTATTGTCGAAGTCTGTAAAGAAAATGACAGCAAGAGATCAGGTTTGATCAGGAGTCGATCGGGCGCCCCTTTCTGCTCGCGGTCTCTGCTCTGCGCCTCGCTGCCGCACCACCCGGTACGAGAACGGTCACGCGGAGGCGACGTGAGCGACCTGCCGGGCGTGCCAGAGCTGCGCCGTCCCCACGGGTGTCCGGTTTGATCGCGTGATGCCGAGGTGGTGAGGGGCCGTGATGCCGCTGGCATGGTGGCGAAGGTCGACGGCGACGTTTGTGCGGCCGGTGAGCCGCAGTGTGCCGATGGCCAGGTTTCGCGCGGTGGCCGATGGCCCGGGGTGCGGTGCCGGTCTGCATGCGGGGGGCGTCCTCGCGGTTCGGCGTGATCAGACGCGGACCAGTGCTCGCGGATCACGGTCGAGAGCTGGGTGGCAGCCAGTGCTTTCGTCGGAGCTGGGGTCGGTGATCGGCGCAGACCGTTTCATGGCGGCCCTGCTGTGCGGCGACGCCGATCTCGGCCGCCTGGACTGGGTGGTTGTCGACGCCGTCTTGACTTGTTGAGGGCATGTCAGTTTCCTGGGGAGCCACCACGCCCCGACTGGCCCGCAGTCGACCCACACGTGGCCCCGACCTTACTGACAAGGGGAACATGAAGCCGGACAAGACTCGACACGCCCGCAACGCCCGTACCTGGCACAGGTCATCCACCTCAAGGCCCGCATCACGCGCACGCCGTCTGCTCCTCGCTCTGCTCATCGGCACAGCCCTCAGCCTTGCAGTCACCCCAGCCGCCTCCCACACACAGAGCGCCACCCTGCGCCTCGGCTCGGTCCAACTAACCCCCTGCACCGACCACCACGCCTACTGGTGCGCACAAGTGCCCCTACCTCTGGACCGCACCGACCCGCACAGCCCCGCCATCGCCATCGGCTTCGAATGGATCCCAGCCCTCGGCCCGGCCACAGGCACTACCGTCGCCGTCGAAGGCGGCCCCGGCTGGGCCTCCACCCGCTCACACAGCGCTTACCTGGCCATGCTCGGCCCCTTGCGGGCAGGCCACAACCTGCTCCTGTTCGACCTGCGCGGCACCGGCAGCTCACAGGCCCTCAACTGCCCCGGCCTGCAGTCCTACCCGCACCACTCCTCAGGGCCCGACTTCGCCCAAGCTGTCGCCGCCTGCGGCGAGAAGCTGAACCACACCTGGCAGCACCCTGACGGCACCTGGATCCACGCCTCCGACCTCTTCGCCACCGCCAACGCCACCCGCGACCTGGCGGACACACTGCACCTGCTCAATCTGCCCCGCATCGACCTCTACGGCGACTCCTACGGCACCTGGTTCGCTCAGGCCTACGCCTCCCGCTACCCCGCGACTCTGCGCTCACTAACCCTCGACGCCAGCTACGAAGTCCTCGGCCTCAACCCCTGGTACCCCGACACCGCATCCACCGCCCACACTGCCTTCGACCTGGCCTGCCAACGAGCCCCCGCCTGCACCCGACAAGCACTCGCGCCTGCCTGGGCCACCATCTCCCAACTCGCCACCCGCCTACGCGCATTCACGCTGACCGGCCCCACCACCGACCTGAAGGGAGGAACCGTCAACGAGACCGTCGACCTGACAACCCTGGTCGACCTCGTCAACAACGCCGGAAGCGACCCGGCCATCTACCAGAGCCTGCAAGCTGCCGCCCAGGCCCTGCTCACCGCCGACGACCCCGCCCCGCTGCTGCGCCTGGCCTACCAGTCCACCACCTACGACGGCACCACACCGCTGCCGCCGGACTACTCCGACGCCCTGTACTTCGCCGTAGCCTGCACCGACTACCCACAGCTGTTCTCCATGACCGCCTCGCCCGCTCAACGCGCCCGGCAGTTGCAGCAGAACACGGTGGAAGAGCCCTCAGCCCCGTTCGCCCCCTTCACCCCCGCCGAGTGGATCACGGTCAACGCCTACACCAACGCCTACGACGCCTGCCTGGACTGGCCGGCCCCGATCCGCACCGATCCGCCCATCACGGCTACCCCGCCCTTGGTACCCGCCACGGTCCCCGTCCTCGTCCTGGGCGGCGACCTCGACTCGCTCACCCCCTTGGCCGGAGGAGAGCAGGTAGCCCGGCAACTGGGACCCTCCGCACGGCTCATCGCCGTGCCCAACCTTACCCACATCACGGCGATGCCCAACACGGCCTGGCCGGGCCCGGAAGCCTGCGGGCAGAACCTGTACCGGCAGTTCGTCGACGCCCCGGGCCGCCTCGGCACCCTCGACACTTCCTGCACCACACAAACTCCGCCCATCCCCGCCCTCGGCGCCTTCCCACAGCACCTGGCCGACGCACTGCCGGCCACACCGAGCTCGGGCAACTTCGCCGATGGGCGGGCGCTACGAGCGGCCTCCGTCGGCGCCTCCACGGTCGGCGACGCGATCGCCCGCAACGGGTACCTCGACAAGAAGCGCGACCGCGGACTGCGGGGCGGGTCATGGACCTCCACCAGCGGCACCCCAACCACCTTCACCTTCCACGACGTGCGCTGGGTCGAGGACGCCACCGTCAACGGCACCGCCCGGTGGGACCCCACCAGCGGAGACGTCAGCGCACACCTCAAGGTGCACTGCGACGGAGTCCGCGACACGAAGGTCGAAGTCACCTGGAACACCACGACTACCCAGGTGCCGGCCGTCGTGACCGGGACAACCGGCCACACACCCCTGCGCGCCACTGTCCCCGCACCCTAACCTCAATACCAGTGACCTACTGATCATTTCAGAAGGGTGCGGCTCCTTTTGAGGGAAGGTTGTTGATCGGGTGCCGAGTTGGTAGTCGTGCTGGTCGGGGTAGGTGCGCTGGTGCCCACGGGGGTGATGGTAGTCAAGGTCGCTGTCGGTGTGCACGACACAGAGTTTGAGGACGGCTTCGGCGCCGGTCAGGCACTGATCGAAGCCGATCGGCGAGGCGCCGACCGGTGCGGGGTGCGGTCCGGCAGAGGGGCCGGACCTGGGCAGAGGGGGTCTGGTCGGGGCGGACGTGGAGGCGCTGGGCACGGCGGCCCCCGACCAGTTGATCCGGCTGTTCAGTTCACGCAGCTGGGCACCAGGACTGCGCTGCCAGCGCAGTTGGTGGGCCTGTTGTGCTCCACCGCGCTGTATTTCAGCGCCACCGTGCCGGCGTTGTTGTTGATCCCGCCGGGACGGGTGCTGGCAGTGTTGTGCTCGAGCACGGTGCCGGTGAGCGTGACGGTCCCACCGTTGTTGGTCAGGCCACCACCCTGGGCGCCCGTGCCGGTGGAGGTGTTGCGTTCGATCAACAGCCCCTTGGTGCTCAACGTACCCTCGTTGTAGACACCACCGCCCTGGGCATCGGTCCCCTCCGCCGAGTTACGTCCGATCACTCCACCGTCCATCGTCACCCTGGCGGCTGCTCCCTGGTTCGCGATGCCCCCGCCCACTCCCGGCGTGCTCCCCTTCGCTGTGGCCGTGTTGTGTTCCACCCGGGTGTTGTGCAGGTTCACCGTGCCGGGGTTGAGGTTGTAGATCCCTCCGCCGCCTCTGAAGCCACCGGTGCTGGCTGCGGTGTTCGAGAAGATCTTGGAATTATCGATCGTCGCCGGGCCGCTGTTGGCGAGTCCGCCACCGACACCGTCGGTGGTGTTACCGCTGATCGTGCTGTCGTCGGTGATGGTCAGGTTGCCCCTGCTCGAGATTCCGGCGCCGAATGCTGCCGAGGTGTTGTCGAGGATGGAACTGTGACGGATCCGCAGGGTGCCAGAGGCGAGGATGAAGAAGCCGCCGCCATCGAAGGCGGTACCGTTCCTCACGACGCTGCGGTTGAGGTCGATGGTCCCACCCGCATTGGCGAAGATGTTGCCGCCATCGGTGGCGGTACCGCTCGTCACGACGCTGCGGTTCAGGTCGAGGGTCCCACCCGGATCGACGAAGATGTTGCCACCAGGACCGCCCGGGGCGCTGCCGTTGCGGACGGTGACATCGTCAAGCGCCAGGTTCCCGGGGGCGGCGATTTCGAAGATGCGGAATTGGGCTGCTGTCGTTGGGTCCCGTTGGATGGTGGCGCCGCGTCCTTCAATGGTGAGTTTCTTGGTGATCACCGGCAGAGCGTCGCTGCCGCTTTCCGGCGTGGCGTAGCTGTAGACGCATTTGTGCGCCAGCACCAGGGTGTCCCCGGGGCTGGCAGCAGTGATCGCGTTCTTCAGTGCGGTCGGGTCGCAGGGCACGTGGGTGGTCGCGGCATGGGCCGTCGCAGGGATGGCCACCAAGCCCGCCACCACGCTGGCCACAGCGGTCACGCCGCGCAGACGGGCTCCTCGAAACACTGCCATAGGGATTCCTTCCTATCGGGCCGAGTCCGTGCGCCCGGACACATCTGTTGGCTCCCGGATATCACTCACAGTGAGGGCACGGTGATGGCCTGCCCTTCTGCGGCACGCCGATCTCCACCTAACGGATCAAAATCCCAAGCGCGACACCGCTCCACGCAGGCAGAGCGGCGGTTGAGCCGGCTGTTCGGGATCTCCAGGGGGTGCGGTTCGTTTCGAGTGCAGCTTTTGATCACGCGGTGAGGGTGTAGAGGCGTTGGTGCTCGCGGGTGGCGTGGAAGGGCCGGTAGGTGTCGAGGTCGCCGTTGGAGACGAGGGCGCGTAGTCGTAGGACGGCTTCGGCTCCGGGCAGGCCCCAGCGGGCGCCGGTGATGTCGAGGCGGTCGGCGATCAGGTGGCGGCAGGCTCCTTCGACTGCTCCTGTGGCGATCGGCCACCCTTGTCGAGGGCGGTGTCGTAGTGGAGTTGGTCGAGGTGGCCAGTGGGGTAGCGGTGGCAGGCGTCGACGGCCTCGCGCCGGGTGGCTGACAGGTGCTCGCGCTCCGCCTCGGCGGTGACTTCGACGGCGATGCGGGCCGCGTGGCCTGCCAGGATCGCGGTCAGATGGCCTGCCGCCCAGGCCTCGGCCTCGGTGGTGCCGGGTTTGTGGAAGGCGCGGGCGAGCTCCCCGGGATAACTCGGCGACGTGGATGAAGTCCAGCAGTATGTGCACGGTGACGCCGCGTCGGTGGGCCTCGGCGGTGATCAGGTCGAGTTGGTGGCGGGATCCGTCGACCAGGACGATCCAGGGTCGCAGATGCTTCGGGTCGCGGGCTTCGGCCTGGTCGAAGGCGTCGGCGATGACCTGTTCGGGCGGGCGGAGAAGGGAGGCGGTGCACCACTTGTTCTCGGCCTTCGGTCCGGGGCGGGGGCGGCGGGTCTCGCTGCGGCCTCCGGGTGGGTGGATCACGTCGTGGGGACGCCTGGGGGCGGGGCGGGTGTCGAAGACGCAGGCGACGGTGGCCATCCGCTTGCGGTTGGGTTTCTCGCCCGGGGCGAGTCGTGTGCGGTGGGCGCCTGCGGTTTTCGCGGCGGCCCGGCGGGTGGCCTCGCGCAGGGCCTCCGGGCGCATGACCACGCCCTTGCCGTCGACTTGGAGGACCAGCGGCATGTCCGTGCTGCACGGCAGCGGGATCCTGACGCGGTAGAAGGCGTCGAGCCGCTTCAGCTTCGACCGCGTGCCCTCGATCTTCGCGGTCTCGGCCGGCAGCCCGATCCTCGGCACGATCTGCTTGGCGTGGACGGGCCCCGAGGCATCGGCCACCGCCTCCACAATGTCCCGGTACACCGACGGCAGCACCTCCGTCCCTATCCCGGGCTGCCAGTTCGGCACCGTCAGCACCCCCGATGACCTGCTGCTCGGCCCCCGCATACGCGTCCGCCACCCCCGCGGTGGACACCTCACCGGGCCCCACCGGCACCCGGGAGTTCTCCGGCGCCATCTCGGCGAGCACTTCGGCGACCGTCTCCCGCGCGATCCGCAACCGCTCCAGCACCTCCCGAGCCGCACCCAACCTCCCGGACAACTCGGCGAGTTCGGCCTCCAACCCCTCCACACGCACCCGGGCAGCCGCCTCGCGGGCCTCCAACTCCTCGAACAGCGAGCCCATCCCGCACTCCTCTCCCGCTCCCACGGTAGAGACGAACGCTCCCGCGGACAGCCCCGATCAGCGTTCCCCCATCTCAGAACTTCCCTTCAGAGGAACCGCACCCGATGTCGTTGGCCCGCTTGAGTTCGGCGATCTCCTTCTTCATCGCCTTGATCTGCGCGGACTCCTCCGTGGTCGTCCCCGGACGCTGCCTGGAGTCGACCTGGTCCCGACGCACCCAGTTGCGCGGCGTCTCGGCGGAGCCGATGCCCAGCTTCTGCGCGACGGCCCGCGATGCGGCCGACTCGTTCGGGTAGTCACCGAGGACCTCGGCGACCATGCGCACCGCACGACAGCGCAGCCAAGGCGGGTAGGAGGAAGGACGTGCCATGACTCGAAGTCCATACACGAAATCGAGTCCCCACCGAACCCGGGGCGGTTCACTTCGAAGCTCGACACTCCTAAGGATCACGGGCGGCCGTTGCTGTTGTCAGCCAAACGACGAACCTCACCAAGAAACGATCTTGCCGAGGTCAAACGCCAAGCTAAGGGCTTGGGGGAGCTTCCGATCAGAGGTGTGGGCCGTGCTGGGACTGGTTCAGGGACTGGGGCTGAGGGTGTTGCTGAACGTGCTGATCGGTTGCCTGATCGTGCTTCATATTGTGTAGGCGTGCCTGAAGTTGGGTGATTCGTAGATCTGCTAGGCGCTGCGAGCTAGCCTGATTCTGCGACAAAGCCGTGGCTTGCTTCAGCAGGTCGGTGCCGTCCTTCTGGATTTCCCGCTGGGTTGCTTTAGCTGCCACGTAGTCCAGCGGCACCTTGACCGCCGCGTTGGCGACCAAGCCGGCGCCCGGGACAGCGTGCCCCGCAGCGGAGGCAGCGTGACCCGCGAGGGAGGCAAGGCGCCCTGTAAGGGCGGAGGCGGCCTGACTTACACCGTCGGAGGCTAGGTGACTCACAACGTTGGAAACAAGGTCAGTGCTTCCCTGGTCTCCCTGGCCCAGCGCCCCAGCGCCCTGTTGAGTCCCCTGGCCCACGGCCCCAACGCCATGCAGAGCACCCCGGACGATGGCCTCGCCCACAGCCCCGACGACCCCGTGGTCCTGATTCATGGCACCAGTGCCTTCAAAAGCCCCCAGGGCCGTGGTCCCAGCGCTCTGCAGACCCTCCTGACTGATGTTCTGGACCACGTCCTGGGCCACGGTCTGGCTTATGGCCCCAGAGCCGTCCTTAATCGCCTTCGACGCGGCCTTTGCACCCACGGTCCCGGCGACCCCCGCCACTGCGGGCGGCGTCACTGCCCCGGCAGCGACATTCCTAGCCTTGGCGGCCAACGCTGACGCTGAGAGCCTTTTTGTCTTGTTCGCCTCGGGCTTGTCTATCTCAGGGTTGCGCCCAGTGTAGGTTCTCCCGGCCAGGACGGACCCTTCTGGCCCTTGAGGCCTCTGCCTCACATCGGCTTCGCCGCGCTCTGTGCCTGGCAGCTTCTTTATGTCTGCATGCAGCTGCAGCATCTTGCTCTGCATGATTTCCATGCTCGCGGTTTGCGAGTGCTCGAGGGCAGAGGTGATTTGTTGGACCGTGAGGAGGTCCTCAGTGAGCTGCCTGCGAGCCGCCGAGGACTGCTTAGCGCCAGCTATTGGTTTGACGAAGAGGCCAACCCCCGGGATTGCACTCAACAGGCCGATTTTCGCCTGCTCGGTCACTTTTTTTTGGACCTTTTCGTACCGGGGATCAAGCTCCGCGCCACTCAACGCCGAAGTGCTTCTGAAGGTGGTGTAGTTCCCAGGGCTGGCCTGATCGGTTTGCACGCCTGGTGGCGGCGCCCCTCCCTGCTCCGCGAGCGTGACGGAGTGTTCCATTTCGTCGAGGACGCTATGAAGCCAGCCGTGCATCTTCTCGGAATGTTTCTCCAAATTTGTGAGTGCTTTCGTGACATCATTTTTCAGCTCGCTGATGGGCTGTCGGGCGTACTTTTTCCCGGCCCAGTCAACTCCAACGGAGGAAAGCTTCAAGGTCGCGCCTGTTACCACCATCGGAAGACCCGCAACGGCCCCCACCCCGGACAGCGACACGGCTGCGCCGGCGAGCGTGGTGACGTCTCCGCACGTCTTGAGGAGTCCGGAAGCACCGGCGGTCCACCGCTCCGTCTTCTCCATCCGGTCGACCATCTTCGCGACCCGCTGCTCCTCCGCGCCGCTCCGTAGCGCGTCCTGGGTCATCCGTCTCGCAGCCCGCTCGCCAGGCGTTCCCCTTCTATCGTCCTTGACGAGCGTTTCCGGTCTATCGTCCATGACGACCTCCACCACCCTGGGCTTCCTCCCCGAATAGCCTGAGGCTAGGCGAACTTCAGGGGGCCGAGCGTCGGCGAAAGGGGGAGGCACATAGTGAGACTATGTTAGCGCAAACCTAACTGCCGCCGTCAGCTGGGCATCGGGAGATCTACCGTTCACCATGTGCGAATTTGGCCCTCGTGACTGGCGAGAGGCTGTCCTGCATGCTTGCGTCGGCAGTTCTACCGATGCGCCCCCCGGTAGCGGCACATAGGCTCGTTCGGAGATTGGAGGATCCCATGCCCCCGCAAACCTCCGTGCCCCTCGTCCTCCCCATCGGTCAGGACCTGGGACCCGCCTACGAACCGGGGGACACAGAGTCGGAAAGCCCCATCTACGGCGTACGCATCGGAGTGAAACGGCTCGAGCTCACAGAACCCCTGTACGTGGCCTGGCGGTATGCTCACGGGGTCGGTCCGCTGAACGAGACTCCCTGGACGGAGGAAACGTACCGGCAAGCCCTCCAAGAAAGCGCTGTCGACTTCCCGGAAGACGTGGCTGGCCTGTTAAAGGACCTCGGCCTTGTGCAGACCGTAGCACCCGGCGGCATAGAGGCCGCCCGCTTTGCGCGTGCATACCGCTGCAATCCGCAGATGGTGGGTCTGGGAAATGTCCCGGACAGGCCCGAAGTGTTCTACCTTGGCCTTCCAGAGCAACCCGTGCTCGCCGTGCCAGCGGCCGTCTACGCGTTATGGGTTAACGCTCCCCTGGAACCTAGCCTCTGGTCCGGGTGTGCTGCTATGGCCGCGGAACTCAATGGTTATCTTGACGCAACACCCCCAAATGATGGCGTGGTCAGACCGGAAACCTTACTGGCCCTGTTCTTGGCAACCATGCCTCACATGCTGCTGACCCGCACCATGTACCTGGACGTCTCCTGGATGACCGGGGGCTGAGGTGTTCTCAGCGAATCCCACTGTCGGATGGGGCGGACGTAGCCAACTGGGCGCCAGGCCCGCAGGGCAGGGGTGTTGCAAAGCGCAGCCCAGGGTCGGGCAGACCCCGCGAAGCGAGGCGGAGGCGACGCGTCGGCCCAGACCGCAACGCCACAGCTCGGACAGCACCGATCACCAAGGATAGAGGGACTACGTCATGGCCAAGAGCAGCGGCCGGCCCGACCGTCCGGGAGCGCGAGCCGAGGGCGGAGCCCATCCCGCCGCGGAAGGACGTGTCCGCCACCGCCGGCGGCTGCTGTTCACGGTCGGCGGCGTCATCGCCGTCGCGATCGCCGTTGCCCTCGTGGTCGGCCTTCCCCGCACGACTTCCCCGGCCAATACCGGGCCCGAAGGCATCAGCCTGGAGCCAGCGGCCGCCCTCGCGTCCGCGAGCACCGCAGCGAGCGGGCAGAGCCTCGACGGAATTGCGTGCAGCACCACCGAACAGGTGGCCTACCACATCCATGCGCACCTGACCGTCTACCTACGTCGGCGGCCAAGCGCGCAGCATCCCGTACGGCATAGGTGTGGTCACACCCGTTCCGGCCACCACGCCGAACGGGGTCTTCGTCCAGGCCAGCAATTGCTACTACTGGCTGCACACCCACGCCTCCGACGGCATCATCCACATCGAATCGCCCACCCAGACTCGCTACACTCTGGGCCAGTTCTTCGACATCTGGCAGCAGCCGCTCTCGGCCACCCAAGTCGGCCCAGCCGTCGGTCCCGTCACCGCCTACGTCAACGGCGAGCCCGCCACGGGCAACCCGCGCGACATCGTTCTTCAACCGCACGAAGACATCCAGCTCGACGTCGGCACCCCCGCCACCGCGCCCCAGCCGGTCGACTGGTCCCGTTCCCAGCTCTGAACCGGCGCGGGCCCACCAGGATGCGCCGCTGCCCTCCGTCAGACACCGGTCAACGCCGCCCGGCCCACCACTTCAGTGCCTCCGCGCCTGACCGCAACTCCCCTCCTCCGACGGCGACCTCGCTACTGAACTTGAACGGGTGATGTCCGGGCCGTTCGCCTGACAGCGGTCTGGCTGGTCCGGTAGCCCTTGACCGTGAGATATGCACAGGGTGGCGGGCTGACCGACACACAGAGGGCCGCGCGGGAGCGGATTCGGCGGCAGGCCGTGGAACGCTTCGAGGGCGGGGAGAAGAATCGGGACATCGCGGCCGCGCTGCGGGTGAGCGTGCGTTCGGTGGAGCGCTGGCGCCGGCAGTGGCGCGAGGGCGGTGCGGCGGGAATCGCCTCGAGGGGCTCGCCGGGTCGTCCGAAGCTGTCCGATGCCCAGGTGGGGCGGCTGGAGCGGGAGTTGGAACGCGGGCCGCTGGCCCACGGCTGGGAGGACCAGCGGTGGACCCTCGCGCGAGTGAAGACGTTGATCGGTCAGCTGTTCCACGTCTCCTACACCGTGGAGGGCACGTGGGTCCTGCTCAAGCGGCACGGCTGGTCCTGGCAGGAGCCGGCTCGCCGGGCCATCGAGCGCGATGACGCGGCCGTCGAGTTGTGGCGGAAGGAGACGTGGCCGCAGGTAAAAGCGCCGCGGCGGCCCGCGGGGCCTGGCTTGTCTTCGAGGACGAAGCCGGGCAGTCGATGAGGCCGCCGCGCGCCAGGACCTGGGGGGCCGGGTCGGCTGCACGCCGGTCGTGCGGGTGCGCGGCCGAGGAGCCAGCCGGGTCTCCATGGCAGGGCTGAGCTGCTACAAGCCCGGTCAGCGCTCCCGGATGTTCTACAGCTTCCACGTCCACCGCGGCCGCAAGGGCGAGAAGAAGGGCCTGACCTGGCAGGACTACCCGGACCTGCTCATCCGCGCACACATCCAGCTCGGCGGTCCGATCGTGCTGGTCTGGGACAACTGTGAGCATCTGGTCGAGCCGCTGCGGGAGTTCATCGCTGACCACGCCGACTGGCTCACCGTCTTCCAACTGCCGAGCTATGCACCGGATCTGAACCCGCAGGAGGGGATCTGGTCGCTGGTCAAGCGCGACATCGGCAACCTCGCCGCAGCTGACCTCGGCCAGATCACCCGAGCCGTCAAACGAAAGCTCAAGCAGATCCAGTACTGCCCGGACGTCATCGACGGCTGCCTGGCCGGCACCGGCCTGATCATGGACGACTGACCGACATCACGAATTCAAGTTCAGTAGCCTCGCGCTTTCACAGAGCTGACTGTTCAACGATTGGTCAGAGAAACAGAACGAGCCTCTGGCCTGGGACGATAGGACTTGTCGAGGGTCCAGTACGTCGCCGAGCAAGAGGCACCTTTCAAGTGAAGAATCGTAGCGGGTCCTACCCGCGTGTGCGGATATCGGGTGGCTCCACCGGGGTGGTCTCACAGGCCGGTGGGGTGCTGCTGGTCGAGACCGCCCGTAAAAGCGGGCTGGATGCGGCACTGTCGGCGTCACTCACACCGTGGCGCAAGGCCCGGGCGGTGCACGATCCGGGCACGGTCCTGTTGGACCTTGCCCTCGCGGTCGCTCTGGGCGGGGACTGCCTGGCGGACATCAGCATGCTGCGGGCCAAGCCCGGCGTCTTCGGGCTCCTCGCCTCCGACCCGACCGTTTCCCGGCTCATCGACATCCTGGCCGCCGCTGGGCCGAAAGCGCTGGAGGCGATCCGCTCCGCCCGTGCCACGGCTCGCGATGGAGTGAGCTCAGCCGGTTATTGATCTGCGAGCCCTTTGCTGCACCGATCAACGCGGTCGTCCAGCGAGTCACGTTCTTCTCGCGGCGGCTGGTGCTGCTGACGAGATGCCAGAATATTTACCAGCCTTTACGCATGCCGGGAGATCGGTCCGTGGGCCGCGCGCGGTGGGGAGATGGTGTGGACGGCGGCGTCGAGCGCTGGTGATTGAGGGCGGCGCGGCCGTCGTCCGCCACGGCAGACTTGGCCTCGGCTACCTGCCCGTGCGGATCGCCCAGCCCCAACCGCCTGAGTCGCTCCGTCCCGGCCTGTGCCGCATCCCGCGCCACACTCTTGCCAACATTTTCGCGTGAAACGGCTTGTGCCGCCTCGAGGAGGAGGTTGAGTATGCCTGGGTCGGGCATGGGGGATTTTGGCCACGCGCCGTCTGCATCGGGATCGACTGTTTTCTCGTACCACGGATCTACCGTGCTCAGCCGGCTCCCGGTTCTCATGCCTACCACACGGTCGTAGGACACTTGGTGGGCGTGTGCGTCGTTCTCTTTCGGGTCTTCGGTGACGTATTCATTGTGGGCGATGGCACGCTGCTGCTGCCAGAATACCTTCATTGTCCCCAGGTAGTTGTCGCATAGTTCGCGGTAGCCGTCGTTATATCCCCAGCCGGGCTGCCTGCCTTGATCTCTAATCTCCTGATACCTGACCTTGAGGCTCTTGTACAGTTCTCCTGCATGTTCTTTCTGATCGTCTGGCAGTTGCTCCGCCGGGAGCTCATTCACGAGCCCTCGGGTTCTTTTGAAGCTTTCCATCTCGTCGACTACCATATTATATCCCCAATCGGCGGTCCGCTGTTTTAGCTCGATCCGATAATGGGGGTCCTCCATATAGCTTTCATCTCCCTCATCGAGGAGAGATTCTTCCCTGCCTTTCTTGGCTTTTCCGAGGGTCTCGGTGTAGAGCTTTTCACCGTGGGTTACCATCTCCGCGGTGGCGCTGGGCTCCTGCTCTCTCGCCGCCCGGATCGCTGTCTCAGGAAATAGAGCCTCTTCCCAGTAGCTGAGTCTTCTCTGGAGTTGATCGTCACTGAGGTCTGGATTGGTTCGGATTGCGTACAGAGCCATATCTTGACTTTGGGTGAGATGGCGATTCTCGTGAAGGATTATGCTCGAGATCTTCCAGGAATCCACAACCGACAGATTTTCGCGATCCTTGATGCTGATCGACCAGTCCGGCGAAAGGAAATGCGCCTCGAATCCGCCCGTCCGGGCTGCCTCATCTTCAGATGCGAATTTTATATCAGGCTTCAGGTAGCCGTACCGCTCGAGCTCACCACTGATGAAACCCTGAAGAGCTGTCGCGAAAGGGCGGAAATTTTCTTCCGGAATGATAACCTCAGGGACTTTCAATGGGGTGACGGTTTCTCCGGTTGCGATGCCGAAGACGCCGATCTGCGCCGCCGTAAAGGCTCGGTAGCGATCGATAAAATTCCGCCCCTGGTCGCTCAGAATCAGCTCGGTTAAGTCGGTTCGGTAGCGCAGATCAGCTCGACGGTCCTCAGAGGACTTCTGCTCCTGATTGCTCTGGTCGGTCATGATAGCCTCTCGAACGGATTTACGCGGCGCGGACGCCATGCGCTCAAACTCATGCATCGTTTCCTATATAGCGTCCCCCGGCGGCAGTCCTTTTGGTTCAATGAACCAGGAATGCCGTACGTAAGTCAGTGCAACTCCCGAGGCGCTCGGGGCCTGGTTGGCCGCCTGCCCGGCGGCAACGGGCTTCCGTTCGAGAGATACGCGCAGGACAGCGGGTTGACCGGTGCTGGAAGGGCGGCGAGGTAGCGGGTCGGCTGCAGGCCGGGGAACGCTTCAAGGGCGGGCAGAAGAATCCGGAAATCGCTGTCGCCTTTCCGTTCAGCGAGCGGTCCGTGGAGCGGTGGCGTCGGCGAGTTTCGGAGCCATCCTGTCTGGGGCTTGTGGGTAGGGTGCGGCTGGCAGTCGCGTGGCCTCGCATGGCTGAGCCACCGGGGAGCGGAAGTCAAATCGGAGGGTTTCCATGCTTCCGGCCGGCCAGGTCGGCCTGCTTGGTGCGGAGCATGGACAGGGCCGAGGCGAGGACCTGGCGGGTTTCGGCAGGGTCGATGACATCGTCGACGAGGCCGCGTTCGGCCGCGTAGTACGGGTGCATTAATTCGCTCTTGTACTCCTCGATCTTCTGCGCGCGCATTGCCTCCGGATCCTCAGCCTCCGCGATGTCGCGGCGGAAGATCACGTTAGCGGCGCCCTCCGCACCCATCACGGCAATTTCGTTGGTTGGCCAGGCATAGGAGAGGTCCGCGCCAATCGAGCGGGAGTCCATCACGATATACGCCCCGCCGTAGGCTTTGCGCAGGATCAGCGAGATCCGCGGGACGGTGGCGTTGCAGTAGGCATACAACAGCTTGGCGCCGTGCCGGATGATGCCGCCATGTTCCTGGCCCACACCCGGTAGGAACCCGGGCACGTCCAGCAGCGTGACCAGCGGGATATTGAAGGCATCGCACATCTGAACGAAGCGGGCGGCTTTCTCGCTCGCGGTGATGTCCAGCACACCGGCCAGGCACTGCGGCTGGTTGGCGACGATGCCCACCACGTGCCCGTCGATCCGGGACAGTGCGCAGATCACGTTGGGAGCCCAGCACTCGTGGATTTCGAGGTACTCGCCGTAGTCGACGATCTCCTCGATCACTTTGCACATGTCATACGGGCGGTGGCCATCGGCGGGCACCAGGTCCAGCAGCGACTCGTTGCGGCGGTCGAAGGGGTCGCCTCCCGACTGGACGGGGGGCGTCTCTCGGCTGTTCTGCGGCAGCAGCGATAGCAGGTACCGCACGTCCTCGATGCACGACTGCTCATCGTTGTACGCGAAGTGCGACACGCCCGACACCCCGGCGTGCACGTCCGCACCACCCAGACCGTTATGCGAGATCTCCTCCCCAGTCACCGCCTGCACCACATCCGGACCGGTGATGAACATCTGGCTGGTCTCGCGGATCATGAACACGAAGTCCGTCAGCGCCGGCGAGTACGCCGCACCACCCGCACACGGCCCCAGCATCACGCTGATCTGTGGGATGACCCCTGACGCTCTCGTATTACGCCGGAAGATCCCGCCGTAACCGGCAAGCGCTGTGACACCTTCCTGGATCCGCGCCCCCGCCCCGTCGTTCAAGGAGACCAGCGGCGCACCCGCGGCGAATGCCAGGTCCATGATCTTATGAATCTTCTGCGCATGCGCCTCGCCCAGCGCACCGCCGAAAATCCGAAAATCATGCGCGTATGTGAACACCGTCCGCCCGTACGCCGTCCCCCACCCAGTAATCACACCATCGGTGTGCGGCCGCTTCGCCTCTAGTCCGAAACCCGTCGCCCGATGCCGCCGCAGCGGCTCCACCTCACGGAACGACCCCTCGTCCAGTAGTAATCCGATCCGCTCACGAGCCGTCAGCTTCCCCTTCGCATGCTGTGTCTCGGTGGCCTTCTCGCCTGGCCCACGCCGGACCCGTTCGCGGACTGCCTGCAGTTCGGCAACTCGCTCACGAGCGTCGCTCGAGGCCGCTCGGACCTCTCCGGCCGGACCTCCCAGAACTGTCATCGAATCCACTCCAAGTGCGAGAGAGCTGTTCGACAGCCGCCTGCCGTCTGGCGGCTACTGCTTCGAACACCTCTTCACTGGTGCTCCCGAGGCCTATAGAATTGTGATAATGATGGTCTCTGATAGTTGAGCTGGAGGCCTGACTCTGCGCCTCGTTCGTTTACTGATGCAGCTAATATGGCTGCGTCAATTTCGCTTCCGGTGTAAGCATTTGCAACTTGCCGTTCGGAGTTCTGTTCATGGCGCAAAGAAGTCCTTGTGGCGGAATGATTCAGCTAGCGGGGGCGGCTTGGATTGCTGTCGCCAAGGGGCTGCTGCTTCTTCCGGCTACCGATTCGACCGGCCTGCCGCAGGGGCCCGAGAGTCAGTCTCACGGGACGGTAGGAGTACTAGGACGGGACGTGCCCCGAGCGGCATACGTATCTTCAGTCGACCTCGACTCGTCCGGGTAAAGAGTCGTGCAGGTAGGTGTGTGTTCATGGCGGCGGCTCGGGCGTTGGTCCCCGCGGTGGGTCGTCCATGTCCGACGGATCAGGCTGGGTCAGGCGGCTGCGATCCGCAGGTGCAGTCGGCAGGCGCAGCGGGCGGCAGCGTGTAGTAGCCGGTAGCGGAGTTTCTTCAGCTCAGCGCTGGCTAACTCGCCGTCCAGGAGGAGTGTTTGGGTCCAGGCGAGTAGATCGATGGCTGCCAGCGGGAGTTCCAGCCAGACCGCGGTGATCTGGAAGTAGAGGGAGGGGAAGCGGCCGAAGCCGGTGGTCTTGCCGCAGCATGAGCCAGGGCGGCGTCGCTACTCACCAGCGATCGCCCAGTTTGACGATCATCTTTCCGGCATTTTGGCCGTGCAGCATGCCGAGGAAGGCGTCCACACTGTTCTCGATGCCCTCGACGATGGTCTCGCGGTAACGCAGCCTGCCCTCGCGGATCCACCCGCCTACGTCCTGGACAAACTGCTCCTTGAGGTCATCGTGGTCGGCCACTACCAGGCCTTCGAGGCGCAGCCGCTTGCCGATGACCTGGACCAGGTTGCGCGGTGCGGCAGGCGACTCAATGGCGTTGTACAGGGCGATCATGCCGCAGATGGCAGCACGGCCGCGAACGTGCAGCGACGCGATGGCCGCCTCCAAGTGCTCGCCGCCGACGTTGTCAAAGTAGACGTCGACGCCATCGGGTGCGGCGCGCTTGAGTTGCCGGGCCACCGGCCCGTTCTTGTAGTTGAAGGCCGCGTCGAAGCCGTACTCCTCCAACAGCACCTTGACCTTTTCGTCGGAGCCTGCTGAACCGACCACCCGCGACGCGGACTTGATCTTGGCGATCTGGCCGACCTGGCTGCCCACCGCGCCGGCGGCGCCGGAGACGAAGACAGCGTCACCCTCCTTGAAGGCGGCAACTCGTAGCAGCCCGGCGTAGGCGGTCAGCCCCGTCATGCCGAGCACACCGAGGTAGGCGGAGAGCGGTGCCAGCTCGGGATCGACCTTGGTGGCATCCTGATAGTCCAGCAGGGCATACTCACGCCAGCCGAGTTCGTGCAGCACGTGCTCGCCGACGGACAGTTGTTTGGCTCTCGAGGCGATGACCACGCCGACGGCGCCGCCGTCCATCGGCCGGTCGAGCTGGAAGGGCGGCACGTAAGACTCCACGTTGTTCATGCGCCCCCGCATGTACGGGTCTACCGAGATGTAGAGGTTGCCGACCAGCACCTGGCCTGGGGCGAGCTCGGGCATCACAACCTCGCGCAGCGCGAAGTTGTGAGCCGTCGGCCACCCCTGGGGGCGGGTGATCAGGTTCCATTCGCGGCTGGTCGTGGGCAGCGCAGACATAGGCACTGTGGTCTCCTTTCGCCGTGGCGCCCCCTTGAGGACACGTCATCCCCGTCCCAAGCCAGGATTTCCACCTCCGGGGGAGGAGAGAGGTGGCTGGCGGGTGTTCACGCGGGGGCACTCAGTCGAGCATGCCTCCCCGCGGCATGTCGGTTGAGTTCCTCAACCGCTGTTCGCTGTCACATGACGAAATCGACTAAGTGATTGATCGTCGTGCTCGAGATGGGCTCAAGCGCGATCGTGAGGCCATGCCGGATGCCGCCGGCCCACGCCGGCCGCCGTAACAGCAGTTCCGGCCGAGCCGTGGCGATTACGAGAACAGGCAGTGATCCCAGTGACATCGCCAAGTTCTCCACGAAGTCCACCAGCACATCGTCGGCCCAGTGCAGGCCCTCGAAAACCACCACGACAGGGCCACGCGCCGTGACTTCGCCCAGCAACTGCCTTGACGCTGCTAGGACGTCTCCCACCGCGACCGGGGACGCGCAATCGTCAGAGGCGAGGAGCGGGCTCAGCCGCGACAGCAGCCGCTGGCGTTCCACCTCGGACTCCACCAATCGCTGGACGGCGCTGGCGAGCTTGGCCGTCGCGGTTCGGCCCGAGTCACCGGACACGATCCCGCAGCAGGAGGACAGGAAGTCACGCAGCGCGGCCAACGGGTTCGCTTCACCGCGTGGTCGGATGCGCCCCACCAACAACCGAACATCATCCGGATCGGCTGCGACCCGACGCTCGAACTCCCTGATGAACCTGGTCTTACCGATGCCAGGATCCCCCAAGACCGTGACCAGGTGTGCCGTCGCCTGCTGTCGGGTCCGTCGCAGCAGGCCGCGCAGCAGCTCGAGGTCATCCTCTCGGCCTATCACCGGTACGGCGTCCAACGCCGCATACGCCTGACGGTAACTCTCGACCTGCCAGCCGGAGAACGAGTCGCCGTGGTAGTAGGAGATCGCATCGGTGGACTGCCGGGTGTTGTCACAGACCCGGATCTCGCCGGCCGGGGTGAGCGACAGTAGGGTGTGACACTCATTTAGCAGCGCTCCGTCAACCGATGGTGGGATACCGCTGTGATCGGACGGGGACCGGATGAGCGCCTCGCCCGTGGCTACGGCGACCCGCACGGAGACTCCCCTGGCAGCAGGCGTCGGGCTGGGTGGGCCCGCCCTTGTGCCGAAGCGATCGCGAATGGCCAATGCCGCGCGTACCGCTCGCTCCGCGTCGTCCTCGCCCGCGTGGGGCAAACCGAACACCGCCAGCCAGATCGAGCCGATCGATGCTGTGACGGTCCCGCCGAGGCACTCCACCCCCTCGCGGATCACCGCCGCCGCGTTCTCGACCGCTTCGTCGATCTTCTGGGGATCCACGTCGCCCAACTCGGCTCGCGCGATCAGAACGCTGACATCCTTGCGCTCCGCGACCATCGACCGCCCTGTCGCAAGGGCATCACCGCGCGTCTCGTAGAGCGGTGTGCCCTCACTGCTGCTGCGCTCTGGGTGGGCCGCGGTGCCGCACGTGTCCATCGGCAAGGCCTCGCCGTATGGGCGAGCCTGGCCTGAGTGGTCTCTGTTGGACCCGGTGACCAGACCGATCTGCTGCTGGAGGCCGACCGGCATCAGCGCCGGGTCATGGACGAGGATCGCCTGCTGCAAATCCTTCAAAGCTGGGCCGGGTTCGAGGCCAAAGCCTTCGACCATCGCGGTCCGCGCGTGATGGTAGACGTCCAGCGCGTCCTTCTGCCGTCCGGCGCGGTACAGCGCAAGCATGAGTTGGCTGAGCACCCGTTCCCTCAGAGGTTCGGCGGCGGCGATCCCTTCCAGTTCGGCGAGCACCCGATGGTGGCGCCCGCAGGCCAACTCCGCGTCGAAGTAGTCCTCCATGGCGTCCAGGCGCGCGCTCTGCACGGCGGTCAGCTCGGGCCAGTCGACACCCGCCTCCATCAAGTCCGCCAGTACCGGCCCCCGCCACAGAGCCAGAGCGTCACGCAGCAACGGCGTCGCGGCCTCTGGCGACCCCGCTGCGAGTTGCGCGTGCCCCCGCTCAGCCAATCGCTGGAAGTTATGCAGATCAGTCAGGTCAGGGCCAACGCGCAGCATATATCCGGGAACCTGAGTCAACAGTGCCGCCGAGCCGAGAGCACCATCCTCCAAAGACAGTGTCCGGCGCAGCCTCCAGACCGAGTTCTGCAGAATCTTCCGCGCCGACTGCGGAGTTTTACCAACCGACCATAGAGCTTCTATCAAATTGCTGCTGGCCACGACCTGGTTGGCGTGCAGCAACAGGAAGCCCAGGGTGGCACGTTCCCTCGTCCCTCCAAGCCCGACCAAATGGTCGCTGTCAACGACTTCCAGTGGACCAAGAATTCGAAACTGCATCGTTCCATCCATTAGAGATCACTAGACGGACTCTGTCTGCCCACCGCTCAAAGCGGACCCGCACCGCCTCCCAAGGACCGGACGCCACGAGCTTTCGCGCCACATACTGGTAGCTGAGCTCCGCAGCCACATCGGGAGAACTAGGCCGCCGCCTACGTACTGCACAGACCCGGATGAAGAAAGAGCGGGGCACGCCATCCTGAAATCGGCCGCAATACCTCCATGCCTACATAGCCCGCCCCGGCGAGTCACCAGCCCACGGCCGCCCGTCACCCTGTGCAACCACAGGCAAGCGGAACCACCTCGAGCGACCAGAAGCCCACATGGACATGTGCTCATATAAGCATTTTCCCCGACATGGACTTCCGTCTTCTCGCCCATGATTGAGGTTGCCTTGGCGTCACGTTTTCAATGGCTCTGACAGCTGGCAATCCCGGGATGATCTGTCAATGAGACGGGTATGACGCTCGGTACATTCGCCGAATCCGACCATCATGACTCATGAGTGCTTGCGAAGGCTGGCTCCGGGCCGATCCGTGTTCGACGCCGATGGATCACTCTCAGGTATACACCCCAGTAGCTAAGGAGCCTGGAATGAGAAGAATTCGAGCGGTCGTATACGGTGCCGGCAGCATGGGCAGCATCGCGACCAGGCTCATGACCGACAAGGGCATCGAGATCGTCGGGGCCATCGCGCGCAATCCCAGCAAGGTCGGCCGCGATCTCGGGGAGTTCGCGGGTCTGGGCCATCGGCTCAATGTGCCGATTGAGGCGGACGCCGCGCATGTGCTGGCCACCAGCAGGCCGGACGTCGTGCTGCACGCGACCCGGAGCTTTCTGCCGGAGATCCAGGAGCAGCTGGCGCTCTGCGTGCGCAACGGTGCTAACGTCGTGACACTCTCGGAGGAGTCCCTCTATCCCTGGTACACGTCTCCCATCATCGCGGCCGAATTGCACACGCTGGCCAAGCAGCACGGTGTGACGATCACCGGTGGAGGCCACCAGGACGCCTTCTGGCTTGGCATGGTCAGCACACTGATGGGCGCCGCGCACCGCATCGACTCCGTCTACGGCAAGTGCACTTGTAATGCCGACGACTATGGCGCCGACATCATCCAGGACAATCACGTCGGAGAGACTCTGGAGCAGTTCCAGAAGTCCATCAGCTCGGAGTCCCGTCCGCCCACGTTCGGGCGCAACCTGTTAGGGGTGCTGGCTCAGGCGTCAGGTCTGAGACCCAAGGAGTGGAAGTCCGAGGTGAGCCCTGTCGTCGCGGATGATGACCGGCCGTCACAGAGCATCGGGGTCACCTTCCCGAAGGGCACCGTGGTGGGTTTCTCGGACATCGACGTTCTGCACACATTCGAAGGCATCACCTTCACCTTCGAGATGTCGGGCTACGTCTACGGAAGCGGGGAGAGTGACGTCAACAAGTGGGTCGTCCGGGGCGAGCCCGACCTGTACTTGGACAACACTCCGGTCCATGGCCGCACGACGACGTGCACGCAGTGGGTGAACCGGATCCCTGATGTCATCAACGCTCCTGCTGGCTTCGTCACGTTGGACCAGCTGCCGCCGCTCCGGTACCGGCCGGGGCCGTTCCATAATTATGTGTCCGTCGGAACTCTCGCTTGACTTCCTCCCTCGGCTAAAGGACTCCGTTGGGAAATCCGTAAACCGGCTGTCTGGCGGTGCTCTGCTCCACCAGTTCAAGCGCCTCGCCGTCCGCTGGGAACGCCGCCTCGAACTGCACGACTCCCTCATCTCGCTTGCGTGTGCACTCATCTGCTGGAGAAGGCTCAACAAGCCGACGGCGTGATCGTGTTATGAGCTTTAAAGCTGGGGGATTTCGGTGCGGAGCAGCGACAGACCGCGCCCGTCTGTGGCCCCAGGGTCTCGGGCGCCAGGTTCGCCCCCTACCACGGTTCCTTGCGTACAGAGCGCCGCTCCCGACACCGGGCTCATTCTGGCCTGCGGTCCGTCAGACTATCGGCAGGCAGGGCCCGATCAGTCGGCGACGACGTTGATCTTGAGGTGGAACGGCAGGATGACCTGGGCGGGTGCGCAGCTCAGGTCCGCAGTGACCTCACTGGTGCCGACCTGGTCGGTGAGGAACGACACTACGGAGGTGCCGTCCGGCTGGGCGCTGCTCGCCTGCAGGTGCAGGACGGAGGGGTCGGAGATGGCGGGAGCGCTCCACCTGCCGCCAGGCAGGCCGGTTCGACAGCCGCCGGCCAGGTCGACGGAGACGTCGACGCCCTGGCCAATGGTGATGGTGCGACTGTTGTCGGCCTGGGTGAACGAGAGATGGGGGTGGGTGGTAATCGGGCCGGTCGACGACCCCCGCGGCACAGTCGAGGCGTAAGCCGGCCCACTGACGGCTATCGCCAAGCCGGCGATAGCCGTGGCAGCTAAAAGCTTCTTCGCAGATGTCACGAGTGTCTCCTTGAGGACGAGAAAAGGCCCCCTTCGACCTCCAACCGCCACCCCGATGTGCGGAATCAAAGGGGTCAATCGGATCAAGCAGACGAAGGGGGGTGGAGCGAGCCTGCCCCAAACGGCCAGACCGCGGAACCCATCTGAGGAAAAATTGAGGTCCCGGCTCCTGCGCGGTCCAACCTCTTCGCGTACAGGATCGTCCAGGAGTTCGGCCCGCGCAAGGGGCGTAGCTGGCGGCGAACATGCCACTCCGGAACTCGATAAGGCTTCGCCACAGTAAAATTGACGATCCGTCACTCCTCCTGGCGGCCGACTTACGTTTGGTGGGTCCACAAGCGGCAAAAGCACGATGTCGAAATGTTAGAAATATTTTGACGGTGCATCCGATCAATAGCAGGGATGGCCCTCCATCACGGGAGGGCTCGTGCCTGGATCGGCCGATCGACTGGCTCCAGGAACGGACCACTGGCGGTGGCGTCGTCCTGGACGCGGACGTCACCCTCGACCTCGCCAAGTCCAAGCGCGCGTTCCTCGCCTACGCGCCCGAGGAGATCGCCGCCCAGGTCGAAGGCATCTACACCGCCGCCGGCCGCGAGTCCATCAGCGCTCTGGAGCGGTGGACCGCCTACGCCATGCGCGGTCGGCACGGTGACGGCGCCGAGGCAGAGACCGTGCCCACCAGCGGCTTCTCCGGCTGGATGATGGTCCACCGCGCCGCCCGGCCCGTGAACGGAGCACCCTACGGCGATCCTCACTTCCACCTGCACTTCACCCTGGCCAACATGGTCAAGAGCACCACTGACGGCCAGTGGTCCACCGTGGCTGGCGGAGGCCGCGACCTGCACCGGCACGCCCGCGCGACGCAGTCCCTCATGAACGCCCGCATCCGCCGGGAGCTGACCGACACCTTCGGCATCAGCTTCCGCCGCGAAGAGCGAACCGGCGCGTGGGAGATCGCGGCGATCCCCGAAGCCACGATCAAGCTATTCAGCAAGCGCGACAGCCAGGTGCGAGACCTGCTCAGCAAGCTGGGCATCGACTACGACAGCGCCACCACCCGCGAACGCACCGCCGCATCCTCCGCGTCCAAAACCGCGAAGAACGGCGAAGCCGCCGGAGTCGAGGACGACGTCTTGCGTGCCTACTGGCAGGCCGAAGGCCGCGCCGCCGGTGACGACCCCGACGCCATCGCGGCTAGCGCCATGCAGCAGGACCAGGCAGACCAGAACCCCGACCTGGACCAGCTGTGCGCTCAGGTCTTCGACCCCAAGACCGGCCTGACCAGCCACTCCAAGGACTTCACGCACGCCGCCGCCATCGCCGCCGTCCTGGACGCCCTCCCGTACGGTGTCGCCGACGCCGCCGAAGCCGAACAGCTCACCACCGCCGTCCTGCGGCACGCCGGATACGCGGTCAAGCTGAACCCCAAGGGTGCCCAGCACTTCGCCCACGCCGACCGGTACACCACGGCCGATGTGGTCGCCGCCGAAGCGCTCATCGCCACCGAGGCAACCAACCGCCTCAACGAGCAGGCAGCCGTCGTCAGCCACGACACCGTCGCCATGACCCTGTCCGCGGTCGAGGCCCAGTACGGCGAAGGCTTCGAGTTCTCCGCCGAACAGCGCGCCGTCCTCGAACGGCTGCTGACCGCAGGCCACGGCATCGACGGCGTCGCGGGAGCGGGCAAGACGACGATCATGAACACCGCGAGGGTCGCGTGGGAGGCCAACGGACTCGTCATCGCCGGAGTCCGCACTGTGCGTACCCCGAGTGCCGCGATGATGACCCACCCGGGGAAGAGCCGGGCAAACAAAATGCGCCTGCGATACATCAGCAGGCGCACACAAAGTTCATGGGAACCACTACTGCAACTAAGAGGACTCTAGCAGGCCCCGGCCTTCTGCGGTGGATTATTTCTTCCCCGGTTTCGCAGGGGCCTCCCTGGAGGCCCGCCGCCGCCGAGCCGCCAGGAGTGTCAACACGCCTTGTGAACAGGCTGGTTGACAGCATCGCGCTCTGCCCGGGGTGGCGGCTCCACCGGCAGTGCAACGCGAACGAGCCCCGCCGCGCGCCGCGCGGACTCCCACCGCTGTGGCCCGGGGGCAGCCCCGTCAACGGCACCGGCGGAGACGGTGGACGGCACGATTCGAATTCCGACCCGTCCACATTCGAGTGCCGCCAAAAGGGCCCGCCCCCGCGATTTCCGGCGCATACTCGAAGGAATGACGAAATCAGCAGCAGTTCGCCGGCCCCTGCCCACCAGTCCCTTCAAGGCCCGGGTCCAGGCGCCGCTCAAGCGGTTCGCCGTGGGCGACCGCGTCACCCACGACAGGTACGGCCTCGGCCGGGCCATCGGCGTCGAAGGCGACAGTGACATCGCCGTACTCGTCGACTTCGGATCACGGCAGGAACGCATCACCCAGCCGTACGCCGAGATGTTCAAGCTCTGACCCCGGGCGCCCCGGAGCAGGCCAGGGTCACTCTGCCAACCGCAATGCACCGGTAGCGGGCGGACCCTGTACCGAGGTGACGGCGCACCATCGCCTCGGTGCACCAGCCAGGGGCTCGCGCCCCGGCCATTGGTCCCGACGGCTATGCCGAAGGGCCCTGCTGGCCTCAGTCCGGCGCGGTACCGGCGATAGCCGGAACGGCACATGACGATCAGTCAACGTCGCCTGTACGCCGGTTATGTGGGCGCTAGAATCGTCACGTGGATGACAAACATCTGTTTGAGTCCGTCTGTGAAGTGCTCTCGCTCCGAGGATTCGAGCTGGCACCGCCGCAGGCAGCCGGTCTCTCCGTACGGCTGCGTCCGGGAGGCGGCCTGGTGCTGGGATGGCGGCCGGGCGAGGATCTGATCGGGCCGACGCTCCACGCCTCCCCGCATCCAGCCGACGCCGCCGGGCGCACCGAGTTCCGCGGCATCCGCGACGCACTCACCCTGGCTCTGTCGGAGGTCCTCGGTGCCGGGGGCTTCACCGTCGTCGCCCTTGGAACCGAGTTGCTCGTCACCGCGGGTCGGCGCGGTCCCGGCACCACCCCAGCCCTCGTGGGCCTGGCGTCCTGCCGTGCGCCGAGTCGCAGTCGGCCGGTGCTCGCGGCAGCAGGCGCCGGTCGAAGCCCGGCCTCGTAGACCGGGGGCACCCCCGCACACGTCGCGGTCACTGCCCCGGGTGGACTCCCGGACCCCGACCGCCGTGTCCTAATCTGGGCGTCATGTCGAACCCTGACGGGCTGCTCGTCGACATCGCCGCGATGGTCGAGTCCGAGCACAGCAACCAGATGTCCTTGACCGTGGTGGTCCCCGGCGCGGTGATCACCGGCAGGCTGGCGCCGGTGTCCCTGTGGTGGGAGCGGGTGGCGGAGGTCCTCCAGGCCTCGGATCACCTCAAGCCGTTCGCCGCCCTCTTCGCGCCGCCCGCCGTCGGCCCGCACGCACGGCCCACCCACCTCCACCTCCACCGCGCGAAAATCCTGCAGGGCGACTTCGCGCTGCCCCACACGGGCGGCATGTACCGCATCGCCATCGAGGACATCAGCAGTTGGACCATCGGCGACCTCGGCTACTCCGACACCTGAGGCGGTGAGTAGGAGGCCGGTTGCCTGCTTCGGGGTTGGAATCGGACCGGCCTGGTCGCGAGTCCGATCGCCGGGCCATAGCCGGGGTGGGAATCCGGGCTGAGGCGGGTTGGGGCCTGGATGCATCTGGTGAGGCAGTTCCCGAGCGTGGAGCGGGCCCCGGAGTCCGCCTGCGTTCTGTGCCCGCTGGTCGGTGCCGTGGGCGGGCGGCGTTGGGGGCGGAGGCACGCTGGGAAGCGCACCGGCCGCAGGTGGTCTGACTGACCGCCCGCGGCCCGGTCTCACCAGCGCCGGACGGAAGCCGGCCGGTGGAGCGTCGCTCCCGGCTCCAGGTCGATCCAGGGGTGCGATGAGGCTGACGGGCGGCTCTCGTGGCGCAACCTGCCGTTGTTCCTTCGCTAGGCGGCGGCGGTGAGGTCGGCGCGGCCGTAGAGGAGGGCGTAGCCGTGGGGGAGTTGGGTCAGGACACGGCCGGTCAGGGGCTCGTCGGCGAGGTTGGTGAGGGCGGCGAGGACGGCGCCGGTGTGCCAGCGGGCGGCGTCGGTGGTGGCGTCCAGGGTGCTCGCGACGGTGTCAACGAAGGCGTGAGGGTCCAGGGGCTGGGTGAGGGGGATCTGTGAGGCGAAGGTGGTGCGGGCGGGTTCGGGCAGGGCGGCGGCCAGGTCGCAGCGTTCCTCGCCGATGAGCTGGCCGCCGAGTGTGGCCAGGACGGCGTGCACGACGCGTTCGGCTTCCTGGTTGGTGTGGTAGCGGCCGAGGTCGCGGACCTGCTGGAGGAGGATGTGCCAAGTCATGGCAGGAACCTTCCGGGCGTGCCGTGCCCCGCCGGAGGCTGGGCGGCATGGGTGGTTAGGGGCGTCGGCCGGGGGCGGGTCGGCCGAAGAGGAGGTCGTAGCCGGGGGGTAGTTGGAGCAGGACGTGCTCGGTGAGGTCGTCGCCGGCGGCGTCGGCGGTGGTGGAGAGGACGGCGCCGATGTCCCACAGGGCGCTCTGTTCGGTGGCGCCTTCGATCCAGGCGGCGGTGGCGCGGACGAACCGTTCGGGGCTGAGCGGTTCGGCGGCCTGCAGGGGGTTGAGCAGGATCAGGGCGAGGGTTTCGGGCAGACGGGCGGCCAGGTGGGCGCGGACGTCGCCGACCAGGTGGGCGCCGAGCAGGGCCAGGATGACGCGGGCCGCTCGTTCGGCGTCCTGGGGTGTGTCGTATTCGCCGCGTTCCTGGACCTCGGCCAGGAACGTCTCCCATCGAAGAGTCACTGTCGGTCTCCCTTCGCGCCGGGATGTGCGCGACCGGCCGGTGGTCAGGGCTCGGTGGTCGAAGGCCGGTTGGGCGGTGAGTTTCCGCAGCCGGACCACTGGGCGCCCGGCCCCCGCGGTATCGGCCGACCACCCGACCTGGCGCAGGTGACGTTCAGGGACCGCTCGGGCCTGAGCTTTTTCCTGGAGGCCCACAACCGGCCTGGCCGGAGTTGCCGGTGGCGACTGCCGGTCGAGGGGTGACCGTCCCGCACGGCCGAAGGGGGAGGCGGTGCGGGACGGTGGTCCGGGAGCGGTCAGGCCCGGATCTGCTTGCGGTCGCCGCTGTGGCTGATGGCGACCTTGCGGGGCTTGGCCTTCTCGGCGACCGGGATGCGCAGGGTCAACACGCCGGCGTCGTAGTCCGCCGTGATCCCGTCGGGGTCGAGGGTGTCGGAGAGCATGACCTGGCGGGAGAAGACGCCCAGCGGCCGTTCGGACAGCTCCATGCGCGCTCCGTCGGCCTCGGGGCGCGGGCGGCGTTCGGCCTTGACGGTCAGCATGTTCCGCTCGACGTCGATGTCGATCGCCTGCGGGTCCACCCCGGGCAGGTCGAAGCAGATCACGTACTCGTCGCCGGTGCGGTAGGCGTCCAGCGGCATCGGGGTGGGACGGGTCCAGGTGCCGGTGGTGGCGAGGAACTGCTGGGTGAGCCGGTCCAGCTCACGGAAGGGGTCGGTGCGCATCAACATCAGGGAACACCTCCAGTGGTCCAGGCAACAGGGCCAATGCGTTTCACCTGAATCCGTTCTAACATGTCATCCATCCAATGACAACTCCTGAAGTCGCCCGGAGAGTGACAATGATGCGTGACAAGCCGAAGCCGCCTCCGACGTGCGGCACCCCGCCCACCGGCCCCGCCTCCTTCCTCGCAGCAGCCAGCGCGCTGGCCGCCATCGACGACGCCGTCCGCACCGCCCAGACCCGGGCCCCGGAAGAAGGCACCACGCCCGGCCCCGACGCACAGGCCGGCCCCGAACCAGCCCTGGCCGCCCTGATGCTGCTGCGCGAACTGCGCACCGAACTCGCCGGCTGGGAGGCGAGCCTCGTGGAGAGCGCCCGCGCCACCGGCGCCACCTGGGCCGACCTCGCCCACCCCATGGGCGTCGCCAGCCGCCAGGCCGCCGAAAACCGCTACCTGCGCCTCAAGCCCCCCATAACCAGCACCACCAGCGAGGCGAGCACCGGCGTCGAGCGCGTCAAAGCCGTCCGCGACCGCCGGGCAGCGGAGCGCACCGTCACGACCTGGGCCCGCGACAACGCCGCCGAGCTACGCGTCCTCGCCGCCCAGATCACCGCCCTCACCGACCTCACCCCGCAGGCCCGCCCCGCCCAGGCCGCCCTGCGCAGCGCCCTCGCCACCCCGGATGCCGCCGACCTCATGACACCCCTCACCGACGCGCGCCCCCACCTCGGCGCCGGCCACCCCGACCTCGCCACCCGCCTCGACGCCCTCACCGCCCACACCGCCCAGCTCCGCCATGACAGCAACCGCCGCCGCACCTGACACCAACGCCGAGGAACGCTGGCAGCAACTCGACGACCAGCTCGAAAGGGTCCGCGAACGCCTCCGGCTCGAAACAGGGGCCGCCATCGCCGCCATCGACACCTGCCTGGCCCGACTCGGCACCCTGCGCCAAGACCTCGCCGACCACCCCTGGACGCCGAATGCGAGCGCCATCGCCGCCGAAGCCGCGATCGCGCATCACGGGACCCGGCAGCCAGGACGGCCCCCGCCTCCTCCGGCTCCCGCCATGCACGGCGGGGCGATCCGCCGGCCCGAAGGCGACCTTGCCAGGGATGCCCGACCTCCTGACCTGCGACCTTTGCCAAGTCGCGTCCACCAGGCTCCCTAAAGTTGAGTGCCAGCTTGTCAAGAAAGCTTGGCTGGCGCTATAACTTTCTCGTCGAGGTGCCCAGCGGGAGTAAAGCCGGGAAGGTCCGGCGCCATGCCGTCCGTGGGCACCCGTGACCGTTCACGACTGTGAGGAGCTGATCCCCTTGTTGATGCGCACTGATTCCCTGCGCGGACTTCGCGACCTCGACCGGCTCACCCAGCAGCTGGTCGGCACCGCGTCCCAGCCGGCGGGGATGCCGCTGGTCGCCTACCGCGACGGCGAGGTGTTCGTGCTGCGCCTGGACCTGCCGGGCATCGACCCGCAGACCGTCGACCTGGACGTGGAGCGCAACGTGCTGACCGTGCGCGCCGAGCGCGCGTCCCAGCTGCCGCAGGGAGCTGAGGTGCTGGCGGACGAGCGGGTGCTGGGCCGGTTCTCCCGGCAGGTGTTCCTGGGCGACGCACTGGACACCGACCGGATCGAGGCCGACTACGACCAGGGCGTGCTGAGCGTGCGCGTGCCGATCAGCGAGAAGGCCCGCCCCCGCAAGATCACCATCACGGCCAAGGGCGAACGCGAGGCCATCACCGCCTGACATCCGCGGGGCCGCGGACGCGAGCCCCGCCCCCGTGTCGGCCTCACCCATTGGCCCGCAGTGGCGGATCGCCGGTGGGCGCGGCTCCGTCCGCCCTGCCCGGACGTACCCCTGGCCCGGGCTCCGGCGGAGGCCCGCAAAACGGGGTGGCCGGCATGGTCCGCTGCCCGCCGCTCCCGCACCCGCGTGCAGGGACGGGCACGACCGCGCACGGTTGGCCCATGGGCATCGTGGTGGTGTTGGAACTGATCGAGCCGCTGGACGCGTGCGTCCAGCGGGTGGGAGAGGAGCCTGTCGACGCCTTGGCGGTGCGCTGGGTCCACGCCTCGCCCTCCGATTCGGATGGCCCGGACGATCCGGGGTCGCGGACCCTCTGCGGCATGGACACCGCGGCCATGGTGCCCGACCGCTGGCAGCCGGACCGCCTGGGGCAGCGCTGGTTCCCGGCGCGCTGGGCCGGGAACACTGCCTGGCCTGTGACGCCGCCTTGCGCGCCGACTGACACTCAGGGCCGCGCTGGTGGTGGTTCCACGGTGATACCGACGCCCCGTCACGTGTCGGCTACGGGGAGCCTGACCGTCGGCTTCGGCGAGGGTCGAGCGCATCGCGCAGGGCGTGTAGGTCGGTGATGGTGACCTGTTCGGCGAAGCGGGCCAGCAGCCGCCGCAGGCTGCGCTGGTCCCGGTCACGGACGGCTTCGGCGAGGGCAGCCAGTACGGACGCCCCCGTGGCCGGGTCGGGCGTGCGCACCGGCCGCGTCGTCTGTGGCCCCTCCACCGTCGCCTCCCGTCCGTGGTGCCGCTCGTTGTCCCGGGCCGCGGGTGCGGACCGCCCTTCTGCGGAGCGAAGACTACCTTCCCTTCGAACACCGAAAAATCTGTGCTGGCTGGAGTAGACATTGCCGTCGGCTGTGGTTAGTGTTTCTCTCGTAGACGCAGTCAAGCGGTACCCGCCAGACACGAACTGGCGGGCAGCATTACAGAAGTTCGCAGGTCGGCACGGTTGTGGGGTCCTGAAGCCAGAGCAGGTGCAGTAAGGCGACAGGACCGGCGGCCGGGCCAGGTGACCCGCAGGTATCAGGGGTCACCGATCAGCGGTACCGCGGTAGTTGTAGGTGCAGTACCAGCAGGTGAAGTTGAGTCAAGCGGTACAAGCAGTCGCGGTTCGAGGTATCCCAGTGAAGGCGCCAGGCTGCGGGCGCGCGTGCTGGGAGTCCGGGCAGTGGGGTTCCAAGCCGAGCAGGTGAGCAGGACGGGCGACGGGGCTGGCTGTCGGACCAGGTGGCCCGTCAGGGCCGTAGCAGTACTCAGGTGGTTGAAGTTCAGCAGTACCGAGAAGTACCCGTGTGCGCAGCACCAGTGGTTGGCAGTACTCGCAGTTCGCAGTATCAGTCCGTACAGAGGATGAACGGAGGGACAGAGCACCATCAGGATCGCCCGGCCCGTGAGGTATTCAGCCGGGCGGACACCGCAGACCCCCTTTTGAGTACGAGGACGGTGGTTTCCGGTCACGCATACGCGATCCCCGCACACCCCCATCCCTGGGGAGTTGCGGAACATGGAACCCGGCCCAGGCCGGTAGATGGTGTTGTTCCCTTTCGGGGCCCCGGAGCCGCTATGGCGCCGGGGCCCCTCGACGCGTTCCCCAGGAACCAAGAGAGGTGCAGGGACTACGACGACCGACAGGCCCCACACCCCCGACTCCCTCGACGACGACTACCCCGCCTACACCATGGGCCGCGCCGCCGAGATGACCAGTACCACCCCCGGCTTCCTGCGCTCCCTCGGCGAACAGGGCCTCATCACCCCCCTGCGCTCGGAGGGCGGCCACCGCCGCTACTCCCGCTACCAACTGCGCATCGCCATGTGAGCCCGCGACCTCGTCGACCAGGGCACTGCCATCGACGCCGCCTGCCGCATCGTCATCCTCGAAGACCAACTCGAAGAAGCCCTGCGCATCAACGAGCAACTCCGCCGCTCCCGGCACGGCCAGGAACCCGCCGCCGACACCTGACCCACCTACCCACCTACCCAACGAATCGGCGCGCGGTGAGTGGTAGACGGTCACCGCAGGCCACCCGAGGAAACCGTCGCCGGTCGGGGGCCGATCTCCTGGGGTCCGGTAACGGCAGTACGCCGCCGCGCCGTGACCTAGTGCAGCGCCGCACTGATCCTGCGAGGGTCAGGATCGCCCCGGCCGTGGTGGCCGGGGCGATCGATGCCACACCCTGGGGCGTCAGTTCTCGATCAGGATGGCCGCGAAGCCGGACAGTGCGCTGTTGATCTCCGCCAGGTCGAAGGCAGCGGGATCGAACTGGTCCGCGGTGTCGAGGCCGAGCCATTCGAGGCGTTCGTCGTGTTCTTCATGGCCGGGATCGGTGAGGATCTCGATGAGGTACTCATATCCCCACATCCCGCCGCAGTCCTCGGGCGGGCAGGCACGGCGGCCGGTGAGGCAGCGGGGGTAGGCGGTACCCGGTTCGGCGTCAGTGACGGCCTCGACGAGGATGTCGTGCTCCCAGTCGTCGCCGAAGTCGTAGGTGTAGCCAAGCCGGTCGCCGACGCTCGGGGCGGCCTGGTCGAGCCGCTTGGACGCCGCGCTGCGGATTCCGAGTTCCCGGTCGGCGACCCCGTACCGCTCCTGCCCGGCCTCGAAGGCCCACATGTGGTAGTCCTCCCAGCCGAAGGCCGCCTGGATCAGGTGGTGAAGCTGCTGCAGCGTGGTGCCTGACGGCACTTCCAGCCGGCGCCAGATCGGGGGCCGGGAACCACGCAGGGTGACCTTGATCGTGTGGACGACGCTTCCGGGTGTCGTCCGGGAGCGGGAGATCGGCTTCGCGCGCCGGGTGTTCGCCATGGCGGTCATCCTGCCACCGGCCCCGGCCCCGGTGGGGCTGTCCGCCGCCGGCCCCACCCGTCCGCGCGACAATGACCGACGCTCGACGAATCCAGGGGTGGGTCATGCCGGCGCACAGCCCGTTCACGGTGGTCTGGGACAAGAACCAGCGGGCGGCTCTGGAGCAGTTGGTCCACTCGCGCACCGCCCCTCTGCGGCGCATCCAGCGAGCTGCGGTGGCCCTGGCTGCCGCCGACGGTGTCGCCAACGCGGCCATCGCCCGCAGCCACCGGCTTCTGGACGGAAGCATCGACCCTGCCCTGACGATCCAGCTGGTCCTCGACAACGGATCGTCACATGTCTCGAAGGCCACGCGGGCCTGGATCGCGGCCCACCCGAGGTTCACCGTCCACCACACGCCCAAACACGCCTCGTGGTTGAACCAGGTCGAAATCTTCTTCTCGATCCTGGCCCGCCGACTACTACGACGCGGCGAGTTCACCTCCCGGGACGACCTCATCGACCAGATCCGCGACTTCACTATTGCCTACGACAACGAAGCCCGCCCCTTCCGATGGACCTACGACGGCACCCCGCTCAAGGCCACCTGACCCTCGCAGGATCAGTGCGGCGCTGCACTAGCGATCCGCGACTGGTGCCTGGGTGAGGTCGAGCGTGGAAGCTGGGCTGGACGGTCCGGGTCGTGCGACGATGCCGGTATGAACCGACTCGCGAACGCGACGTCGCCGTACCTGCTCCAGCACGCCTCCAATCCGGTGGATTGGTGGCCATGGGGAGAGGAGGCGATCAATGAAGCACCGGTCACGTCACGGCTGAACCCCGCCTCCAAGGAGACGGACTTGGGGTCCACCCGCAAGAACACCAGGAGCGCGTCCGCAGCCGACAGGACCTTCACACAGGCGAAGTTGGACCTGCGCCGGGAGGCGATGTACTGCCGGAGCTCGACACTGTGGCCATCGCCCAGGGCGAGCAGCCGGGCATCGAGATCGGCGTACAACTGCTGAAGGGCCGGCGAAGCACGCTCGATCGCCTCACGGACAGTCTTGCGCCCCGGGCCGCCAGCGGCACGGCTGAATCCCGTCAACCTCGCTTCTGACCGGCGTACTTGGACCGCTGGACACCGAGGCGTGCAACTCCAGGGCCAGCATGTCCCCCTCGAAGCGCTGGTAACGGACGAGGCGATCCGGCGGTTCATTTCGCCGATCGCGTGGACGTCGTAGCGGCTGTACCCCGCAGCCACACAGATGATCCGCGGACTGCTCCAGTCGACACCGTCGGCCGCCTCGACCCCGAGCCACCAGCGCCTCGAACTCAGCCTTGTGGTTCCGCAACCAGGCAGAATAGAAAAGCGCCTGGTTGATCACGTTCTCACTGCGCGAGCGCTTGTACTCGACTTTACCGACCGCAGGAGCTCGGATACCAGCTCTGAACTGCGACGATTCATAGACTACATGTCCGTGACGGTCTGTCATCAC